>JAYSZB010000088.1:0-23900 GCA_043727035.1 Sphingomonas sp. | reverse complement strand
AATCGACCTATGCGCGCTGCGGGATCATCGTCAACGTGACGCCCTTGGAGCCGGGGTGGGAAGGGCATGTGACGCTCGAATTCAGCAACACCACGCCGCTGCCTGCCAAAATCTACGCCAATGAAGGCGCGTGCCAGTTCCTGTTTTTGCATGGGAATGAGCCATGCGAAACCAGCTATGCCGACCGCGCCGGCAAATATATGGGCCAGCGCGGCGTGACATTGCCAAAGCTGTAGCGAGCATCCTCCCTCTTGGGGGAGGGGGACCATCCGAAGGATGGTGGAGGGGCCGGTGCGGCCTTCCGCAACGCTGCCCAAGGCCGCTCCGGCCCCTCCGTCTCGCACAGCGAGCCACCTGCCCTGGAGGGGAGGAAGCAAAAGACGGAACCAACCCCCAGCGAAACGATTACCCTCACAGGAGCCGCGCGCGGCGCGCGGCATCAGGGAAATCCACCATGTTTTCATCATTTGTCGCACTGGTCGGCCGATTGCTGATCGCGCTGTCCTTCATCGTCATCGGATCGGGACGGTTGTTCGATCCCGGCAGCGCCTCACCGCAAATCGTTGATGGCACATTGGAGCCCGCCGTGGCGACCGGCATGGGCATTGCCGCGATCGTGCTCGGCATAGCACTGGCGCTCGGCGTCTTGCTGCGCACCGTGTGCATTCTGCTCGGTCTCTTGGCATTCGGTGCTATTGTCATCCTCTATCGCCCTTATACCGATCCCGTGATGCAGCTGCTTGCATTGCAGGCCACCGGCATCATCGGCGGATTGCTCAGCCTCTTCGCTTTCGGACAGACGCGCTATAGCTATGACGCGATGCGTGCGCGCCGCCGCACCGAACTGGCGCAGAAGGATGCGACGATCCACGAGCGCGACGTGGAATTGCAGGCCGCACGAAATGCTGGCAGTGACATTCCCGTGGCACCGGCGACTGCCGCGCCGCAGCGCCGCTCCTTTTGGCAGCGCTGAACCAAGGACGGGGCGAACTATGCGACCTTCGTCGACGCACGACAGGGGAAGCACATGGCACGCGAATATGACATCGTCGTCTACGGGGCGACAGGCTACACCGGTCGGCTGGTAGCTGAATATCTGGCGCAAAAGGCCGATGCCCCGCGCTGGGCAATGGCCGGACGCAGCGCCGACAAGCTCGCCGAAGTCCGCGATCTGATCGGCGCCCCTGCGGACACGCCGCTGGTCGTCGCCGACGCCAGCGATCCCGCCTCGCTCGATGCGATGACCGCCAGCACCAGCGTCGTCGTCACCACCGTCGGCCCTTACCAGCTTTACGGCAACGAGCTTGTCGCTTCCTGCGTCAAAAACGGAACGCATTACGCCGATCTGTGCGGCGAGCCTGCGTGGATGCGGCAGATGATCGACGCGCATCACGGTGCAGCCAAGGCCTCGGGCGCGCTCATCACCTTCTCCTGCGGCTTTGATTCGATCCCCTTCGATCTCGGCGTATTGATGCTGCAACTGGAATGCATCGAGCGGTTCGGCGCACCCGCGCCGCGCATCAAGGGCCGCGTGCGGGCGATGCAGGGCAAATTCTCCGGCGGCACTGCGGCCAGCCTCAAAGCGACGATGGCGGCAGCGGCGCTGGACCGCAGCATCATTGCTACGCTCGCCAACCCCTTCGGCCTTGTCCCCGGTTTCGACGGCCCCGAACAGCCCGCCGGCACCAAGCCCGAATATGACGAAAGCATCGGCAGC
The DNA here is from genome assembly GCA_043727035.1 of Sphingomonas sp. GTDB lineage: Bacteria > Pseudomonadota > Alphaproteobacteria > Sphingomonadales > Sphingomonadaceae > Sphingopyxis. Next base: position 22,183 of record JAYSZB010000088.1, on the reverse strand, counting down.
TGGGCGACCAATTTCATCATGGCGCCGATCAACACCAAGAATGTCCACCGCAGCAATGCACTGCTCGGACATCTCTATGGAACCGACTTCGTCTATGACGAGATGATGCTGACCGGCCCCGGTGAGGCTGGCGAGGCCGCCGCCAACTACATCGCCACCACGCCGATGATCGGCACGCCAAACGACCCCAAGCCCGGCGAAGGCCCGACGAAGGAGGAGCGCGACACCGGCTTCTACGACGTCCTGTTTATCGCCGAATATCCCGATGGCCGCAAACTGCGCCTGTCGGTCAAGGGCGACCGCGACCCCGGCTATGGATCGACATCGAAAATGCTCGCCGAAACCGGCATCGCCCTGATCGACTGCCCACGCGAAGGTGGCGTCTGGACCCCCGGTGCGCTGCTCGGCCGCAAGCTCGCCGAACGGCTTGAAGCCAATGCCGGGCTGACGTTTACGCTAGAGGAATGACTTCTCCGCCTCCCCTCCCGCCTGCGGGAGGGGCAGTGAGACTTGGCAGCGTGCTGCCTAGTTGCAACACGGTGGGCTTTCGCCGCCAGAGCAATAATTCGCTGCGCTCGCCCCACCCCCGACCCCTCCTGCGAGCGGGAGGGGAGAAGGACCAACCAATGACCGACTCTCCCACCCCCACCACCCTCGACCAGTTGCTCGCCACCGGGGAACCGCGCGACGGCCAGCGCCACTACGCCATCGGCCCCGACTGGATGCAGGGCCGCACCACTTATGGCGGCATCTCCGCCGCGCTCAGCCTCGACGCCGCGCAACGCGATCACCCCGGCGACGCCCCGCTCCGCACCGCGCAGGTCAGCTTCGTCGGCCCGGTCGGCGGCGATGTCAGCGTCTCTACCCGCGCCTTGCGCCAGTCGAAATCGAGCCGCTTCATCGGCACAGACCTGTCGTCCGACAGCGGCTATGGCACCAACGCCGTCTTCACCTTCATGAAACCGCGCGACAGCCATGTCGATCTCGCTACCATCCCGCTGCCCGCCATCCGCCGCCCGGAACAGCTGGAAGCAATCCCCGACCACCCCGTTCGCCCGGAGTTCGCCCGCAAGTTCGAGATGCGCCCGAGCGAAGGCCGCGGCTTCGGCCATGGCAAAAGCGAGGGCAGCATCCTCACCTGGGTGCGCTGGGTCGATACGCCGAATTGCGACCCGCACATCGCACTCCTCGCCCTCGCCGACGCCCTGCCCCCGGCGGCGCTGCCACTGTTCACCCGGTTCGGGCCAATCTCCAGCAGCACTTGGGTCCAGCATTTTCTCACCGACCACCCTGCGACCGAAGACGGCTGGTGGCTGCTGCTGAGCGAAACGCGACAGGTACAACGCGGCTTTTCTGCACAGGAGATGACGATCTGGAACAGCGGTGGGGAACTGATCAGTGTCGGTGGGCAGGGCGTCGCAGTCTATGTCTGAGGGGTTTATGGTTGACGCGGCAGCACGATCCGCGCGGACAGGCCACCCCCGTTCCGATTGATCAGCTCCAGCTTGCCACCTTCCGCCAGCACGATCGCACGCGCCAGCGTCAGCCCCAACCCGCTGCCACCCGTGTCTCGATTGCGCGACGCTTCGGCGCGGGCAAAGGGTTCCATCATGTCGACGATGAGATCGGGCGGGATGCCAGGGCCATTGTCATCGACCGAAATGATGACGCAGCCGTCGACGCTTTCGGCCAGACCTACAGTAGCACTGCCGCCATAAATCACGGCGTTGTCGATCAGGTTGCGCAAGGCGCGACGCAATGACGCAGAGCGGACGGTGCGCGTCACCAGCGCGCCTTCGGCAGCCAGATCGACCGGGCGGTCCATCGCCCGATAATCGCCGACCAGTTCGCCCAGCAGCGCAGCAAGATCGGTCGGCTCCGGCAACTCCTTGGGCTGGCCTGCGCGGGCGAGGCTGAGGATATCGTCGAGCATCCCTGCCATCTCGGCGATAGTCGCCGCCATCTTGTCGCGCAGCGGTTCATCATCGACCTGCTCAACGCGCACCCGCAGGCTGGCGAGCGGCGTGCGCAGATCGTGACCGACCGCACCGAGCATCCGGTCCTTGTCGGACAGCATGGCGCGAATGCGGCCCTGCATCGCGTTGAACGCCCGGGTCAGCGCGCGGACATCCTCCGGTCCTGATTCGACCACCGGCGTTTCGTCTGCGCCCGGGCGCATGTCGCTGGCCGCGCGTGCCAGCGTCTTGAGCGGACGGCTGACCCGCCATGCCACCCACAACAGCGGCCCGAGCAGCAGAATGAACAGGATGCCGGTCTGCACCAATAGCAGGCCGCCGATGCGCGGCTGATTGGCAGGGACACGCGCGCGAACGGTGATCCAACGGCTGTCGGGCAATTGCGCCGCGACGGCGATGATCGCTATTGACCGTTCGCGTTTGCCGACCGGATCATAGCGGCGCATCCCCGCCATCTGCGCGGCGCGAACGTTTCGTACATCAACATTGGCGTCCGCAAGAAATTCGGCGGTGCGCGCCGCGAGCTCGGGCCACTCGCTCATACCGGGCCGGAAACGGGGAGTGTCGGCAAGGATGATGCGGCGACCGCGGCGCGGGCCATCAGCGTCGCGGTCTAATCGCGCCACACCGTCGTCGCGCCCGCCGCGCCGGGAATCGTCGAACCATCGCCGGTCACGGCGGTCGATCAGAGCAAGCGGCAGACCCGATGCAACCCGGTCGCTAGCGTCGGCGATCTGCGCTGCCGCTCCGGCAGCGACCGAAGTCAGCCGTTCCTGCCGGGAAGCTCGCACCAGCAGCGCAAGATTGAATGCCTGCGCCAGCAGTAACGCCACAACCAGCACCAGCATTAGCTGACCGGCAAGGCTGTTGGGGCCGATGCGCCGTAGCATCAGCCCGACCGCCGCACTTCGGCAGAAAAGCTGTAGCCGCCGCCCCATATGGTCTTGATGAAACCGGGCGCTGCGGGCGAATCCTCGATCTTCTTGCGCAAGCGGCTGACCAGATTGTCGATCGAGCGGTCGAACACATCGGCCTCCCGCCCACGAACGATGTCGAGCAGCCGGTCGCGGCTCATCACCATCCGCGGGTGCCGCAGGAAGGCGAGCAACAGCTGATATTCGCCGGTCGAAAGATCGACATCGTCGCCCGCGTCGCGGGCCAGGCCGCGCGTCACGGTAGACAGCGTCCAGTCGCCGAAGCGATAGGTTTCGCCATCGTCAGGCGTCTCGACCCGGCTATCGGTCGCGCCCGATTGGGCGCGGCGCAGCACCGCGCGGATGCGCGCGACCAGTTCGCGCGGACCGAACGGTTTGGCGACATAATCGTCAGCACCGATTTCCAGCCCGATTACCCGCTCGGTCTCCTCGGACCGCGCGGTCAGCAGAATGACAGGCAGGTTGTGCGTCTCGCGCAAATGCCGCGTCAGGCTCAGCCCGTCCTCTCCGGGCATCATGATGTCGGTGATGACCAGATCATAGCTGCCGCCCGTCAGCTTGCCCCGCGCCTCTGCGGCGCTGGCTGCGAGATCGACAACGAACCCCTGCCCGACGAGATATTCGCCAAGCGGTTCGCGGATCGAACCCTCGTCATCGACGAGCAGCAATCGGGTAGCGGTTTCGGTCATGATCGAACCTTAGCGGTTCCCGGGTGCAAACATAGACCCCCGGCTGCGGACCCGGGGGAAGGCCGCAACCGGGGGGTTCTAGTTCCCGGACCAGGGAGGGGGGAGGCCCAGGACAGAAAGCGCGATGTTATTCGTTGTCGGTCATGTCGGCGGCGGGCGGCGGCATATCGGCGCCCGATCCGCCGCGACGGCCCATGCGGTCACGCATCGACGCACGCCGCGCCTGTCGTTCGGCGGCGGTCACCGTGCCGTCGCTATTGCTGTCGGCGCGGGCAAAGCGGGTTTCGGCCGCAGCGATGAACTCGGCGCTGTCGATGGCCTGGTCATTGTTGGTGTCGGCACGGCGCAACGCCACGGCACCACCACGGCCACGCCCGCCACGCATGCCCATGTGGCGACCTCCACGATGACCGGCACCGGCGCGCTCCTCGCCGCCACGACGCTCGGCGCGCGCTTCGCGGCGCTCGGCACGGCGGGCATCCGATGCTTCGCCAGCGGCGTCATATTCGGCGCGCGTCACCGCTCCATTGCCGTCGGCATCCATGCCAGCGAACATCTCGTCACGACGCCGCTCACGCGCCGCTGCACGATCGGCAGTGGTCAGGCGACCGTCGTCGTTGGCGTCCATCCGGGCAAAGCGCGCGGTGGCGTGGGCGGTGGCTTCAGCGCGGGTCAGATTGCCGTCGCCATTGGCGTCGGGCCGGGCGCGCTGCTCAGACTGCACCGTATTGGAAGGGCTTTGCGCGGCAACGCCGCCAGCGGCGACGAGAGCGATAGCGGCGGCGGACAGGATCAGTCGGTTGCGGGTGATCATAACAGTCTCTCCTTGGGCGGGTGGCTTGCACGGGCGGGGATTCCCGCCGTTCAACGCTGCAATCGACCCGATCCGTCGCACGACTATGTCAGCGACCGGCAAAATTGTCGCAAAGTGTCGCAAGCTGAGGAGAAGCCTTGGATGTAGCGGGAACCTAACAATACCGTTATAACATCGTTTTAAATTGATTATTTCTCAGTCACTTTGGCGATGGCCCTCAAACTGGCCCCCAAAGCCGTCCATTAAGGGGTGAACGAGGCGGACGGCAAAGGTTAAATTGTGCCCCTCAATCGGCCATCCGCGCCATCGCCCGCACCAATGCCATGGCCCTTTTCGTCTCCGCCGAGTAGCCGCCATGTTTCCATGCATTGCGGTTGCCGACCGGTGCGGCGGGATTAGTCCCGCCGTGCATCCTGCATCGCCGCTTGCCCTTCACCGCCGGGGATTGGCACTCCGCACCCGTCCGGGTCCGCGCCAAGCATCGGGGCGCAATGATCGGTTGCGACCGGTGCATGGGATTGTTCGACACTTTTTCCATTTTCTCCAGTCCCCCCGTGATGGTGGACATGGTCGGCGATGACGGCCTGCCCGCCTTCGTTCACATGCACATGCCGCACCGTCTGTTTGCGCGGCTGGTGGAGCTTGGCCAACGCCTCCAGACTGGCGCGGCAATCGGCCTGTGCCCGCATGGCCAGCTTGGCAAAGCGTTCCATGGCCAGTGGATAGTCCCCCATACTCATTGTCGCGCGCCGGGCATATTCGGTGAACATGGTATCGAGCGACAGCGCCTGCGCGGTCAGCAGTTCGCTTGCCAACGCTAGATCGCCGGCTCGGGTCCTGTCGGCTTCATTTTGACTTGCCTTGCCGAAATCGCCCAAGGTAGGATTGCCCGGCACATCGCCGATCATCTGATTGACCATACCGTGTGCGACAAGGCCATGCCGCACAAAGGGACGGGTCATGGCCTCGGCCATGGTTTCAGCTTTGATTTCGCCTGCTGTTTCAGCCGTTTCCGCTTTCTCAGCGCCGCCAGTTGATTTGCCGTTCGCGGTCATGCGGATATACTCACCTCATGCCGGGAAAGGGAGGCGAAAAATACGAATGAGCGAAAAGAGGGGGTCCAGTCAGCTTGCTACCATGCAATCCAGCCAATCTGGGGCTCCATACCCCCTGGTATAGCTGTATGTGTAGCGGAATCCCGAATGCAGCCCATTGGCGCTAATCCGCCATTTGCTTGATATAGCGTATCGGATTTCGCTACTGCCACCGTCGCTAATTCCGGCGGGATTGCCGCCAATGTATTGGAATCCCATACCGGCATTTTTCCTTGGTCGTTTGCTTTGTGATAATTCTTGAGCGCGCGCAGCCCGCGATCCATACGCTTCCGGGCCGTGGTTTGTGGGGCTGGTTCGCAGGCAAGCATCCCATGTTGGTGCCTTCCGACTGGGGCAGGGAAGCCATGTAAGCCGCCAGCATCGCGCCCTTGATGCCTCCGCCGCCTTCACTCTGAAATGCGCGTCTTGGGCCAGATCGATAAAGCCTAGGGCCATAAGCTCATCGAAGGCACGGCTGGCCGCGGTCAAATCGGCAACGCCCATGCGTGCCGCTGCATCCCGGACGCTCAGATACAGGCTGCCATTGTTGGCCCCATTGTCCAGCATGGCCAGTTCTACCAGCAGCGAACGGGCATTGGGGGTCAAGGCGCGATAGGCGTTGCTGGACAGCAGATTGTGGCCCAACCGCACAAAGCGGTCGGTGTTTGAGCTCCGCCCTTTGCGGTCGGCCCCGCCCCCACGCCGCTTGTGGGCCACTGCCTTATCCCCGAGCATTGGTGACGCAAATTCCCTAGACTCGAAGCAGGGGATTTCCGTCCGCCGAGCAGGGAATCCGAGTTGTAGAAACAGGGAACCGGTCATGCACTAACAGGGATGAGTGCTGGTGGCCCAAGACCGGACCGCAGCGTCGACTTCCGGCGTTACCAAGACGGCGTCAAGTGATCGGGGCAACGGTCGAATGTCCCACGCTGCGAAGGCGTCGCGCTCCTGGACAAGAATACATCCGCAACAATGTGTGGATCTGCAAATCCGTTACGACGTTTATGGGACGTCCGATCGAATGATTTGCGGCCATCCGTCATGCCAGTTGATTTGGTTGACGAGCATCACCCTGCGCGAGTTTGGCGGATCGCTCTCATTGGTGCGTGGCCGTGTTCTGTCTACTGCATGATAAAGTGTCCACCAGCCTCCCTGTGAGTCGGTCACAAGGGAGTTATGCCCTGGAGCTAGCCAATTTGTATCGGCCTCGACGACCGGACGAGGTAGCATGCTGTCATGGTCCACCCTCGTCTCGAACGGCCCTGTGGCGTGGCGAGACCGAGCGACCATAACCGCGTAGTGCGCTTGTTCCCCGCAGCAGTTGTCGCCCGAGTAGAAGAGATAGTACCAGCCGTCGCGCCGTACCACCCAGGCCCCCTCAATCAGGCGTCGGTAGTTCGACGGGTTGGGAGTGGGATCGATCGCGATAAGGTCGATCGGTCGGCTGCCAGGCTCAAAGGATGCCCGATCGGCCGCGAGCTCCTGCACCTTGATTGGGCCGAAACCCGATCCCCAATAGAGCAAGGTCTTCCCAGTTTCAGGATCATCATAGGCCATAGGGTCGATATTGATGAAACTGTCACCGCACAGCAGTGGCCGGCCGATGTCGGTGAACGGTCCCTGCGGGCGATCCGCCGTCGCGACGGCGAGACACAGCCCGCGCGAGGGATCGTTCAGTGCGGCGTCGGGCTTAGCCGAGTAATAGAGATAGTAGCGGCCATCATGGAACGAGACATGCGGCGCCCAGAAATCCTGTGTGGCGCTGGCCCACGCCGGCTTTACTGGCAGCGCGTCGGCGAGGCGCGTCCAACCGATGAGATCGCTCGACTGTGCGACCTGGATATTGTGCATGGTTCCACCGACTGAGCCTTGTGTCGCGTAAGCGAAATAGCTGCCATCAGCCGCCTGCAGGACAGCGGGATCGGGAAAGTCACTGTCGATGGCCAGTATAGGGCCTGCCGATTTGGCGCTGTTCGACTGCGGCAAGGGAGCGCAGCCCAGCGTCCAGGCAAGCAGCGTTACCGGCAGAATTGTTTTGAGCACGCTAAACTTGACCATCATCATGGCTCCACGGAAAATTTGAAGATGATCCGGTGACTATATGTCTCATCCGGATCGAGGCGCACCGACCCGAACTCCGGCTGGTTCGGGGTATCGGGGAACATCTGGGGTTCGAGCGCGACGGCATCGCCCATGCGGTAAGCACGACCCGACTTGCCGACGAGACTGCCATCGAGGAAATTGCCCGAATAAAATTGCAGCCCCGGTCGGTCCGAAAACATCTCGAGGGTACGACCCGACGTCGGATCGTTCAGCCACGCAACCGATCGAACCGTGCCCGCCGTGGCGGGGGCGACGATGAAATTATGATCGTAGCCGCGCCCGAACAGGAGCTGTTCGTCGGTTGCGGCACGCACCCGCTCGCCGATGATGTGCGCCTCGCGGAAATCGAACGCGGTGCCGTCGACGCGGCGACGTTCGCCGGTCGGGATCGCCGTCGCGTCGGTCGGCAAGTAATGATCGGCGGGGAAGCGCAGCCGGTGCCCCATGGCCCCGCCCGCCGAGCCTTCGCCGCCCAAGTTCCAGTATGCATGATTGGTCAGGCTGACGATCGTCGGTCGATCGGTGGTAGCGACATAGTCGACCGACAGGCAGTCGTCGTCGTCGAGCGACCAACGCGCCAGAACGTCGAGTGTGCCGGGAAACCCCTGATCGCCATCGGCGCTCGTCAACCGCATGTCGACCGTGGGGTACGGCTCCTCGCTCAAGGCAGCGATCGCCCACACCCGCTTGTCGAACCCGCATGGGCCGCCGTGCAGTGCGTTGGGGCCATTGTTTGCGGGAATCGAATAGAGGATGCCGTCGAGTTGGAACCTGCCACCGGCGATGCGATTGGCGACGCGGCCGATGCTCGACCCGAAATAGGGCGAACCGGCGCGGTAGGCATCGAGTGTGGCGAACCCGGCCGTCACGTCGGCGAAAGTGCCATGGCGGTCGGGGGCGTGCATCGCCTGCAACGTCGCGCCATAGCTCAGCAGTGTGGCCGACAGGCCGTTGCCATTGCGCAGCGTAATCGCCTCGACCAGCGTTCCGTCGGGCATCACGCCGAAATCGGCGCGGCTGATGCTGGGCTTCGTTTCGTTCAAAATGACTGTCGCTTTCTTATTTGCATGATTTGTATGATAATATATCAAGCATCGCAATGGACCTTCGCCGTTGCGCCGCAAGGCCGACGCAAAGCGAGTCGAGGCATGAATCGGAGTACAGAGTGCGGACCTGCCTATTGCTGTTGATGGCTCTGATCCTCGGTGCGGGCGGCCCCGCTGCGAGCAGCGATACTCGCCCGTTCGAACCGGTCTTTCTCGTCGATTTTCCCGACCCCTTCGTGCTGCTCCATGACGGAGCGTTCATCGCTTATGCGACCAATGCGCAGGGCGACCGCGCCAACGTGCAAATGGCGCAATCGACCAACCTCGTCGATTGGCAGCCTGTGCGGGCGGGGGAGGGCTTGCGCGACGCCATGCCGGTGCTGCCGCCGTGGGCGCGGCCCGGTTTCACCTGGGCACCCGAGGTCATCGCCACCGACGCAGGGTTCGTATTGCACTTCACCGCACGCGACCGCACCAGCGGCTTGCAGTGCCTCGGAACCGCATTCAGCACCGATCCGCGTGGGCCGTTCACCTCGACCGCCGAAGTCCCGCTGCTGTGCCAGACCGCCGATGGCGGGACGATCGATTCAAACCCGTTTCGCGACAGCGATGGCGCGCTCTACGTCTATTACAAGAACGACGGCAATAATCCGACTTTCCGCAAACCAACTGCCATCTATGCGCAGCGCCTGACTGCCGACGGGCTAAGCGTCATCGGCGAGCCGGTTGCGCTGATGCAGAACGACACGCCGTGGGAAGCGCATGTCATCGAAGCGCCGACGATGGTTCGCCGCGGCGACACATATATCATGTTCTATTCGGCCAATCATTTCGGCTGGGAAACGCATCAGCGGCTTTCGCCCTATGCTACCGGCTATGCGACCTGCACCGGCCCGATGGGGCCGTGCACCGACGCGCCTGCCAACCCCATTCTCAACAGCTATAATGACCGGCGGGCTGGCTGCCTGAGCGGACCCGGCCATCAATCGGTGTTCTCGGTCGGCGCGCGCCAGTTCATCTCGTTTCACGCATGGGCGGCGACGCGGGGCTGCCGCCGCTTCGACAATCAGCGCTATATGTATGTCGCGCCGCTGTTGTGGGATGGCAATGTGCCGCAGATCGGCGTCAGTTTGCGACCGGCGGCCCCGGCGCGATAATCAGCGCGACCTGGCGGATCGCATCTGCGCCAGATAGTCGGGGTAGGGCAGCGCGTGCTGCGCGATCTGGGCGTAGCTTGCTGCAAGACGGTCGATGGCAGCATCCGCCACCGACATCGCGATATTCCCGGTCGCGGGATCAATCCTCGCGGGCATGATACCGAGACCGATCAGCGCCGCGAGCCAGTGGTCGCGGTCGAATATATCCTGTTCGAAAAATGGCAACCGTCCGCGCGTTTCGAACTGGTCGAGCGTGAGCGCCAGACTCGGCGGCGGGTCTAGCGCCGCCAGATCGGCCCACACCCCGTCGCTGCGACCCGAACGCAGATAGAAGAGCGCAGCGAAATCGCGGACGCGATCGCTCTCCTGCATTGTCAGCCGATTATACTCGTCGGTTTCGACAGAATGAAAATCGCGCCCGGGAAGCAACATCAATGCTCGTTCGATGGCGTTGTGCGCCAAGCTGAGATGCACCGGTAGCAATGGATCGGGCGCGATGGCGGCGTCGCCGATAGCCAGCAGGTTTCCGCGCCATGGCCGGGTCATGCGCCCGGGGGCCAACGCCACGCCATCGGCGCCATCGCTGGCCCGTCCGGCTTCAATCCGTATTGTCGCTGTGGTAAGCGTGTGTACCGCTTGCCACCCGGTCGGTTGGGCGCAGACGGTATCGATGATTTCGGGCGCTTGGGCGGCCGAGCGATCGAAGCCGATTCGGTCGAACGGGAACAATGTTGACCAGTCCTGCCAAAGATCGGGCGCATCCCCTGAGCGATCGACCAGCAGCCGCTGCGGTCCCGAGCAATCGATGAAGAGATCGGCCTCGATGCGCTGGCCGCTGTCCAGGACAAGCGCCGCGATGGTGCCGTTGTCCGACCGCTCGACACCAAGTCGAGCCGTAGCGGTCGTCTGAACGCGCGCGGCAACCAGCCTCTCAGCGAGCAGCGCGGCATAGCCGTCAGGATCGAGCCGCAGGCCATAGTCGAAGGTGCCGAGCGGCGAGCCGGGCTCGGTGCGGGGATGGACGAACTTGCCAGCCTGAGCGAGCATCGCTCCGAGCGCGAAGGCGTGGAATGGCGGCACTTTTCGCGTCTTGATTGCGCGGACCCATAGCTGGTGGAAGGCGACGCCTCCGGCTGGCAGACCATGATCGCCGTGCGCGAGGATCCATGGCGCATCACCGCTCGACCAGCCCTCGAATCGCATGCCGAGGCTGTGGGTGGCGATCGACCGGGCGACAAGCTCGCGCTCGTCGATACCGAGCATTGCATGAATGCGCCGGATCGATGGCAGCGTGGCCCCCAGCCGGTCGGCCATCGCCGACGGGCCGGCAGGTGTAGCGATGATTTCCACCCTGCACTGCGGCAGAGCGCTGGCGAATGCCAGCGCGGCGGATCGACCGACGACCCCGTCACCGACGACGCAGATCGAACGAATGCCACGCGCGTTGCTCATCGCGCGTCTGCCGTTGCGGCGCTTGCCCGCGCCAGGGCTTCGTCATGCAGCGGCATCGCATCGACCAGCCCGCCAATATGGAGGCGCAGGCTGTCGAGCGTCGATGCAAGCGCTGGCGCAGGCGGCCCATCGGCGCGCTGGTCCCAGCCGGTCGGGACCACGCCTTGACCGATATACACCGCGACCCAGCTTGGTTCGAGAAACAGGCCGTGGGTGTAGCTGGCGACGCGGCCCGAGCGGCGGAACAATTCGATCTTCTCGGCGAGACTGTCGGGCACGTCCATCGTGCGCAGATGGTTCCAGAAGTCCGAATCGTCGCGCGTCGTCGCGTGGTAATGGAGAATGAGGAAGTCGCGGATGCGGTCATATTCGATATCGACCATCCGGTTGAATTCCTGACGGTCGGCTTCGCGGACCGGGCCAGACGGAAACAGCGCGATCAGTTGCTGGATCGCGCCTTGCGCCAGATAGATGCTGGTCGATTCGAGCGGCTCGAGGAAGCCCGAGGCAAGGCCGATCGACACGACATTGCGATCCCAGCTGCGCGTTCTTCGGCCGGCGCGGAAGCGAAGAAACCTGGGGTCGGCAAGCGTTTCGCCTTCCGTCGCCGCGACCAGCGCGTCGGCGGCGGCGTCGTCGGTGCAATGCGCGGAGGAATAGACATAGCCATTGCCGACGCGGTGCCGCAGCGGGATGCGCCAGCGCCATCCCGCACTCATCGCCGTTGCGCGGGTGAAGGGCTCGATGGGGCCGGGTGGCGACGCGGTCGGCATGGCGACCGCGCGGTCGCACGGCAACCAGTGCGACCAGTCCTGCCAGTCCGAGCCGAGCGTCTTGCCGATCAACAGCGCGGCAAAGCCCGAGCAGTCGACGAACAGATCGCCGGCGATTGTGCTGCCATCGGCCAGCGTCACCGCGCGGACATCGCCACTCCCGGGATCGAGCGTCACATCGACGATGCGCCCTTCGGTGCGCTCGACGCCCCGGGCTTCGGCGAAGCGGCGCATGAACGGGGCGAACAGCGTCGCATCGAATTGATAGGCATAGTTGAAAGTCGAGAGGAAATGGTCGCCGCTGGTCGAGGGGCGCGCAAACCGGCGCTTGGCGGCCATGACATTGGCAATCGAGGTATCGAAAAGATCGCCTTCGATCCCTTCGGCTTTGAGTCGCAGCCAGTAGTGAAGCAGCCCGACATCGTTGAGTTTGCGCCCGAAGTCGCCGAACGGGTGGAGGTAGCTGGTGCCGATGCTGCCGAAATCGTGAAATTCGATGCCGAGTTTGAAGGTCGCATGCGTCGCCGCCATGAATTCGGCCTCGTCGATGCCGAGCGCTTCGACAAAGGTGCGGATATGCGGCAGGGTCGCCTCACCCACACCGACGATGCCGATCTCTGCGGATTCAATGAGCTGGACGGTGCAGACATTCGGCAGATGATGCGACAATGCTGCCGCCGTCATCCACCCGGCGGTGCCCCCACCGACGATCACCACGCGCCTGCGCGGTAGTTCCGATCCGGTCACCATGCTCTCCTGCGCCGCGATGCTCCGGCACTCGTGCGAGTGCCGGAGGCGAAGCTATCAGAAGCGGAAGCGCGCACCGAGCGAGAAAATTTCCTCTTCGTAGCGGTAAAAGCGGGTATATTCCGCCCGCTCGGCCCCGGCGCGTGCCGAACTCAGATCCTGGCGGAACGGATTGCCGAGGATGTTGGTCCAGTCGAAGAACAGCGAGAAATGGTCGTTGAACGCATAGCTCGATGACAGATCAAGGCGGCCCGCGGGGCGTGCTGTCTCAAAATATTGGTCGTCGCCGCGATCCTGACGCGTTTCCAGGCTGCTGCCCCGCTTGTTGTACGACAGACGGATCGCCGCCCCGTCACGCTCGTAAAAGCCGACGAGATTGTAGGTCCATCTGGCGACGCCGAGGATGCGCGCGTTCTGGAAGTCGCCTGCTGCGTCAGGGAAACCCGTTTCGGCATCGAGATAGGTGACATTGGCCTGCACGCCAAAGGCGCTCGCCCATGACGGGAGCCCGAAATTGTCGAGGAAGCTGGTGAATTGCAGCTCAAAACCGTCGATGCGTCCCTTGCCGGTATTGACCGGACCGGTGACGATCAGCGGTCCTAGATCGGGATCGATATAGCGCACCTGCCGGTTCTGGATGAAGCCTTCGAGATCGCGGCGGAACACGGCGGCCGAGACGAACCCTGAGCGCGCGAAATAATATTCGAGGCTGGCGTCATAATTGTCCGATGTAAACGGCTGCAGGAACGGGTTGCCGCCGCCGCCGCTGCGCGCGCAGGCGAACGGATCGCTCTGGCCCGGCGCGCAATTGGTCGGCGGTGGCCCGAGTGAGGCAGACGGATTGAGCTGGCCGAAGGTCGGGCGGGTGCGCGTCTGGGTTGCCGACAGACGCAATTGCAGCTGATCGGTGATGTGCCAGCGCATGCTGATGTTGGGCAGCCAGTCGGTATAGGTCTGGCCGACCGACACCGGGGTGAACACGGCTGACGGAGCGGGAAGCGGCCCGGCACCGTCCGGGTCTGCCTGATCGACGCGCGAAGTGCCATCGACCTGGCTGTTGGTGCGCACCGCCCGCAAACCGATAACGCCGTCGAGCGCATCGCCGAATTCGTACCGGACCTGGACGTAGCCTGCGATCGTTTCCTCGCTCGCATCATAGGTCTGCAAGGGGTCGGTCGCGGGTGCATCGAGGTTCAAGGTGCCGAAGCTGAAGTTCCCACCAGGCCGGTTGAGGACGAACTGGCGCAATTCGACCCGATTGGCGCGGATGCTGTCATAGGTCGGCGACAGGAAGGTGCGGAGGTCCTGCTGGATATTCGCTCCACGGAAGCCGCCGCGGATGAGATCATATTCCAGCGGGACCGAGGTGATTGCGATCGACTGATTGTCGAACTGGTTGAATCGGTTGCCGAACTCACGATGGGCATCGCGATTGTTGTAGCGCACGCCGGCTTCGATCTTGGGAAGGAAATCGATGCCGGTTTCATATTCGGCGTCGAGCCGACCTTGCCAGTCGTCGCCCGAAGACTCCTGCGACTCCTCGTAGAAACCCTGAAACAGGTAATTGGCCGGATTGGCTGGATCGAAATTCTGGAAGCTGAATTCAGGGCCGCTGCCGCCGCCGTTGGGCAAGCCATTGTCGAAATCGACGGTCTGGCGATTGGCGAAACGATAGTCGACGCTGGCCGTCGAACCGGTGAAGGTCGAATCGGTGCGGGCAATGTCCCAGCGCAACTGCAACGGGCCACCGTCATAATTACCGCCAAAGGCGAACTGATAGGTGTCGGTCTTGTTATAGGTGCCCCCCTGAAAGCCATCGGGCCGGAAGGGATTGACCACCGTGCCGCTTTCCAGAAGGTCGGTGCCGTCGCGCAGGACGAGATCGTTATACTGGCTGCCGCCCCACAAGGGCACCGCCAGCAACCGGTCATAGACCTGATTGCGGAAACCCTGCCACAATCCCTCGACATACAGTTCAAGGCCGGGCGAGGGGCGCCATTGCACGACGCCATTGACCGATGGACGCTTGCGGTTGCCGGCACGGTAGAACAGCCGCTGGACATCGGGAAAGCGAGTGGCGTTGGGGCCACCGGCGATGAAGTCGGTGTTGGAAATCTCGGAATCGAGATACTGGATTTCGGTATAGGAGAAATTGAGCAGCGCACCGATTTCCCCGCCGCCGACATCCCACCGGTCGGTAATCAGGAGGTTGCCGTTGGGCGATGCATGACCCGACTGTTTGGGATAAATCACCCAGGCAGACCCGGCGATTTCGAAATCGTCGAAGTCGAACGGGCGACGCGAACGGACATTGACAAGACCGGCCAGGCCCGGTTCGACCAGATCGGCAGTCGAGCTTTTGAACACCTCGAGCGCGGCGATATTGCCAGCGGGGAAATCCTGGAGCGCGACCAGCCGGGCTTCGGCAGTAAATATCTCGCGGCCATTGTAGGTGGTGGCAAAGTCCGGCAGGCCGCGCACCAGCACGGTATCGGCCTCACCGGCGCGACGGATAACCTGAACGCCCGGTATGCGCGCGGCGGTTTCGGAAACAGCGATGTCGGGCAGCTTGCCGATATCTTCGGCGACGATCGTATCGACGATCTGATCGGCGCGGCGCTTGATGCCTTGAGCGGACTCCAGCGATTCCCTGATGCCGGTAACGACGATGTCTTCTTCATCGACCTCGGTGACATCTGCGTCGGCAGTTGCGGCGGGCTGCGCCGCATCCTGCGCCCAGGCCGTGCCTGTTATGCTCGCGAGCGCGGTGAGTGAAGCCGTGCAACGGACCAGAGTTTTAAGGCGCATGATATCCTCCCTAGGCAAATGACCGTTAAAACGGTTCTGCAAGCGGTATAAGATGCCCGCACCGATGCTGACAAGGTATTTATCTTATTTATCGGACAGTGTGGCAACGGCGACACAATCCGGATCGCGTCCAGCGACGCTCACCACTCGGCAAAGCTGCCGTCGGCGTGACGCCAGATGGGGTTGCGCCAGCGGTGCGGAGTGTTGCTGGCATCGCGGACCGCCGCCTCGTCGATCTCGACACCAAGCCCGGGCCCTGTCGGTATTGTCAAATTGCCATCGATCGGGGTCAGCGCTTCCGGGTTCGCGCAGAAGGTCAGCAGATCATGACCCTGGTTGTAATGAATACCGAGCGAGATCTCCTGGATCACGACATTGGGGGTGCAGGCCGCCAGCTGCAGGCAGGCGCCGAGCGCCAGCGGGCCCAAGGGGCAATGTGGCGCGACCGCGACATCGTAGCTTTCGGCCATCGCCGCGATTTTGCGGCACTCGGTCAGGCCGCCAGCGTGGCTGAGATCGGGCTGGATGATATCGACCGCGCCGCTTGCCAGAAACGGTTTGAAATCCCAGCGCGAATACAGGCGTTCACCGACGGCGATCGGGATACTGACCAGCGCCGATATCTGCGCAAGCGCTTCGGGGTTTTCCGAAAGGACCGGCTCTTCGATGAACAGCAGGCCCAGCGGCTCAAGCTGTTTTGCCAGTTGCTTGGCCATCGCGCGGTGTACGCGGCCATGGAAATCGACGCCGACATCGACGCCCTGCGCCTGGGCGGCTGTCACTCTATCGACCACATCCTGAAGTTTGGGCGCTGCCAGATAGTCGAGCTCGGCGGTGGCGTTCATCTTGACCGCCGTGAACCCCTGCGCCTTGCGCGCTGCCGCGGCCTCGGCGATGTCATCGGGACGGTCACCGCCGATCCATGCATAGGAGCGGATATGTTCGCGCACCTTGCCGCCCAGCAACTGCCAGGCGGGCATATCGTAATGGCGACCCTTCAGATCCCACAGCGCCTGATCGAGCCCCGAAAGCGCCGACATCAGCACCGGACCACCCCGATAAAAACTCCCGCGATAGGCAACCTGCCAGATGTCTTCGATCGCGCGCGGGTCCGCACCGACAAAACGGTCACGTAGTGCTTCGAATGCTCCGGCGACCGCCTCGGCATGACCTTCGAGGCTCGCTTCGCCCCACCCGAAAGCACCGTCGTCCGATTCAATGCGCACGAACAGCCACCGCGGCGGAACGGGAAAAGTTTCGATACGGACGATCTTCATTGAAGGGGGTTTTCCCGTGGTAAAACTCGTGGCACATTTATATTATAATTTGCACATGGCAAGCCATCGGCTAGGGCTGGACCCAGCGTGAACGGCGTGAACCGATGGAAGAAAGCTGCGGTATGGACTTGAGCAACGGCTATATCGCGATCGATTGGGGAACCACCAATCGTCGCGTTTACACGCTCGACAGCTATCGCAATTGCATCGACCAGTTTGAAGACGACAAGGGTATTCTGGGTGTCGAAGCCAACGGATTCGATGTCGAGATAGCAAACCTGCGGAACCGTTTGGGCGATCTGCCGATCCTGCTTGCGGGCATGATCGGATCGGATCGTGGATGGCATCAGGCGCCTTACGTGTCGTGTCCTGCAGGCCTAGGCGAGATTGCCCGAGCGATACTGTGGATCGAGCCGAGACGGATCGGCATCGTGCCGGGCGTATCGCAGACGTCCCCGCACGCCGATGTCATGCGCGGAGAGGAAGTGCAGGCGCTCGGCGCCCGAGCTACGGGGTTGGTGGCGAAAGACGCGATCATTTGCCATCCAGGTACCCACGCCAAATGGATCGTCTTGGCCGACGGTTGTATCGACAGTTTCGCGACGACCATGACCGGTGAATTGTTCGGCCTTCTCCAGCGCCACTCGATACTTGCGCCGCAGCTCACGAACGACGTGGCACCCGGTCCGGCGTTCGATACCGGTGTCGCGCAGGCGCTTGCGGGAGCCGATGTGTTGGCCAAGCTCTTCTCCATCCGTGCTCGCCGTCTCGTCGGTCAAGCTAGCGAAGACGGCGCGGATTATGTCAGCGGATTGCTGATCGGTGCCGATGTCCGTGGGGCCCTGGCGCGCCACCCCTCGGGTCCGGTAGCGGTCCTCGGTCGACCCGATCTGTGCGTGCTTTATTCGGCCGCACTGACTGCGGCCGGTCGGCAGGCGAGCACGATCGACGGCACCGAGGCATTTATCGCTGGCATGAACGCCATAGCGGAGCAAATTGCATGACTCCGATCGACCAGTTCCGGGGATGCTTCGCCGCCTGCCCGCTGATTGCTATCATCCGCGGCGTCCGCCCCGATGAGGTCGAAGCCATTGGCGGCGCCTTGGTCGATGCGGGTATCCAGATCATCGAAGTTCCACTCAACTCACCCGATCCGTTCGATAGCATCGAACGGCTCGCACGGCGCTTCGGGCAGGAGATTCTGGTGGGGGCCGGCACCTTACTGCACCCCGACGACGTGCAGCGCGTCGCTGATGTCGGGGGGCGTATTGCTGTTTCGCCTAGCACTGACATCACCATGATCGCTGCCGTCGTCGATGCCGGCATGGTTTCAGCCCCGGGTTTTTTCACTGCTAGCGAAGGTTTTGCAGCGATCCGCGCCGGCGCGCATGCACTTAAGCTGTTCCCAGCCGAGGCGGCGTCGCCGCGCATGGTCAAGGCGATGCGTGCAGTTTTCCCGACCGACATGCCGATGATCGCGGTCGGCGGCATCACCGCGCCCGATATGGCGGATTGGTTTGCGGCCGGGATCGACGGTTTTGGACTTGGCGGGTCGCTGTTCCGGCCGGGCGACAGGTCAGCCGACGTGACTGAAAAGGCGCTCTTGTTTACTCAAATGCTGCGCGCGCAAGGACGCATGTAACAGTGCGGATCGCCATCATCGGCTTTGGAAAGATCGCGCGGGACCAGCATTGTCCTGCCCTATCCGCCAACCCCGATTTCAATCTGGTCGCTGTTGTCGCACCGGGCGGAGATCCTGATATCGGACTACCATGGTTCAGCGACACCGCGCAGATGTTCGCCGCGATGGCGGACCGGCTCGACGCCGTCGCCATTTGCACGCCGCCGTCGGTTCGCTACGATATTGCGCGCCAAGCGATCGCAGCAGGTGTCGCTGTTCTGCTGGAAAAGCCGCCCGCCGCGACGGTCGGAGAGATTGCCGAATTGGTGCGTCTGGCCGAGGCAGCCAACGTCCCGCTCTACGCCGGCTGGCATTCGCAACATGCCTCGGGCGTCGAGGCGGCGCGCGCCGCGCTCAGCGGCGAAACGCTGTCGAGCCTGTCGATCGTTTGGCGCGAGAATGTTCGCAAGTGGCACCCAAGTCAGCAATGGATCTGGCGCGCGGGCGGCTGTGGCGTGTTCGATCCGGCGATCAACGGCCTGTCGATTGCCAGCCGCATACTGCCCGTGCCGCTCCTCGTTTCCAAAGCGACCCTGTTCCTTCCGGACAACCGCCAAACGCCTATTGCAGCAGACATCGAATTTCAGTCCGAAATCATGCACGCGCGCTTCGACTGGCGCGTCGGCGATGTCGAGGAGTGGAGCGTTTCGGTAGAGACAGTCAGCGGCAAGCGGGTCGATCTGGCCGACGGTGGTCACCGGCTGAAGATCGATGGTCAGCCGATCGACGTCGAGGCGTCGGCCGAGTATCCGCGGCTCTATCGCCGCTTCGCCGAGGTCTTTCGGGCTGGGGTCGTCGAGGTAGACAGCGAACCGCTTCGGATCGTTGCAGATGCGTTTCTGATTGGACAGCGCGTTCTGGTCGACGCATTCGAAGACCGTTGCGATGACGCGGCCGGTGCAACAACAACGAGCGGGGATGCGGGGTGAAGATGGAAGACTTCAGCGGGCGGGGCAGCCAAGGGGGACGCAACCTTACCTTCGGCATGCTCGACGCCATCGGTCGGGCCATCGTAACCGGCCAATATGACGACGCGCAGTTTCCGACCGAAGCCGAAATAGCCAAACAGCATGGTGTCAGCCGTTCTGTGGTCAGAGAAGCAGTTAAAATGCTTTCTGCCAAAGGACTGCTGACCGCACGTCCGCGCAAGGGCACGACCGTGCAGCCATCGGGCTACTGGAATCTGTTCGATGCCGACGTCCTGCGCTGGCTTCTCGACCGCAAATTCTCACTCGAACTGCTGCGACAGTTCACCGAGTTGCGCATCGCCATCGAACCTGCTGCAGCGGCACTGTGTGCGCGCGCGATTGACGATCGGGGCCGCCAGGCCATCATCGACGGTTACACGCGAATGCAGGCAGCAGAAAGCGGGGATGATGACCCGTTGGAGGCAGATATAGCCTTTCACATCGCAATTCTTCAGGCATCGGCCAACCCGTTTTACATGCAGTTTCGCGACGTCGTATCGACAGCGCTAAGAACGTCGATTCGCTTCACCAATCGTTTCAAAGGGCGAACCGCCAGCCTTCCGCAACATCATGACGTGCTCGACGCGATCGAACGCGGCGATGTTGATGGCGCGCATGCGGCTATGTCGGCCTTGATTGCAGACGTGATGGGGCTGATCGACGCGGCTGAAAGGCAGAAATAGAATGCGCTGCATTGCCGATGTCGGCGCGATCCTAGGTGAGGGCCCGGTCTGGGTCGCTCGTGAATCCGCACTTTACTGGGTAGATATCGTCGCAGGTGGATTGTTTCGCTGGAGCGAAAGCGACGGGGCTACGAGCATTGCGATATCGCGACCCATTTGCTCGATCGTCCCCCGCATCGGTGGAGGATTTATCGGCGGAAGCTACGAAGGCTTTGTAACGATCGACGATAGCTTTCGGCTGACTGCGCTCGTTGACCCCGAACCCGACCGACCAGTCAACCGCATGAATGACGGCAAGACCGATCGCGAAGGCAGGTTCTGGGCAGGCACGATGGACCGTTTCGAGAAGCTGGCGAGCGGCGCGCTATACCGGCTCGATCAAGATCGCAGCTGGGCGGTGATCGATGACGGCTACAGGGTGACCAATGGCCCCGCCTTCTCGCCCGACGGGCGCACCCTGTACCACACTGACTCGGCGCTGCAGCGTATTTACTGCTTCGATCTCGATGCGAGCGGAAACGCATCCAACAAGCGCATTTTCGCCCAGTTTGGCGAGGGAGACGGCTATCCGGACGGGATGACCGTCGATGCCGAGAGCTGCCTGTGGGTCACCTTTTGGGATGGCTGGTGTGTCCGCCGGATTGCGCCCGACGGGTCGGCTCTGGCCAGCATTGCTGTCCCCGTTCAACGCCCGACCAGCTGCGCCTTCGGCGGCGATAATCTCAACCTCCTCTTCATCACCTCGGCTTCGCGCGATCTCGATGCACAAGCGCTTGTTACGCAGCCCCAAGCCGGCGGCCTGTTTGTCACGAATCCGGGAGTTTGCGGAATTACAGAACGCCCGTTCGGCGGCTGACCTCTATCGCTTCGGGCACGTATGGGAGACAGGCCATCAGCAATTTCATGTTTGCTACCGGGATCGAAAACAGCATCCCGACGATCGACAACGGGCGGCACCGGGTCGATCAGATGGAAAGCTGTGGGCATTACCGGCAATGGCGCCGTGACTTCGACTGTGTCGAGGAACTCGGCATCCGCTTCCTGCGATACGGCCCGCCACTGCACTCCAGCTATGTCGCCCCCGGACACTATGATTGGTCGTTCGCCGATGCGACTTTCGCCGATCTCCGGCGGCGGGGCCTCACGCCGATTGTAGATTTGTGCCATTTCGGCGTACCGAACTGGATTGGTGACTTCCAGAATCCCGATTTTCCACAACTCTTTGCGCTCTACGTAGCGGCGTTCGCCGAGCGCTTCCCGTGGGTCCAGCTATACACACCGATCAACGAGATGTTCATTTGCGCCGTCTTCTCCGCCAAATACGGCTGGTGGAATGAGCAGCTTCAGGACGATCGCTCGTTCGTCACCGCGATCAAGAACATCGTCAAAGCGAACGTCATGGCGATGATCGAGATATTGAAGCGCCGCCACGACGCAATCTTCATCCAGAGCGAATCGTCCGAATATTATCATGCCGACAGCCCCGCTGCGATCGGTCGGGCCGAAGTGCTCAACCAGATGCGTTTCCTTTCGCTCGACCTCAATTACGGGCGGCGAGTCGAGAGCGGGATGTACGAATTCCTGTTCGACAACGGCATGACCCGCGAGGAATATCATTGGTTCCTCGAGCACCGCCTGAAACAGCACTGCATCCTCGGCAATGATTATTACATGCTCAACGAGCATCGCGTGTTCGCCGACGGCCACACCGTCTCGGCCGGCGAAGTGTTCGGATATTGCGAGATCACCCGCCAATATTACAACCGCTACCGACTGCCGGTGATGCACACCGAAACCAATTTATGGGAAGGCCCGCACGGCGACGAAGCGGTCAAATGGCTGTGGAAGGAATGGGCCAACGTCCTGCGCTTGCGCAACGTCGGAATCCCGACCGTCGGCTTCACCTGGTATTCGCTGATCGATCAGATCGACTGGGACACCGCGCTCCGCGAGAAGAACGGCAACGTCAATCCGCTCGGA
>JAYSZB010000087.1:0-69745 GCA_043727035.1 Sphingomonas sp. | reverse complement strand
CCGAGCCTCGCACCGGCCTGATCGACTGCGGGACCTCGCATGCCTGCGCTCAGCGCTGTAGGCCGCCCGTCACACAGGCGACTTCTTCAACAGAATAGGGCGCAAAGCGGACATCGGGCATGAGGTGAGCGAACGCAGGACGAGGCTTGGCTAAAAATTCCTAGCCCACCGTGCGTTGTAGCTCAAAAATTTGCGCAACGCATACCGCCTGTACCACCTGTCCAAGCTCCTCCACGCGTGCACCAAGCCATTTCAACTCGCCTTCGCTAATGCGATAGTGCTTCGAATATCGGGCCTTTACGTATGCTTCCTTTAGCTTCTCGAAGCGTGCCCGATCTCGATGCAGGTGGCGAGGCCAAACGTCGACGAGGCGACGGTCTAGCCTCTCGGCTTGCGTGCGCAAAAAGCCAAGATTGTGTACATGTGGCGTGTAGAAAGTCCTGACGAGCAAAACACAGTGGTATAAACCCTCAACAGCCTGATGATATTCAAACGCGGCGTGTCTCAGCATACCCTCTTTCACTGCAAAGCGCGCTAGCTTTTGCCGACCGACCGCTGAAGGCATCCACTCCTCAAAATACTCCGTCGCCATTGTCAGCGCCTGTTCGGGCGTCTTCGGCTTGGGTGTATGCAACTCGCTGTCATCGAATTGGTAGAGCGCGATGCCGTCCTGCCGAACGTCCATGAAAAAGAACCGACCGTGGGCAAGGCCGTCATTCACCTCCTGCAGCGAGTGAACGATGAAGTTAACGGGAGTTTTTAGGGTCTTGGTGATGGCCAACTCACGATTGAGCCGATCCTCAAGCGCCAACCAGTAGGTCACCCGATCGGTCAGCCGCTTATCGTTGACGATGATCAGGATGTCATAGTCCGACTGATAGCCCTTGGCTGTGTGCGGCTCATCGACCCAGCCTCCGCGTGCATAGCTTCCATAGAGGATGATTTTGTCGATCCGCCCCTTCTTCTTCCATTCCTTATTGGCCAGCACCAGCGCATCGCCGAACTCTTCGAAAATGATCGCGACGACCCGTTCGATTTCGCGCTGTTTCGATGCTGGAAGATGATCGAGGCCGGTCTTCATGGGAACAACCTAGCAACAGCGCGTTGCAGATGCACCAACGAAACGTCTGCAGGAGAATGAAATCGTACTCAGGCCTAGGTTAGCGCAGCGCTTCGACAAGCTGACTGGCACATTCGCGCCGACGCCGGTGATAGACATCGACACTGGATCGGGTTCGCGCGTGGTCGCCTTCGTTCAACGTCTTCTCGAGTTCCAGAAGCTCGTCGTGCACATCGGGAAATACGCCTGGCTCGGCATTGCGATAGGGACTCAGTCGAGCTGCGATATTACCGAGGGCAAAACTGCCTTCTGTCGAGACCAGCGTCGATACGATGGTGGAAAAGATCAGCGCGGTCCAGTCGGCAACACCGTCATGACCGCTTGGAACGTGCGGCATATCATTGGCGGAGAGCCGATCAAGTGCGGTGCCGACCAGCAGCTGGTGCCAATCGAGCATGTCCCTGAGGTCGGCCTCAGTGGGACGGGGAACCGAAAATCCATCGCCGGAGAGCGCATGGACGAGACGCTCGCCAGTCAGCCGATTGAGACTGTCGCGCACCGGCGTGATGCTGACGCCGAGATCGTCGGCGATCTTGGCAGCTTCGAGCCGCTGACCGGGCGACCAGAGCCCCGCGATCAGTCGGCGCCTGATCGCATCATAAGTCGGTTCGAGGACATGTGCGGGGCTCATGTCGGGTCAGACGCCAGCATGGTCGGCAAATTCGGCGAGCATGATCTCGAGCCAAGACCCGATATAATCGGCATGGCGGACCGTCGGCGCGATACCGAGCGATGCGCAGACGAACGCTCCTGCCATTTCGGCGACCAGTTCCTCGCGGCCATAGGTTGGCGATCCGAATGGTCCGGTCTGGTCGCGGTCGAGGCGGCGGCAATGGCCCGTCCAATGGCCGAGTTCATGAAACGCGGTGCGATGCCAGTTGACCGGATCCTCGAAGGCGTCGGGCCGCGGCACCTGCACATAATCATGCGACGGGCTGTAATAGGCGCAAGGCCCACCGATCCGGAAGGCAGCGCCGGTCGCCGCGATCAGCGCTTCGGCATGTGGGAGAATGAGTCCGTCCGGGATAGGCGGGGGCGGCTCGCAGATGCGGGCGGGCAGGCCATCGCACTGATCCACCGAGAATACCGTGAAAAATCTCAGAAACGGTATCCCGCCTCTCCTATTTCCGGGCTCGCCGACAGAGCTTTTCTGCTCGGACCCCGGCACGAAACGGTGCGCATAAACGACGCTCGTGCCCTTTTCGCCGCGGCGCACGCTGCCGCCCAGCGCCATTGCCTGACGGAAGGTGAGGAAGGCGTGCGATCCGAATCCGCTAGCGACGACCGCGTTCCACAAGGTGAGGATATTGATGCCGCTGTAGCTTCGACCGGTGGCGGCATTGTGCGGCAATCCAAGCCCTGCTGGCGCCGAGGTCCATGGCTGGACCCATGGAAGGCGCCCGACCTCGAGCTCTGCGATGATCCGTTGCGTGATCGTCTCATATAGTCTGGTCCCCGCAGGGGCTGGATGATGTGCGGCTGCCTCGAATTCCATCGCGATTCTCCGATAGACAGGCCGGCGGCAAGCCTCTCTCGCCGCTCCCGACCGGTCGGGAATCAGTCGGGCACCGCTCTTGCTCTGGACCGATGCCCCAAAGCCACCCTCGCGGGTGCTGGGCGCGGCAAGTTCCCACCCCCAAGCCGCGGGCGCGGAGCAGGGCGGCCCAAATGCGGCGAATGCCGGCATCTTGCATCGACCGCTCCTCGCCCCAGCGTTTGCCTCCCGGCCTCGTCCATTCTACATAAGTCGGCTTGGCGACGGTGCCGTCAGAGGCCTGAAAAGCGGTATTGATAGTGGCTGGCGTAATTTCGACGCCGCTCTGTTCGATTCCAGACGGGCTGCGTTCCAGCGTGTATGTCTATCTGGGTAAAGCTTTTGGACAGGCGATCGCGCTGATGTCGGGCCGTGGCAAATCGGAGCAACTATAGCCACCGCACAGATATATGACATATCATGTCTAATTGACAGATAAGGAATGATATGTCATGTAATGCTGATGTCACGCGCATCCCGAGCTGCCAGCGGTCTTCCGCCCCAAAGTCTGCGCGCTATCGCGCAGCTGGGGAAGGATATCGCTGTCGCGCGCCGTCGCCGGAAGCTGCCCCAACGGTTGATGGCCGAGCGTATGCTGGTGTCGGTCCAGACAGTGCAGCGGCTCGAAGCGGGCGACCCGACTGTCGGTCTGGCGGTGCTAGCAAGCGCCTTGCTGGTGTTCGGCATGACCGAGCGATTGGCTGGGCTGGTAGCCGCCGACAGCGACCGTGCAGGCATCAGCGAGGACATCGCCCGGTTGCCCAAGTCTATACACGCGCCGCGCAGCGACGAGCTGGATTTTTAGGATCCCATGACGACGGCGCGCACCTATGTCTTCGTCCATTTGCCGCAAGGACCTGTCCCTGCCGGGCTTCTGGTCATGACCGAAGAACCACGTAACGCCTTTGCCACTTTCTCCTATGGCCGCAGGTATCTCGAGCGTCCCGACAGAATAGCTGTCGATCCGGTCAGTCTGCCGCTTCATGCTCCCGGCGCCAATGTCACTTATCGAACAGAGGAAGGCTTTGCCGTCTTCAGGGGCATCCGTGACGCTGCTCCAGACGGATGGGGGCAATATCTCATGTACAAGGCGATGGGCGACCGCACGCCCACTGCAATTGATGTCATTCTGGCGTCGGGCGACACGCGGGCCGGGGCTTTGGCCTTTGGACCGACACCGGCAAGGCTCAAGCGTATAACGCCTTGGGGCGAGGGCGATGCACCGGGAGAGCAATTCACGCTGGCCGAACTTGCAGCGGCGGCCGAGCGCGCGCAGCATGTAGACGAGCTCGACGACAATCTGAGACTGCTGCTCACGGCCGGGTCGTCGCTTGGCGGCGCGCGTCCGAAAGCCTCGACAACCATCGGCAAACAGCCCTGGATCGCCAAATTTCAGGCACGCAACGATAGTTTTCCCGAATGTCGGGTCGAACTTGCCACCATGCGTCTCGCTGCCGATTGCGGGCTCGATGTGCCAGCGCTCCATTTCGAACATATCCTAGGCCGGGATATTTACATGATCGAGCGCTTCGACCGTGTGCTCCGCAATGAAGGGATCGAGCGGCGACCGTTCGTCTCGGGCCTGACGATGCTCGCGGCCCATGAGAGCGAAGTGAGCCGGTACAGCTATGCCGATCTCGCAGGCGCGATCCGCCAGCATGGAACACAGGTTCGCGGCGACCTTCATGAACTGTTCCGACGGATGATATTCAACATCGTCGTGACGAACGACGACGATCACCTGCGTAATCACGGGTTCCTCTTGGATGGTGCGGGCTGGCGGTTGTCGCCGCTTTACGATGTCGTGCCAAAGCCTCAGGTCGGGTTCGAGCGCCGACTGGTGCTTGCCGTCGGCCCGGCAGGCCGCGATGCAACGCTCGACAATGCGCTTGCCGGGGCCGCCGCATTCGATCTTGGCGCCGATGAGGCCAAAGCCATGATAGACATTCTGTGCGAAACTGTCGCGTCGCGATGGCAGGCGTTGTTTGCCGAAGCGGGATTGACGCCTGCGGACCGCCAGCGGTTCGCGACATGTTTCCGGCTCGCGGCGCAACAGGATCATTGACCAGCCGGATATTCTCATCGGCTCACGCTGATGCCTTCTGACCCCGAAACTGCGATTGGCTTGGGATCCGAACGGTCCCGATCAAGCACCGACACCGCCCCACGGCGTGCACGAATTAGCCAGCTGAATATTCTGTCATGGTCGCTCAAAGTTGGCGAAGTGCAGCCCGCACGTGCCGTGGGTTGCCAACGGGCTTATCGGGAAAAAATGCGCACCCTGAAAGAGGCGATGCCAAAGGGGCATTGCGAAAAGGGCAGGGCGGGGCCTGTCGTCCAGCCCGCTTTCGCGCTGCCCCGACGCATCGCCGTTCAGTGTGCGCGCGGACCCGCGTTCGAGCGCCCGCACCCTGCAAGAGGCCTTCCTCGCAGCAGTGTGCGCCATCAGGTCCGCACCTTATCGCCGGGGCGTTGCGGGGTTCCCTCGCACGAAGGGGTAGCCGGGGCCGAAACGGCACCGGCTCAGGGGAAGGCCTTCCCCTTCTCGGGCGACCGACCATGCCGCTCGTGCGCGATCATGTATCTTCCCGATCGGTTCGATATCAGAAATCTGCCGAGATCGACGCCCTGACCGCGCGCGGTTGGCCCTGCAGCAGCGCGGCGCTGGACACCTCAAAGGCCGATGCCCAGCAGCGCCGGCTGGCAACATTTTCGAGCGTCAGTTCCGACCAGCATATCGTCGACGGACGGTAACGACATCAATCGCTAGCCAGCACCGCCACGAATGTCTTGCGACGACCAATGGATATGGACGATCCGCCATTGGTCATCGAGCTTCCGAAGCATCATGGTCTCGACCGAGCGGCTGTTGATAGCCCGTTCGCGATAGGTGCCAGTTACCGTTTCGACGCTCATGACCCAGGCCGATGCGCCATCGCCTCCGTTGGTCCGGCTGACAAGCGTCCGTGGGACGGCGGCGCTGAACGCAGCATCGGACGCAAGATGGTGACTGGCATATTCGGCGCGGCTGCTCTCGACGCTGCCGGATTCGAATATCTGCACGTCCTCTGCAAGCAGCTCCAGCGCTGCTGCTGTATCGCCACTGGCGAGGGCGGCATGGAATGCCTCCACCGTACCAACCGGGGTGGCGGCCTCGACAGGAGCGACCTGCTCGACCGAAGCCTGCGCCGGTTGCGCTTCGTGCGATCCTGGATGCGCGGCTGTCAGCGTCAGGACCGCCAAGGCCGTTCCAGCAACCTTTGCTATTCGATCTGCTGTTGTCGCCCCAATAATTTCGATCATCATTTTTCCCTTTCTACAGGCGCTCTGTCCATTTCGAGCGCCAGATTACGGCATCGGTAGCGGCGATAGCATTCCCAAGATCGCTACCAGCCCGATTACGCCGATCGCCAACCCGAACTCGGCGATCAGGCTGCGGCGCACGGCTGCCAGTGGTGCCGCAGGATCGCCGGTTTCGATAGAGAGCTGCGATGCATGGTGCCGCCCGACCTTCGCATTGTGTGCGCCGAACGCGAGCATCCCGCCGACCAGCGCAATTTTTACCGCAAGCAACATACCATAGCCGGTGCCCGCCACATCGGCGCCGTTCTCGAGCCCGAAGATCAACTGGGCGTTGACGATGCCGGTGATCGCGACGACCGCTACCAGTGAGACACCGAGCGGCGCGAACCGGTGCATGGCCGCAAGCAATTGCCCGTCGGCCGAACGATCGGGTCGACGATGCGCGAGGAGTGTCAGGTGCAAAAACCAGCCGATGGCCCCGAGCCACAGACCGGCGGCCAGCAAATGCATGGCGTTGTTGAGGCGATGAAACAGCCCAAGACCAGCCTCGGTCGCGGCAGCATGGCCGCTCCAGCCCAGCGTCATCAGCGCTGCCGCATAACAAAATGCCGCGAACGGTAATGCTGCGACGGTATGCCGCCTCAACAGGACCGCGAAGAATGCCAGCATCAGCAGCATGGTGCGCCCCAGAAACGCCCAGCCGATATCGGTGTCGAGCACCATCGTCCGGACCATCGGCCAGTCGAGTTCGGTGAGTCCTTGTCCCATCATCGCTGCAATCGCCGCAAGCATGAGCAGGATCGACAGCAAAGGCGCTGCGATGGCAGCGCCGAACGCAGCCGCGCTTGACAGGCCCAAGTGCGGCGACGCAGATATTCGGCGCAACCCGACCGAGGGAAAGGCCGCCCAGCCGAACAGCCCGAGCAACACCGAATAGTGCAGGAAGCGCAGTCCGGGCTCGAGCCAGTCGCTCACGCTGCAACTAGCGAACGCTGAAGCTGACGGTGCCGTTCATCCGATGACCGTCGGCGCCTGCGGCCTGCCAGCGCACCTCGTAGGTGCCGGCACGCAGCGGCTGGCGCAGGTTCAAGGTCATCGTGCGGTTGCCGCCCGACCAGGCAGTGGTAAAATTACGGATCACCATCGGGCTGTGATCGGCCATGCCCGGCATTGCCGTCATCACAATGGAAGCAGCAGCAGTCGGCGGCAGCAAGGCTTCATTGAAGGTCAGTGTGACGACGCGCGGACGCGCGACCGTGGTGCCTTCGGCCGGGGTCGAGGCGACGACACGGGTATGTGCCATCGTCAGGGCGGGCGTGGCCAGTGCTGCACTGGCAAGGGCGAGGCCTGCGATGATCGAACGGTATTTCATGAGCTTGTCCTTTGTCTTCAAAACCAGAAACGGATGCCGGCAACATAGTTGGTGACACTGGGGTCTTCGCCGCGCGCCCGCGCATAATCGGCGCTACCGCCGACGCGCCAGCTCTGTTCGATGCCGATATAGGGCGCAAATTCGCGGACGATTTCATAGCGCAGCCGCAACCCGACTTCGAGCCTGTCCAGCCCTGCGCCAATGCCGAGGCGCGGCACATCCTGTGCGGCGAGATTGACCTCGGCGCGCGGCTGCAGGATCAGGCGCTGGGTGATCCGTTGATCGACCTCGCCCTCGATGCGCGCCGTGATGTCGCCGCGGTGCGATATGAACAGCGCGCTATCGACCTCGAACATATAGGGCGAAAGGCCCTGAATGCCGATGACGGCATAGGTTGTATCCGGCCCGGCGAAATCCTGCCTGATGCCCGCTTGCAGGTCCCAAAAGGGTGCGATGGCTCGCGAGTAAAGTGCCTGTACTTCGGCATCGTCGATGCGGTCGCCAAAGCTGCCTTCGCCCTCGCTCTTGAACCAGAGGCGGCTGGTCGTGCCGCCATAATAGCCCTGCACGTCCCACAAAAATCCATTTCTGCCGTCACGCACCTGGGTCTCGAACCGGTCGCCCTGAAACCAGAAGACCGGAAAATCGCCATGCGTGCGGCGCAAATCGTCGCGTGATGCGCGCATCGCGTCAGCGCCCCAGATTGCATCGGCAGCGCGCGGCGGTCCGCTTCCTGCTTCGGGCGGCGGCGGTGTTTCCATCTCCGGGCCGGGAGATGCACCGGCGGTATCGCTCATTGCGCCATGGTCCATCGCGCTCATGTCCATCGCGCTCATGTCCATCGCGCCCATGTCCATCGTGCTGTGATCCATCGCCCCCATCGACGGTTGGGCTTGCACCGGCTCAGCCGACGCGTTCGCCATGCCATGGCCGGCATGGGGATCGACCGGGGCGGGGGCAGGCGAGGGCACGGATATTGTCGGTGCAGCAGGCATGCTGTGCCCGGCATGAGGATCGGTCGGAGCAGGCGCAGGTGTGGGCCGTGGAGCCGGCGCGGGTGTGGGCGCTGGAGCCGGTGCCGGTGCCGACATGGGCATAGGCATGGCATGACCTTGATGCTGGGCGATCGCCGGTGTCGCCACCAGCGCAGCGCCCAGCAGCGTCGTCGCGAGAATGAGCCGTTTGGTCACGCCGCATCCCCCGGACCCATCACGGTCACGGTTTGCATCATCCCGCCATGCATATGGTACAGCAAATGGCAGTGGAATGCCCAGTCGCCCGGCTCGTTGGCCGTCAGATCGAATTGTGCGCTCGCGCCCGGCTGGACGATCACGACATTCTTGCGCGGTTGATGCGCGGCGTCCTCGCCATTGACCAGCTCGAAGAACATGCCGTGCAGATGGATCGGATGCGCCATCATCGTGTTGTTGATGAGCTTGACCCGCACTCGCTCGTTCCAGGCAAAGCGGATCGGCACGTCGCTGACGGCGGAGTACATCCGCCCGTCGAACGACCACATATAGCGTTCCATATTGCCGGTAAGATGAAGCTCGAGCAGTCGGGACGGTTCGCGGACATCGCGATTGGGCTCGCGAGCGGCAAGCATCCGATAGTTAAGTACGCGGTGCGGCACATCGCGCAGGCCAAGGCCCGGGTCGCCCATTTTATCGACCGGTGCCATCGACACCATATCGAGGCCGGGTCCGGTAGCAACATCGGGCGGCAGTAACGAGGTATCGCGCATGGTCATCCCGTCCATGCTCATCGAGCCCATGGCCATGCCGGTCATTGCCCCGGCACCTGCCTCCGGGGACGGAGCGGGCGCGGCTTGCGGCCCATGGCCCATGGCCGCGTGGTCCATCGCGACTGCCGAGCCGTCGGCCGCCGCACCATCGGCAGCTGCACCGCCCATCGCGCCATGGTTCATTCCGCCAGGACCCATGTCGCCGGATCCATGATCCATTCCCATATCGCCCATCGTCAACAGCGGCGGGTCGCGCAGCGCCGGCACGGTTGCACGCGCACCCGGACGGCTCGCCAGCATGGCCAAGGCCATGCCCGAACGGTCCATATGTTCGGCGACGATCGCATAGGCGTCTTCGCGGCCGGGTTCGACGATCACGTCATAGGTTTCTGCCGTGCCGATCTGGAACTCGTCGACCTCGACGGGGCGGACATTCTGGCCGTCGGCGGCGATGACTGTCATCGGCAGGCCCGGAATGCGGACGTTGAAGAAGCTCTGCGCCGAGCCGTTGATGATGCGCAGGCGAACCCGCTCCCCGGCGCGGAAAAGATACTCCATTCCCTCTTCAGGCCCGCGTCCGTTGGCGAGGAAGGTATAGGTCGGCGCGCCGATATCGGCGATGTCGGTTGGCATCATCCGCATCTTCGCCCACATCCGCCGTTCTTCGCCCGACATCGGATAATCGTCGGTCCATGTATTTTGCTGCCGGTTGAAATATCCCTCGCCGGTACGCAGCCTGCTCATAATGAAATGCGGATCGAGCACGGTGAAGTCGCTGATCAGCAGGATATAATCGCGATCATAGGCGACCGGCTCGGGTCCGGCCGGGTCGATGATCAGCGGGCCATAATGGCCGGACTGTTCCTGAAGCCCGGAGTGGCTGTGATACCAATAGGTGCCGGACTGGCGCACAGGGAAATCATAGACGAACGTTTCGTTCGGCTTGATCCCCGGAAAGCTGATCCCCGGCACGCCGTCCATCTGGAACGGCACCAGGAGGCCGTGCCAATGGACCGACGTGTCCATGCCGAGATGGTTGGCGACATTAAAGCGGACATTCTGCCCTTCGCGAAGCCTGATCAAAGGGCCAGGCACACTTCCGTTGACCGCGATACCGGGTCCACGGCGACCTTGCACGGTGCGGCTGCCGCTGCGCACGGCCAGATCGATGACCGGACCGCTGACCTCGTCGAAGCCTGCGCGGATCGGCGGGCCGCCATGACCGCGCATATTATGCCCCTGAGCCCAGGCCGGCATGGCAGCGAATGCAGTGGTGGCACCAAGGCCGACAAGCAGATTGCGGCGGGACAGGATCGGATCGTTCATGATCATATATACGCCCTCGATGCGCACAGCCCTCGGATTTTATCGACCTGGCTGAAATTATCCTGTGCGTCGATGATACGTCGTGGATCGATGCAGCTCGGGGTCGAGCCTGGCACCGTTGCGATACCAGCCCAGCTGGCACAGATTTTCAGCCTGAGGCAGCCTGCCGCATCAGAATTTCGTTCAATCGCGTGCGAGCACGATGAAGGCGGGTCTCGACCGCTTTGGGAGTGATGTTCAGGATTTGAGCCGATTCCGACTGACCCATCTGTTCGATGCCGCGCAGCACAATCACTTCCCTCAATCGTTGCGGCAATCTGTCGATCGCGTGCAGGACATGCGACAGTTCCAGTTTGGCCATCGAAGTTCGCTCTGCGTCCGGCCGATCGTCAGCGAAAACCGACATCGCTTCTTCAGCCTCCCCCGACCATAGCAACCGTCTGACCGTGCGCTTCCTCGCCCAGTCACGGCATTTGTTGATGGCGATGCGGCTCATCCAGGTGCGAAACGATTGTGCTGTGTCGAACCGCTTCAACGCCGCAAAGCCGGAAATGAACGCCTGCTGGGTGATGTCCTTCGCTTCCTCCTCGTCGCGGACCATATTGCGGACAAGCCGATAGATCGGTTCGCGGTGGGTCTCCAGCAGGCCGCGATAGCCCCGCTCGTCCCCGCGAAGAGCCTTTCCGACGTGATACGAGTCGTCGGTCGTTGACGATGGTGCGATCACTTTAATGCAATCATTGGGGCGGTGTGGTGAGCGCCTTCATCACCGTGCGGTCGAATTCGGCAGCCTGCTCTGCGTCCAGCACGCCGCGCATTTCGAACAGGTGCCGCAGCGTCTCGCTTTGGATATCGCCCATGATGCCATGCGTGTCATGGATCGCCGCAGTGACGCGCGGTCCATAGCCATGCTCGGCCTCGATCGCCGCAGCAAGCCGGGCATTGGAGGCGCGCATCTGCTGTTCATGGCCGCGCCGTCGCGTCGAGAAATTCACTTCCATTGCATCGATTCGGCGCTGTTGATCTGCGGTAAGATCGAGGCGACCGTGCAGCAGCGCGTGAACCTCGGTCTCGGAGTGGTCAGGTGTCGACAGGACTGCCCTGCCAACCAATACGCCCGCCAGCCCCGCGGCAAAAGCGATCAGCGCGATCAAAAGATAGCGTCTCACCTCTCAACGGCCCGGATCGAGCAAGGTCGAAGGCGCGAGAGCAGAAGGCACGCCCAACGGCATCGTCGAGCGCGCCTCGGCCGTCGAAATTCCCGCTCCGCCAACGGTGCCGCCGACCAGCAGCATCAACCCCGCGACGGTCAAAGCCGCCTTGCGAAACTGCCGATCGTCCGCAGCAGCATTCCGAAGTCCAAGCAGAACATTGCTGTCGATGGTGGCAAGATCGGCGGGCATATCTCGCGCAGACAAGGCTGCCAGCGCTTCATCAAGTCGATTCATATGTTCGCTCCTCGAAGCCAGACGTTCGCTGCAGCCGATCGTCCATAAACACCATTACCGTGCTTGCCCGGTAATCCCGATCAGTTAGCGGGCACTGCCGCCGCCGGTTCGGCGAGCCATTCGCGCATCTGGGCGATCTCGCGCTCCTGCGCTTCGATCACCTCTTGAGCAAGCGCCCGCACCTTGGGATCGCGCCCATGCTCCAGCTCGACTTTCGCCATGTCGATCGCGCCCTGATGATGCGGAATCATCGACGTGAGGAAATCGCGGTCGGCGTCGTTGGTATATTGCATGGCCATATTGCCCTGCATCTTTGTCATCGCCGCAGCATAATCGCGGGTAGCAGGGGTGGCGTCGGCGGGCAGGGCGGGCATAGTCATCCCCGCTCCGTGGCTTACCGCCATATCGGCTGACTCCGCTTTGGGCTGAGCGGTATCGTTACATGCGGCGAGCGCGAGCAGTCCGGCCAGCGAAGCTGTCGCCAAGGCAAATTTCTTCATCAGATCATATCCTTCATTGTTGCAATCTGCCCCATGCCCAGCATCCACAGCGCCATCGCCACCATCATGATATTCTCGGTGAGCGAGACGAAACCCAGCGGCACATTGCTATCGCCGCCGACACACGCGCATTTGATCTCGCGCTTGTCGATATAGACCGCCTTGAACACCGAGACGGCCCCGATCGTTCCGATGAACAGCGCCACCGGGATCGACAGCCAGTCGAGCACCCCTGCCACCATCAGCACGCCCGCCAGTCCTTCGGCAAAGGGGTAGATCTGACCATAGGGCACCCAGCGCTGTGCCAACAGATCGTAGTTGAGGAACATCGTCGCGAAACGATCGACATTCTGCAGCTTGAGCATGGCGAGCAACACCATGCTGATGCCAATAAACCATTCCGCGACCCGCACGGTCGCGATAGTGCCGAAAGCGACATAGCCCGCAGCGAGCGCGAGCGCGGCGGCAGCAGCAAACACTGTCAGCACCGGCTGGTAGCTCAGCGCTTTGGGGTCAGCGACCTTCAGCCCCAGATGCCGTCGCAAATCATCATGACCGCCGATCCGCTGACCGTCGATGAATATCTGCGGCGTCGTCGCAACGCCAAGCTCCGCCTTGTAAGCATCGGTCTCGGCGCGGGTGGTGAGGTGATGATCCTCGACCTCAAAGCCGCGCGAACGCAGAAGATGGAGAGCCTTTAAGCCATAGGGACAGACATGATCGGGCATGACCATGCGATAGATGGTTGCCTGTTTGCTGCTCGACAGGTCGGTCGTTGCAGAGAGGTCGGGCGCGATGGCATTGCTCATGGAAAATTCCCAGAAGTCCGGTTGGATAAGCGGTATCGCCGATTTCCGATCGGCACCAACAATGATACGCGCGGAACAGGTCGGCCCCTCATCCGACTGCAAAAATAGGCAAATTGCCTATCCCATGCGTCTTCCGTTTAGCAAAATGGTCGGGCAGGACGAGAGCATGACCCAAATCGATCATTGGACCAATGTCTATACGACCAAGGATGCCAGCAGCGTCAGCTGGTATCAGCAGGCGCCGACACCGTCGTTGCGCGCTCTCGATCGCCTTGGCGTCGACCGGTCGGCGGCGTTGATCGACATCGGAGGCGGCGCGTCCAAGCTCGTCGACGCGCTGCTGAAACAGGGGTGGCCGGACCTCACTGTGCTCGACATCGCAGAATCCGCTCTCGACGTCGCAAAGGCTCGTCTCGGACCGGATGCGACCAAGGTGAACTGGGAAGCCGCAGACATAACGACATGGACCCCGCAGCGCCGATATGAAGTTTGGCATGATCGTGCCGTGTTTCATTTCCTTACCGAGCCAGCACAGCGGAACGCCTATCGTTCGGCGCTCGCGCAAGGATTGGCGCATGACGGGATGGTCGTCATTGCGACATTCGCTCTCGATGGTCCTGACCGATGCAGCGGACTTGAGGTGCAACGCTATGATGCCGCGGGCTTGGCCGCAGAAATGGGTGACAATTTCGAGCTCGTCGACAGCTGGCAGGAGCAGCACATCACGCCGGGAGGCAACGCACAGGCATTCAACTGGTGCGTGTTTCGGCGGCGATAGCCACGCCGCTGCGGCTCGTCGCAAGGGCTAGGCGTGCAAACTGCTTTCGTCGCTGCAAGGCGTTCCTTCGGTCTGGATGGTCGCGTGATCGATAGCGAAGCGGTCGATCAGCATCGCCGAGATTGCGACTCGAACCGCTTCCGGATCGGCACCCTGTGCCAGCGCGACATGCACGGTCAGACTTCTGTCATCGCCGGCAACCGACCAGAGGTGCAGGTCGTGCGTCCCGGTAACACCGCGAACCGCTGCGATGGCGGCACGAACCTCGCCAAGATCGACACCGCGCGGGACGCCTTGCAGCAGAACATGGGTCGTGTCGCGCAGCAGTGCCCAGGTGCGCGGCAGCACCCACAGGCCGATGGCGATTGCCACCACCGCATCAAGCCACAACCAACCGGTAAAATAGATGGCAATCGCCGCGCCGATGACGCCGATCGAACCGAGCATGTCGGCCCAAACCTCGAGATAGGCTCCCTTGAGATTGAGGCTGCTCTCCTTGCCGCCGGCAAGCACCCGCATTGCGATGAGGTTGATCACAAGACCGAACGTGGCGACCAGCAGCATCCCGAGAGATTCAACCGGTTGCGGTGCAACGAGCCGGTTTATACCCTCCCACAACACATATCCCGCCACCACGAACAGCAGGACCGCGTTAAAGGCTGCCGCAAGGATTTCGAAGCGGCGATAGCCATAGGTGCGACGCTCGTCAGCGGGCCGCTCGCCGATCTTGATTGCCATAAGGGCGATCGCCAGCGCAGCGGCATCGGTGAACATGTGCGCTGCGTCCGACAGCAGTGCGAGGCTGTTGAACCAATAGGCACCGACCAGTTCGGCAACGAGAAACGAGCCGGTAAGCGTTAGCGCAATCGTCAGGCTGCGGGCATTGCTGCCCGCAGCATGGTCGTGGCCCTCATGGCCTTCTGTCTCCGACATCGGTTCATACTCCCAACTTTGGTTCGACCCGCAATCACGTTGTCGGCGATGGCAACGACACACCGAGCTCGTTGACGTCGTCATAGCTGCCGGGGACATGCTGGCGTTTCTTCCCGCGAAGCAGCAGATGGCTGATCGCGGGCAGCACGAACAGGGTCAGCAGCGTAGAGGTAATCAACCCGCCGATGACGACAATCGCCAGCGGCTTTTGCACCTCGGCGCCCGTGCCAGTTGCGATCGCCATCGGCACGAAACCAATAGCCGGAACGATGCCGGTCATGAGCACGGCGCGCACGCGCTCCATCGTTCCTTCGGCAATCGCCCTGTCGACGACCATGCCAGTGTCGAGCCGGGTGTTGATGCTCGTCATAACGACCAGGCCGTTGAGCACCGTGACGCCCGAGAGCACGATGAAGCCCACAGCGGCCGACACCGAAAACGGCAAGCCGGTGAGCAGCAGCGCGAATATGCCTCCCGCCAGTGCCAGCGGTATGGCCGAATAGACTGCAATCGACTGTCTCACCCCGCCCAGTGCGAGATAGAGGATACCGAAGATGGCGATGAAAATGATCGGAATCACCAGCGACAGCCGTTGCGAAGCGGCTTGAAGATTCTCGAACTGGCCGCCCCATTCGACATAGCTGCCTGCAGGAAGATCGACCTGATCGCGCACCTTGGCTTGCGCTTCCGCAACGAACGACCCGAGATCGTTGCCGCGAACATTCGCCTGCACGACCACGCGCCGCTGGCCGTTTTCCCGACTGACCTGATTGAGCCCTTCGGAAAAGTTGAAGCGGACCAGTTCGCGCAGCGGCACCGACGCCCTAGCCGATCCTTCGCCAGGAAGCAGTACCGGCAAGGCACCGACCGCATCGAGATCGCTGCGGGTCCGGTTATCGAGCCTCACGACAATATCATAGCGGCGGTCGCCTTCGAATACGAAACCGGCTTCGCGCCCACCTAGAGCGGCTGCAACCGTATCGCTGACTTCTTCCAGGCTCAGCCCGTATCGGGCTATCGCATCGCGATCGAACTGGAGGTCCAGCACCGGAAAGCCTGCCGTCTGTTCGACCTTGACGTCGGCAGCACCCGGCACCGCATTGAGGACGGTGGCGATTTGCTGGGCAGTCCGGCCCATTGCTTCGAGATCGTCGCCATAGACTTTGATCGCGATGTCGCCGCGAACGCCGGCAATCAGCTCGTTGAAGCGGAGCTGTATCGGCTGGCTGATCTCGAAAGCATTCCCGACCAAAGGTTCGAGTGCGGTTTCAACCCGTGCAATGACATCGTCTTTGGTTTCGACGCCCTCTGGCCATTCATCGCGCGGTTTGAGGATGATAAACGTGTCCGACGCATTGGGTGGCATCGGGTCGCTGGCAACCTCGGCCGTGCCCGTCTTGGAATAAACGAAGGACACT
This sequence comes from Sphingomonas sp., assembly GCA_043727035.1. Taxonomy (GTDB): domain Bacteria; phylum Pseudomonadota; class Alphaproteobacteria; order Sphingomonadales; family Sphingomonadaceae; genus Sphingopyxis. The sequence goes on along the minus strand of JAYSZB010000087.1, from coordinate 53,460 downwards.
TCCGGCAACGCCGCAACGGTGCGCTCTACGCGCCGCTGCATTTCTGTGGATTGGGCAAGCGACGTCGATGGAATGCGCAGCGCCTGCATGGCCAGGTTGCCCTCGCCGAGCACCGGCAGGAACTCGCTGCCGAGCATCAGGAACACAAGCACGGCTGCACCGAAGGTTCCCGCACCTGCGCCGATCCACGGCCAGGGGCGGGCAATGATCCGGTCGAGGACAGGAGCATAGCGATCCTTGACCCAACCGATGGCCCGCACTTCCTTTTCGGCGACCTTGCCGCGCAGAAGCAAGGCAACCATCGCCGGAACGAACGTCAATGACGCGACGAAGGCACCGGCCAGTGCCAGCATGACTGTGATGGCCATCGGCGAGAAGGTTTTGCCTTCGACACCGGTAAAGGTGAGCAGCGGCACGAAGACGAGGAAGATGATAGCCTGACCGTAAAGCGTCGGCTTGACCATCTCGCGCGATGCCTCGAACACTTCGTGCAATCGCTCGTTTAGCGTGAGCAGCCTGCCTTCGGCTTGTTGTCGATGTGCCAGCCGTTGCAGGCAGTTTTCGATAATGATGATCGACCCATCGACTATGAGGCCAAAGTCCAGCGCCCCAAGGCTCATCAGATTGCCCGACGTTCCCGTCAGGTTCATACCCGTGCCCATGACCAAGAAAGAGATGGGAATGACAAGCGTCGCGATGATCGCAGCGCGGAAATTGCCGAGCAGCCAGAACAGCACGGCGATGACAAGCAACGCGCCTTCGACCAGATTTCGTTCAACCGTGCCGATGGTTGCATCGACAAGATCGGAGCGGTCGAGCACCGTGGTGACGGTGACCCCCGGAGGCAGCGATTCAGTGACAGTTTCCAGCCGTTCTGCAACATCTGCAGCGACAATCCGGCTATTGCCTCCGGCCAGCATCAGCGCGGTACCGACAACGACTTCACGACCGTTCTTACTGGCCGATCCGGTCCTGAGGTCGCCACCGACTGCAACCGTGGCGATGTCCCGCACGGCCACGCCGACGCCGCCGCGTGTAGCGACGGTTGCGCGGGCAATTTCGTCGAGGGTGCGGATGCGTCCATCGGCTCTGACCAAAAACGCCTCGCCCCCGCGTTCGACGAAATTGGCGCCGACCGAAATATTCGCTCGCTCCAACGCATCGGCCAGCTCGGAAAAGGATATGCCGTAGGTCGCCATTTTGGCGGCGTCGGGCTGGACGACAAACTGCTTTTCATATCCGCCGATGGAATCGATTCCCGCGACGCCCGTCACCGAACGTAACTGCGGCCTGATCACCCAGTCCTGCACCGAGCGCAGATATCCTTGTTTGGCGACATCGTCGGTCAGCCGTTCTCCGGCCGGTGTGAGGTAGGACCCGTCCGGCTGGAACCCTGGGCGACCCGCGACACGCGGGTTCGCGCTTGTTCCCGCAGGCGCAAAATCGACGACATACATCAGCACCTCGCCAAGCCCGGTCGATACCGGCCCCATCGACGGCTCGACGCCGGCAGGCAGACTGCCCTTGGCTTGATTGAGCCGCTCCGCCACCTGCTGACGGGCGAAATAAAGATCGGTGTGATCTTCGAAAACCACCGTCACCTGGCTGAAGCCATTGCGCGAAATCGAGCGAGAACTTTCGAGGCCGGGGATCCCTGACATCGCTGTCTCGACAGGAAAGGTAACCAGCCGCTCCATATCGAGCGGGCCCAGGTTGGGGGCCACGGTGTTGATCTGCACTTGCTTGTTCGTGATGTCGGGGACGGCGTCGATAGGCAGTTTCATCAACTGGAACACGCCATAAGCCGAAATGATCAGCGTGACGATCACCACTCCCCAGCGGAAGCGGATCGACGCATCTAGAAGCTTCTCGATCATCTCAGTGCTCCGCCTCGCTCGCGCCGAGCTCTGACTTGAGCAGGAAGGCGCCGCGTGTCGCCACCGTCATTCCTGACCGCAAACCCTCGATAATCTCGATACGCCCACCGCCACGCTGGCCGGTGGTGACATTCACGGCCTGAAAGCCGCGCGCATTGCGAACGAACACGACGTCGCGTCCTTCGAACGACTGCACGGCCTCCTCGGGGAGGCTGATAGTACCGTTTGCCACAGCAGCACTGGGCCGGATACGAACACGCAAGCCCTGACCCGGTGTCAGGCCCGAGGTGCCCGACGGCAGCAGTACGACAGTGGCCGTGCGGCTTTCGGCATCGACGCTCGGCGTGACAGATCGCACCGTCGCCTCGCGCGTCTCTCCGCCGATCAGTTCGAGCGTAGCTGTGCTGCCCGGTTGAATGCGGCGTGCATCGGCAGGCAACACCGATGCTTCGATCTGCACCCTGTTGGGATCGGCGACGCGGAAAAGTTCGGTTCCGGCGGTGACATAGGCGCCCAGATGGGCCTCGCTGCTCGTGATGCGGCCCGAGATCAGGCTGACAACGTTGAGCGATCGTCCGTTGGCGTTCACGCCGGACGCTGCGAAGGCCGATTGTGCTCGGCGTGCTTCGGATTCAGCTTCCTGTAAGGCGGCTCGCGCACCCTCCAGATCCTGACGCGCTGTCACGCGCGCGTCGAACAGCCGTTCTTCGCGTTGATAGGCCGAGCGAGCCAAAGCCAATCGTGCATTCGCAGTGCTGCGTTCCGAAGCAATAGCGGCAGCGTCGCGGCTCTCGATCGTCGCCACCGACTCACCGGCGCGAACATAATCGCCGAGGCGTCGCCTGATCGCCGTGACCGCGCCATCCGCCCGCGCTGTCAAGATCGCCTCGCCTTCCGGGGTGGCGGCGATCATGGCCTGCGCCAGAATTTCCGCTCCAAGACCTCCGTTTTGGGTGGCTTCTGTGACAATTCCTGCCGCACGGGCCTGAGCGTTGTCCATCTCCACGAAGCCCTCGGCTCCATGATCTTCTTCGCCGCCCGCTTCAGCCGCAGCAGCAGGGGTACTTTCCGTTGTCGCTGGCGCCAGCAGCGTGCGACCGAGCAAAATTCCACCTCCGCCGACAACCACTGCCGCAGCAGCAGCGATGGCAAGAGTGCGCTTCGAACTGTTCGTCATATCCATGATCTTGTCCTTCACTGTGCCGTGGCGCGCGTCAGCGCGGCGAGGGCACGCGCGCGGTCGAGCCGCGCATCGATGAGAGATTGGCGAGCTGTGGTCAGGGCCGACTGGGCATCCAACAGCTCGACCAGCGTGAAGCGTCCGGCATTGTAGCCGATCGTCGCAAGCCGGACGGCCTCCTCGGCCTGCTGCAGCGCTGGCCCTGCCAGCACTTCCAAGCGGGCATCGGCCGCCTGCAGCGCGATGGTCGCATCATAGATAGTCCGGTTCACATCCAGCCGGGCAATCAATAGCGCCGATTCTGCAGCAAGTGCTTCGGCCTGTGCTGCCTCGACGCCGCCTCGATTGCGGTTGCGGATGGGGATCGGCATCGAAACCCCGGCGATGAAAGCCGTCTCGCCCCCTTCGGAGAAGCGCCTGACGCCGCCGCTGACCGTAACATCGGGAACACCGTCCGATCGGGCAACGTCCACCCGAGCCCGAGCAACGTCACGCTCTGCTTCGGCAATCCGCACATCGATCGGGAATATCTCCCCCGACGGTGTCGGCGCGACCACATCGATCGCATCGCCTGACACTGAAGGCGCGTCGTCGTCGGTGCCGATGAGCGTCCGCAACGCGCGTCGGGCGACCAACAATGCACCGAAGCTGCGGGCCTCCTCTGCGTTCGCTTCGGCAAGCAATGCTTCTGCGCGCAGCTGTCTGAGTGGCGGGTCACGTCCGGCATCGACCAATATGGTCGCTGTTTCAGCGAACTGCGCGGCCCTTCTCGCATTCTCCCGAGCCAGAACCGCTCGCTCCTCGGCAGCTCGCAGATCAGCGAAGGAAATGCGGACGTCGCGAGTCAGATCGACCCGTGTTCTGGCGAGTTCGAGCAAGCTTCGGTCTCGTTCGGCCGAGGCGAGCGCGCGCCTTGCGCCCCGTTTTCCGCCAAGCTCAAGACGCTGACTCAAGGCCAACGTCGTTTCCGATGCATTGAGTCCCGAGAAGGCCCCGGTTCCCGCGAAGTTTTCGACCTCGAAGCCGACTTCGGGGTTCGGCGGAAGTCCGGCTTGGCGGGCACGCGCTTCCGCCGCACGAACTTGCGCCTCGGCGACAGCGATCCGAGGAGAGGTCGAACTGGCCTGGCTGAGCGCGTCGGCTAGTGTGACAGGTTCGGCAAATGCGCCTGTAGGCAACACAGCCAGCGTCCCGGCCAGCAAGGCCGCACGCAATGAGAATGTCATGGGAAGAGAACTCCTGATCCAAAATCGGAGCAGGCACGCGAATCAGCGCGCCTGCGGCGACAAGATCAGGTCGATGGCGGCTGTATGGGGGGAGCGCGCGACAGCGACGTCAGCGCGCGGTGGCTCGCTGGCGCCAGCAATTCTGTTGCCTTGCGGAGGTTCGCGATTTGAGCATCTGCCTCGGAGTGGATCGCCGTTCCGCAATGATGGTGAACCACTGCTTTGCAAGGCGATGATTTGCTCGATTCATCGTCCTGACCGGATGGCTCAGCGTGATGATGGGCGGCTTGCCCGGTTGCCGCATGTCCACCCGAGACGTCATTGGCATGGGCCTGATCCGGCGCCACGAAGGTGCCGAAAAGCAGGGCCATCAAGACCAAAAAGGGCAACAGCCTCCGGTTCATCGATGCGGCGATAGCGACATTGTTACGCGGCGGCAATGTAGGACCCGCGGAACCGACAAACTATCGGGGCCTAAAGTATCGTCAGGCAAGCCTTGGGGCAAACGTGCAATCAGCCCCTCGCCAAGAATGATGCTCCCTTGTCGGATGTTCTTCTCAATCATCAGGCGACCGCAGTCTTGGGACTTGCCAACTCGCCGCGTGCCTGTCGGACAACCGACCATCCGCCCGTCAGTGCAAGCGTTGCTAGCAAGCCGGCGACGAGAAGGTCGGGCCAGGCAGTGCCGGTACCGAACACGCCCAGCGCAGCGGCCATCACAGCGACATTGCCAACGGCGTCGTTGCGCGTGCATATCCACACAGAGCGCATGTTGGCATCGCCATCTCGGAAGCGGAACAGCAGCGCGGCAACGCCGAAGTTCGCGATGAGTGCCGCAAAACCGACCAGACCCATCGTTGCTGCATCGGGGGTCGCTCCCGTCACCGCACCATGCACTGCGCTTATCGCAACTGCGGCGCCAAACAGCATCATCGACAGCCCCTTAGCTAGTGCAGCCCGCGCCCGCCACATCAGAGCCATGCCCGTGACGATCAGGCTGATCGCATAGTTGGCGCTGTCACCGAGAAAATCGATAGCATCCGCAAGCAGCGCACGAGAGTCGGCCGACGCTCCGGCAGACATCTCGACACCGAACATCCCGAGATTGACGGCAAGCGCTATCCACAGCGCCATCAGCCAGCCCTTGCTCTTGCCTTTCTGTAGGGCAGAGCATCCGCTGCCACAGTCCTTGCTCATCGGTCTCGTTTCCTTGACATCCATTCGAGTCGAGAGGCAGTATGCACCCTGTAGTTACTACAGGGTCAAGCTATGAAAATCGGCGAACTGGCGACACGCGCGACCACCAACATCGAGACCGTGCGCTACTACGAAAAAATCGGACTAATGCCTGTGCCTGGCCGTACCTCTGCCAACTATCGTGCCTATGGCAGCGACCATCTGGCGCGCCTCTCGTTCATCCGACGTGCCCGCGATCTCGGCTTCGGTCTCGATGCAATCCGGCAATTGCTCGCAATGAGCGACGACCGTTCCCAGTCATGCGAAGCGGTCGATGGTGTTGCGCGCGCGCACCTGATCGAAGTCGCTCGAAAGATCGCCGATCTAAACGCCTTGCGCATCGAACTTGATCGCGTCCTCGAAAGCTGTGGCCACGGCAGCATCGATAACTGCAAGATCATCGAGGCGCTTGCACCTGCCGAAACTCCGATCTGACCTTTTGCCGATCGGGCGGGTTCGACTAACCGAAGCGCGAGGTTCGACCGCTCCGGTGAAACGCGATGACGTCGAACGGTTCACGATAGCCGTCCGAAGTTTCCATGCCAGGCGATCCCGCCGGCATTCCGGGCACCGCTATTCCGCGAATGTCTGCCGGCCGCTGGGTCAGAAGCCGGGACAAGATCGCAAAGGGCACATGGCCCTCAACGACATATCCACCTACGACCGCTGTGTGGCAGGACGTGAGCGCGCTCGGGACGCCCAAACGCGCTTTGACGGCACTCATGTCGGAGCTGTTCTGCAGGCTTACAGCATATCCTGCCTGGCGAGCCAGATTGGCCCACGCCAGACAGCAGCCGCATCCGGGATCGCGGTGAATGATCATCGATCTGGGAGGAGTGGGCTGCGCCGCAGCCGGGTATGACAGCAAAGGTGCCGCCAGCATTGCGCCGCTGCCGACCAGCAACGACCTTCGCGATATTGATTGCAGCTCAATCATTATCTTGTACTCCCGCAGGCCTTTAGGGGGCCAATAAATATCCAAACTGCCTTGATCGCTCAATCCCGGCCTTGACCCCGACCGATGACTACACGACCCTACGGATGCTGGTGTAGGCACCGCTGGTTTGCAGCGTCACCGTGACCGTTCCATCCGATCGATTGCGCCAATACCAGCCATGCGTCCCGTCGAATGCCGCGACCAGCGTGCCGCGTTCGCCGGTCGAGGCGCGGCCCTTGCCATAGCCGTGATAGAAGCCGGGGCGACGGACCTCGGGATCGCCGTGCGCATCGAAATTGACATGGCCGCCTGCGACCGACCATGTGAATTCTATCCGCGCACCTTGTGCGGCAGCCACCTTGATTTCGGCGGCCTCGCCGGGGGCAAGCGTCACTTCCATCCGGTCTTGTCGATTAGCCGTTGCGGCAGCGGGTGCATCGCTTTGCGCCACCGCAGTCGTCACTGGCGCGGCGGGCATGGCCTGATCGGTGGCGCGATCGGCGGCCGCGTCCTCGGCGAGTTCCGTCTTGATCTCACCCATTTCGGTCAGGCCGAGGATGCGACCGACCCCAGTCGGATCGATGCCATACTCCGACGGCAGGACGACCGTCACGAGCAGCGCCGCTGCACCGACCGCCGCGATGAGGGTCGATCTGACGAGCTGACGCGAGGCCGGCAATTCCGACAGAGTTGGCAATTGCGAATTGAACATATGATTGCTCCTTAAGCGGTGGCGAAGCCGGTCAGCTGAAGGCCGACCAGCACAAAGCCGGCCGCCATCAGCACGACATTGGCGGTGTATGCATGGCGCGAGAAACTGCGGGTCTTTCGCCAGAACCCCATCACAATCAGGATCGCCGACAGCGCCAGCAATTGGCCAATCTCGACGCCGATGTTGAAGGCGATCAGATTTTCCAGCAGCCCGTCTTGCGACATCTCGAACTCCTGAATCTTGGTTGCAAGCCCGAAGCCGTGGAACAGCCCGAAGACCAGCGTCGCCACCTTGGTGTTCGGTTGCACACCGAACCAGCGGCGATAGGCCCCCAAATTGTCGAGTGCCTTATAAACCACCGACAGGCCGATGATCGCGTCGATCAGATAGGCGTTGGCGGTGATCCCGGTCAGCACCCCGAACAGCATCGTCGTCGAATGGCCGATGGCAAACAGTGTCACATAGACGGCGATATGTTTGAGGCGGTAGAGAAAGAACACCACCCCGAGCAGGAACAGCAGATGGTCGTAACCCGTCACCATATGCTTGGCGCCGAGATACATGAACGGCACGAACTGGACGCCGTTCACCTCCTGCACATAGCCTTGGTCGCCTTCGGCAACGCCATGCGCCATTGCTTCACTGACGCCTAAGGTGAACAGCAGCATCGCACCCAGCAGCAACCAAATAGCGGCGAGCCAGAAGTTTCGATGTTTGACGAAAGTCATCAGGTCAGACCTTGTGCTGGCTGGGACGTGGGGAGGATGGGGGTTTCCTGTTTCGGCTCGCGTGTCCGGCCATGCACCAGTCGATACAGCGCAGGCAGCACGATCAGCGTCAGGATCGTCGAGGAGATGATCCCGCCGATCACTGCTGTTGCAAGAGGGCGCTGCACCTCCGATCCCGCGCCGACGTTGAACGCCATCGGCACGAAGCCCAATGATGCGACAAGCGCGGTCATCATCACCGGTCTCAATCGCGTCAGCGCGCCATCGCGGATCGCTTCGTCGAGGCCGATGCCGCGCTCGCGCAAGTCGCGGATGAACGACAGCATGACCACGCCGTTGAGCACTGCCACGCCAGACAATGCAATGAAGCCGATGCCGGCTGAGATCGATAACGGTATCCCGCGCAGCGCCAGCGCCATCACCCCGCCGGTCAGCGCCAAAGGCACGCCGGAGAAGACGATTGCCGAATCCTTGACCGAGCGGAACAGAGTGAAGAGCAGCCCGAAGATCAATAACATCGCCAACGGGACCACCAGCTGCAGCCGGGTTGCAGCCGACTGAAGTTGCTGAAACGTACCGCCATATTCGACATAATATCCGTCAGGCAGTTCGACTTCTCCGTCGATCCGTTGACGCAGCTCGGCAACGAAGCTGCCGAGATCGCGGCCGCGGACGTTGGCAGTAATGACGGCACGGCGGCGGCCGTTCTCGCGGCTGACCTGATTGGGTCCAGCGGCAAGCGCGATCTCGGCAACTTCGCTCAAGGGCACAAAGCCCGCTCCGCCTGCAGCCGGTAGCGCGATCGGCAGTTGCCCAAGCGCATCGATGTCGGTTCGCATTGCTTCGGGCAAGCGGACAACGACGGCAAAGCGCCGGTCACCTTCGAAGATCTGGCCAGCCGACCGACCACCGGTTGCGGTGGCGACCGCGTCCTGCACGTCGCTCATCGCGATGCCGTAGCGTGCGAGCATGTCGCGGCGTGGGGTCACAGACAATACCGGCAGGCCGGTGACCTGCTCCAGTTTGACGTCGCTCGCCCCGGGCACGCCTTCGACGATCGCGGTGATCGCTTGCCCGCTTTCGAGAAGCTGGTCGAGATCGTCGCCGAACAACTTGATCGCTACGTCGGCGCGGACACCGGCGATCAATTCGTTCATTCGCATTTGCACCGGCTGGGTGAACTCATAATTATTGCCGGGGAACGCTTGCACCGCCTCGTTCAACTCCGCGACCAGGGCTTCCCTGCTCTTGCGCGGGTCAGGCCATTCGTCGCGTGGGCGCAACATGATGAAGGTGTCGGCAACCGAGGGCGGCACCGGATCGTTCGCGATGTCGGCAGTGCCGATCTTCGAGAAGACGCGTTCGACTTCGGGAAACTGCCGGATACGGGCCTCGAGCCCGGTCTGCATCGCGATGGCCTGCGTCAGGCTGGTGCCCGGAATACGCAACGCGTGCATCGCGATATCGCCTTCGTCCAGGTTGGGGATGAATTCCGACCCCAGGCGGGTACCGAGCAACCCGCTGACGACAACGAGTAGCAAGGCACCTGACATGACGAGTTTTCCGCGCGGGATCGCCCAGTCAAGCAGTGGCGCGTAAACGCGCTTGAGCCAGCCCATTACCCGGCCTTCCTTTTCCTCGACCTTACCGGTGACGAACAGCGCGATGGCCGCTGGCACGAAGGTGAGCGACAAGATGAGCGCGGCGGTCAGCGCAAGGATGACCGTAATCGCCATCGGGTGAAACGTCTTCCCCTCGATCCCCGACAGGGCGAGGATGGGGAGATAGACGACGGTAATGATGATGACGCCAAACACGCTCGGGCGGATCACCTCGGCGCTCGCCGACGCGACGAGGCCGAAACGCTCGTCGCGGTCGAGCAGGCGACCGAACCGGTGCTGCGCCTCGCCAAGTCGGCGCAGGCAGTTTTCGACGATGATCACCGCGCCATCGACGATCAGCCCGAAATCGAGTGCGCCAAGGCTCATAAGATTGGCGGATACACCGCCCTGCGCCATGCCGGTCAGCGTCATCAGCATCGAAATCGGGATGACCGCCGCAGTGATCAGTGCCGCACGGATGTTGCCGAGCAGCACGAACAATATGACGATAACCAAAAGCGCGCCTTCGGCCAGGTTCTTGGTCACCGTCTCGATTGTGCGATCGACCAGTTCGGTGCGATCATATAAGGGCTGCACAATTACCCCGGGGGGCAGGGCGGCTCCTGCTATGCGCAGTTGTTCGGCAGCGGCGACCGCAACGACACGCGGGTTTTCACCGACCAGCATCTGCACGGTGCCGAGGACGATTTCCTTGCCATTCTCGGTCGCGGCTCCGGTGCGCAGCTCGGACCCGATGGTGACGTCGGCCACGTCGGCAACGCGGATCGGCACGCCGCCGCGCGTGGCAACGATGATCTGCGACAGGTCTGTCTCGTTCGCCGCCTGTCCGGGCACACGGATCAATATCTGTTCACCGCCGCGCTCGACATAGCCCGCGCCACGATTGCCATTGTTGCGCTCCAACGCCTCGACCACGTCGGACAGCGACAGGCGCAGAGCGGCGAGCTGGTCGGGGTTTGGTGTGACATGATACTGTCGGGCATATCCGCCGACCGCATTGATTTCAGCGACGCCAGGCACACTGCGCATCAGCGGGCGCACGACCCAGTCATTGAGCGTTCTAAGATCTTCGGCGGTATAACGGGTGCCATCGGCTTTGCGCGCGTTCGGGCGCGCTTCGACCGAATACATCACAATTTCGCCTAGCCCCGTCGACGTCGGACCCATTGCAGGTTCGATGTCCGGCGGCAGTTGCGCCTTAACATTTTGAATGCGTTCATTGACGAGTTGACGGGCAAAATAGATGTCGGTGCCGTCCTCGAACACCACCGTCACCTGGCTGAGACCATAGCGCGAAACGGAGCGTGTGTAGTCGAGCCCGGGTATGCCCGCCATTGCGGTTTCGATCGGGTAAGTGACGCGCTGTTCGGATTCGAGCGGCGAGAAGCCCTCGGCCTCGGTATTGATCTGCACCTGAACATTGGTGATGTCGGGCACGGCGTCGATGGGAACGCGGGTCGCGCTCCATGCGCCGAGCATAATGAGCGCGGTGACAATGGCGAGAACGAACCATCGCTGGCGGATGGCAAAGCCGATGATGTTGGCGAGCATATTCTGTGTTCCCGCTCAGTGATCGTGGCTCGCGCCGGACTTTTCGACGTCGGCGCGGATCAGGAAACTGCCTTTGGCAGCATATGGCGTGCCGGGTTCGATTCCCGACAGCACTTCGGTCCATTCGGGCGTGCGCCGGCCGAGTGTCAGCATCCGCACCTCATAGTCCTGCCCGTAGTTGGCGAAGACCACGGTGAAGTCGCGGAACGGCTGTAACGCCTCTGTTCGCACCGCCATCGGCACAGTGACGGCATTGACCGTGACGATCCCTCGCAAGGCCATTCCCGGTCGGTAGCGCCCGTCGCGGTTGGCAAGGCTGGCGCGCATTAATGCGGTTCCGGCCTCGGCGTTACCCTCCGGCAGATAGTCGCTCAGCGTCGCTTCGCCGACCGGCTGACCGTCCTGCGTTTCGATGATGATGCGCTGACCGGGACGGATAGAGCCGAGATCGCGCGGGAAGATGTTGAACACCACCGTGGTCTGCGCCGGATCGGTGATAACATAGAGCGCGCGGTCGAACGTGACATCGCCGGGATTACCGTTGCGCTCGGCAACGACGCCGCCGACCGTGGCGTAAACCGGATAGACTTGCAGGCTCTCGCTCGACTCGATCCGCGCCAGCAGCTCGCCTCGTCGCACTCGGTCGCCGACCGCTTTGGTGACGCTGACAATTCGTCCGGGGAACTGTCCCCTGATTTCGGATCGTGCCGTGGGGGAGAGCGCGACGGTGCCGTAAAGCTCGCGCGTCTCGCCGATGGTGGCGGGTCCGACACGCTCGATCTCGATACCGCCAGCGCGCGCCGCGTCTGCGGTGATGCGCGTGCGACCTTCGGGGCTGGAATAGGCCCAGCGATGCCGCCTGCCGCCCTCGACGGCGATAACCTCGACATCGAAGCTATGCGGTTCCTCGACCACGCCTTGTCCGACCAGCATATTGCCCTGAGGACGGAAGGCGAAGCGATCGACCTTGCCACCCAGCCGCTTGAGGGTCACGGTCAGTGTCACTTCGCTGGCAGGCACCGGCTCGCCGTCACGTGTGGCATAGACGCGATATTGCGGCGGCACCCCGTCCTCGAAAATCGTCATTTCCACTGCGAAATTGCCGTCGCGAAGCATCCGCCCGCCGTTCGGACCTTCCTCGGGTTCGGCTTCTTCAGGCTCGCCTTCCGCGTTTGTCGGCGTATCGGCGGTGCCGCAGGCAGCCAGCGACAGCGCCATGGTGAACATGAGGGCGGCGGCAAAATAATGTCTGATGGTCATGGCAATGTCTCCGCAGGCTGCGACGCAGCGAAGCGTCCGGTCAGCCGGTCGATCCGGGTGAGAAGGTCACGATATTCGGTGATGGCTTCGAGCCACTGGTCCTGCACCGCCAGGATCGCATCGGCAGCGTCCTGCACATCGCGAAACGCAAAGCCGCCGCGCGCATAGCCTTCGCGGACCTGCACCAGTGTTCGTTCGGTTTGCGGGAACACCTCGCTGACCAGCCTGCTCGCGTGGCGTTGAGCCGCTTCGGCACGGGCCACAAGGTCGGCAAGCTCGCGTGCGCGGGCGATCCGTGCGGCCTCGGCCAGCGCCTCGACACGCCGACCTTCCGCCTGGGCGCGGGCGATGTTGCCCTGATTGCGATCGAACCGTCCGAGCGGGATGGTGACGTTGGCTACCGCCGCAAGATCGTTGGTGCCACGCAGAAACCGCAAGCCGCCGCCGACCTGATAGTCTGGTGTCCGGCGGGTCTGTTCGACGACGACAGCCGAACGCGCCCGGTCTGCTTCTGCCTCGGCGAGCATCACATCGGCTTCGGCCAGCCCGGCAGGAACTGCACCCAAGGCCAGCACCTGACCTTGCGGTTCAAGACCGACGGGCGATCCACCCCAGAAGGAGGCGAGCAGCGCCAATGCTGCCTCGCGCCGCGCGACTGCTTGCTCGACCTGAAGTTGGGCGGCGGACACACGCGCATTAGCACGGGTCTCCACGAACAGCGGATCCTTGTATCCGCGCACGCGGCGGATTGCCTCGCTTCGCATCTCCATCTCGACCGCGACCCGCGCCCGCGCAATGTCGAGCACGGCATCGGCGATCAGCACGTCGATGAAGGCACGCTGCACCGCCGCCGCGACCTCCAGCCGCGTTACCTCGGCTGCTGCTTCGCTCACCGCGATGTCACGCTCGGCGAGGCCGATCCGCGCTTCCCGTTTGCCGCCGCGCTCGATGGTCTGGTTGTAGGTGGCGGTGAGCTCGGCTTGCCCCAGAACATTGTAGGGTCCGGTGCCGACGAAATTTTCGCCTTCGACCGTAACCGTGGGGTTGGGGCGAACGGCGGCTTGCTCGCGTGCGGCCTGCGCCGCTTCGATGGCGGCATCGCTGGCGGCATTTTCCGGCGCTGTGCCGAGCGCGCGCGCCACCGCTTCGTCGAGCGTGATCGGCTCGGCGGACGCCGTCTGGGCGAAAGCGCAAGCGGCTGCGGCAAGCAGCACACTGCGGTGTGGGAATGTCATGATATAATCCTGATCGAATATCCGGCGATAACTCGGGGCGCGGCACATGGCCGCGTCCCGTCACGGAACGATCAGGCTGATGGCGGCTGGATAGGGGGAGCTTGCGCCAACGACGTCAACGCATGATGCGTGACTGGAAAAATCAGTGCGCGAACGTCTGACGGTTCGCCGACCTCCTTGAGGTCGTGAGGACACCATCCGTTCAGGCAATGTTGATGCTTGACCGTATCGTCCGCTTCTCCATCGACATCGGCGTCGGGCTGTGCGGTCTCGGCAAGGTCGTCCGAATGTTCCGAATGGGAATGTCCTGCATCGACATCGTGCGCCACTGCAGGCGAATGCACTGCAGAAAGTAGCAGTGAAAACAGCACCACAGCCAAGAGGAACACTCGGTTCATGAGCGGGCCGCTATCACGTGCATGGGCCGATCACAATCAAGAAGGGTAGCTTTCGGAATATTTTCGACATCGACAGCCATTCCCTAAGTCGGTCCGATCCAGCGACGATGCAGATCGTCGATCACCAGCGCGTGTGAATGGGCTGCACCATCGCGATGTTCGACGACATGCGGATGATCCGGCGGCAAGTCGTCATGGCGATGTTCGACAGTCTCGGCATCCTTTGCTGGCCAGAGCCCTAGCGCCATGACGGTTCCCAGACCGGAAAGAGTGGCCATCGCCGCAAACGCCGCAGCGATCGACCAGCCCGCACCGATTAGTCCGGCGAGCGGATAGGCGATGAGCCAGCAGACATGGCTCAAGGAAAATTGAGCCGCAAACAGGGCAGGGCGGTCGTCGGCATGGGCCGATCGACGCAATAGCCGGCCCGATGGCGTCATGCTCATCGAATAGGCGACGCCCATTGCTGCCCAACCGACCAGCATCATCGACCAATAGGCCGGCCCCGGCGCGACCAAGGCGCTCATTGCGGCGAGCGCCGCCAAGGTAATGGTCAGCATCGATGCTGCAATCAGCATCACGGTCCTCTCGGCGACGCGATCGAGCAACTGCGGCAGCGCCAGTGCAGCGACGATCGAACCGCTTCCATATGCTGCTAACGACCACGCCACTGCACTTTGCCCAAAGCCCAATGTGGACCGGACGATCACGACAGTATTGACGATAACCATGGCGCTTGCCGCCGCCGCCGCGAGGGTGACGGCCAACAGCCCGAGCAAGCGCGGAGTCTTGAGATATATGACCATACCGCGCGTGGTTTTGGCGTAGATGCCACCCGTCATGCGGGTACCGGTTGCCGAACGCGGTAATATCACGCTGACTACCAGCGCCGCTGAAACGAGGAAGCCAAGGGCGGTCCCGGAAAACAGCCAGTGAAAGTTGATGACCGTCAGCAAGGCGGCAGCAAGCAATGGACTTGCCAGGCTTTCCATATCATAGGCCAGCCGCGACAATGACAGTGCGCGAGTGTAGTCCGCTTCATCGGGCAGAACATCGGGTATTGTCGCCTGGAAGGTCGGGGTAAATGCGGCCGAGGCGGATTGCAGTATGAAAATCAGCAGGTAGACCTGCCAGACCTGATCGACGAACGGGAGGCATACAGCCACCCCCGCTCGAACCAGATCGAGCACTACGAGCATCGCGCGCCGAGGCAATCGACTGGCAAAGGCACCGGCGATCGGTGCTACCGCGACATAGGCGACCATCTTGATGGCCAGCGCCGTCCCCAGAACAGCTCCCGCATTGCCACCTGCGATATCGAACGCGAGAAGACCCAGAGCAACTGTGGCAAGCCCGGTGCCGATCAGTGCAATGACCTGTGCGAGGAACAGGTGTCGATAGGTTCGGTTGGCGAGTACTTGCAGCATCGACTTGGTCCGTCTTGTGTTCGATCGTCCGGGAAAGGTGTCTGCGGCACGCCAATGGCGCCACCCCGTGCGGAAATATGGCATTTCGAGGATGGAACTGGCTTACTTGCTATATCGTCTGATGACCGCGATCAGTTCTTCGGCACCAGCTGCGCGGCTGGACGCGTCGAGATCGGGATGAGCAACATGCTCGATCACATGATCTTCGATCAGTTGTTCCATCAGTCCGTTGATCGCTCCGCGCGCGCCGGCAACCTGATGCAAAATCGCCGAACATCCTGCCTCCTCGGCGATAGCGCGTTCGATCGCCATCAGCTGGCCGATGATCCGGCGAACGCGGGCGGTCAGATTGATTTTGCCAGTTGCCGTATGTGCCATAGCATACCCACCTATGCTATATTGCTCGCTGGGGCAATGGCCGGAATGAGGCACTTTTTGATCCTGTCACGGAATTGTTAGAGGCAAACGATAAAGGTGTGGGGCATCGTCTGGAATCTGGCGCAAAGAATATGCTTTGACCGGTCGACCATGTCGGCAGGCACAACGGCGCAGACAGCCGTGTAACCTCAAGCATCATCGAAACGAATTGACCCGTTGATCGTCCTCGGCGATAGGAATGTCGTGCAGCGCTGGTTCTCTCTCTTCCTCCTGATTGGAGCATTGGTCGGACTTTTCGGCCAAGAGACGGCTTATGCGGCAGCGTCGGCAGCGCCCATGCTCGATCGATCCAATGCCGAAATGCCCATGAGTGCAGATTGCGCAGAGATGATGGGCATCGAACAGCAAGATCGCGATGTCCCCTGCAGTGGCATGAGTCTAGATTGTGTCGCGAAAATGGGTTGTGCAGCGCCAATTGTGCTCATTCCTGCTGCGCTCGCCGAAACTGGCGACGTGGTGGGGCTGTCGGCTCCTGCCGTTTCGCTTGTCGCGCCGCTGTCTGGCCGCAGTCAGAGTCCGGAGCTTCATCCACCTGCCGTCTTTGGTTGAACTGATAGACGGTTGACGGGCATTCGTCCGTTCTCCCGTTCCTTTTCGATTCTCCAAGGAACAAGCACATGAAGAAGCTTCTCACTGCCGTCGCGGTTGCCGCGATGATGGTATCTGCCTCTGCCGCATCCGCAACCGACCGCGCCGATGGTCATTGGGATTGGCAACCACAATCGAACCCCGGACCCAGTCGCTCGATCTTGCCAAGTCATCGGCGCGTATGGGTGAGCGATGAGGTCGCCGAGATGGCAGGCTGCGACCATATGAAAATGGACACATCGTGCACGATGGCAAAGGCACCTCGTCGCGCCATGGGATATTCTCACCCGAAGAACTGACCATTGTGCCCCCGCGCAGCAACGCTTGCGCGGGGGCCAACTGACGGTTTCAAAGGGGGTAAGCCATGCGTTACATTGTCGTCGCCGGACTGGCATTGGCCAATCCAGCAGTTTTATCTGCCGAGCCGCTCTCGTTCGAGGCCGCGCTTCATCGTGCTTCAACCGAGGCACCTTCACTGCTAGCAGGCGATGCGCAGATCGAGGCCAGTCGGTCGGATGCGATTGCAGCCGATCGACTTCCCGATCCGACACTGGATATCGGTATCCGCGATTTCCCCGTGACCGGTCCCGACGCAGGGCGGTTCAACCGTGACGATTTCACGACCACCACGGTCGGCATCAGTCAGATGTTCGTCAATCCGGCAAAGCGAAGAGCCCGCGCAGGGCGCGCCGGTGCAGAGATCGAAATCGCCGAGAGTGAATTCGCAGTCGAGTTGCAAAGCGTGCGGATGGAGACGGCCGTCGCGTGGATCGATCTCTACTATGCCAAGCGGCGGCTGGCACAGCTGGACTTGCTCAACGCCAGCCTCGACGACCTCCAAGCGACAGTCAGCGCGCGACTTGCAGCGGGAGCCGCCCGCCCATCGCAAGCGCTGGAACCCGAGCAATTGCGAGCGGCTATCGCCGACCGACGCAGCGAACTTTCTGCCGAAGTCGCTCGCGCCCGCTCACTCCTGGTGCGCTACACCGGCGATGCAGATGCCGATGTGGCTGGCGACCCTCCAGCGATCGAAATCGACAATAACTTGCTGCTCGCAGGCATCGGCACCCTGCCCCGCCTGCGGCTGATCGACGCCCAGGCAAGCGCAGCCGATGCCGATATCCGCCTTGCTCGCGCGGAGCTGCACCCAAACTGGACCGTCAGTGCTGCTTATGGCCGCCGGGAGCCAGCCTTTGGCGATCTGGTATCTGTCGGGGTGTCGATCGATTTGCCCCTGTTTACGGGGCGTCGGCAGGATCCCAGGATCGCCGCTCGCATCAGCGAAGCGAACCGTGTCCGTTTCGATCGGCTTGCAGTCGAGAGAGAGGTCAGGGCGGCGCTCGAAGGCGATCTTGCCGATCATAATATGCATCACCAGCGATTGGGCAATGCCCGGACAACCCTTGTCCCGCTCGCCCGTCGTCGCGCCGAGCTCGATCTCGCCAGTTACGGCGCCGGCACACTCGACCTCGGCAGCGCGCTCATGTCGTCGCTGGCACTCGCCGAAGCCGAAGTGGACGCTCTGGCGCGAGAGGCGGCTGTTGCGCGCGATGCCATTCGTATCACCTTCACCTACGGGGAGCAGCGGCCATGACGATCGATGCGACGACGGCAGCGCGCTGGCGTGCCGGACTATTGGCTGCTGTTCTGGTGGCCGGTGGCGGCGGCTACTGGCTGGGACAAAGCCGCGGCAGCGGAGCATCGACGGCTGCATCCGCGACGGGCGATCGCGAAGTCCTCTATTATTACGACCCGATGTTCCCCAACCAGAAGTTCGATGCGCCAGGCAAATCGCCGTTCATGGATATGCAACTCGAGCCCAAATATGCGGACGATGGCGCGACTGCCGGCGGAGCGCCAGGTGTCTCGATTGACCCCGCCGCCATGCAAAATCTCGGCGTACGCATAGTATCGGCTGTTATGGGCGATATTGCTTCGACGGTAGTAGCGACCGGCACTATCGAATTCAACGAACGGGACGTGGCGATCGTGCAGGCACGCACCGGGGGGTTCGTGACCCGCGTCTATGGCCGGGCACCAGGCGATGTTGTGCGAGCGGGCACAGCAATTGCCGATATCCAGTCGCCCGAATGGGGCGGAGCGCAAACCGAGTATCTCGCTGTCCGCCGTCTCGGTCGAACCGACCTCACAGCCGCCGCACGGCAGCGATTGAGGTTGCTCGGAATGTCGGATGCACTCATTTCGCAAGTCGATCGAACAGGGCGGACCAACGGCTCCATGACGATTACCGCACCGATTTCAGGGGTCATCCAGACACTCGATGCAAGAAGTGGCGTTACCCTGAGTTCTGGCCAGACATTGGCGCAGATCAATGGAATTGGAACCGTCTGGCTCAATGCGGCGGTGCCCGAGGCCCAGGCTGGCTCCATCAGGGTCGGGCAGCGCGCCACCGCCGATCTTACGGCATTTGCTAATGAACGATTTGGCGGACGCGTGGTTGCCATCCTGCCAACCGCAGCGGCGGACAGCCGGACGCTGACCGTGCGTATCGAACTGGCCAATCGGGGCGGTCGCTTGCGTCCAGGCATGTTTGCCAATGTCAGCTTTGGTGGCGACGATCGGCCTGCGCTAGTGGTGCCGAGCGAGGCCGTCATCCGCACCGGAACCCGGACGATCGTCATGCTGGCAATGAACGATGGACGCTATCACTCCGCCGAGGTCAGAACGGGCCGCGAAGGCGGTGGCAAAACCGAGATAGTCGAAGGTTTGGCCGTCGGTGAACGGGTGGTGGCCTCGGGCCAGTTCCTGCTCGACTCCGAAGCAAGCCTGACCGGTATTGCGGTTCGTCCGCTCGGCACCCGTCCATGATCGCTTGGATCATCCGCGCATCGGTCGCGTCGCGCGGTCTGGTCGTGATTGTGGCTTTGATCCTGGCGCTGGTGGGCGTTGCTTCGATCCGCAATACGCCCGTCGATGCGCTGCCCGATCTCTCCGATGTCCAGGTGATCATCCGCACGACCTGGCCGGGTCAGGCACCGCAGATCGTCGAGAACCAGGTGACCTATCCGATCACCTCGACAATGCTGTCGGTCCCTGGTGCCCGCGTCGTGCGCGGATACTCGTTCGTCGGCGACAGCTTTGTCTATGTCCTGTTCGAGGATGGCACCGACCTCTACTGGGCGCGTAGCCGCGTCTTGGAATATCTCAGCCAGGTGCAGGGTCGCTTGCCGCAAGGGGCGACAGCTGCGATCGGCCCCGATGCCACGGGTGTCGGGTGGGTCTATGAATATGCGTTGGTCGATCGAAGCGGTCGGCATGACCTGGCCGAGCTGCGCTCGATTCAGGACTGGTTTCTTCGCTTCGAGCTGAAATCGGTTCCGGGCGTCGCCGAAGTGGCCAGCGTAGGCGGCATGGTCCGGCAATATCAGGTGGTTGTCGATCCTCAGCGACTGGCATCTTTTGGAGTTACTGCACGCGACGTCAGTGAGGCGCTACAGCGCGCCAATCAGGAAGCGGGCGGCTCGACGGTCGAGATGGCGGAGGCCGAATATGTCGTCAGGGCATCGGGTTATCTGGAGACGTTAGACGATTTTCGGGCGGTTCCCATCCGAACGGCAGCGGGCGGCGTTCCGGTAACCCTTGGCGATGTCGCGACGGTCCAGATCGGCCCGGACATGCGCAGAGGCATCGCCGAGCTCAACGGCGAGGGCGAAGTTGCTGGCGGCGTCATTGTCATGCGGCAGGGACAAAATGCACGGGAAGTGATCGCAGGGGTCAAGGCCAAGCTCGACGAACTTCGCGCGGGCCTTCCCGCAGGCGTCGAAGTCGTCACGACATATGATCGCTCGGGCCTGATCGACAGCGCGATTGCCAATCTCAGCAGCAAGCTCATCGAAGAATTTGTCATCGTCGCGCTTGTTTGCGGGCTGTTCCTTTGGCACGCGCGCTCCGCTCTGGTCGCAATCCTTACCCTTCCGCTCGGCATCCTGATCGCCTTCATCGTCATGCGCGTGCAGGGTCTCAACGCCAACATCCTCTCCCTCGGCGGAATTGCGATCGCTATCGGTGCCATGGTCGATGCGGCTGTCGTGATGATCGAGAACGCGCACAAGCGGCTGGAGCGATGGACGCACGAGCATCCAGAGGAGGAAATATCGACGGCCGAACGATGGCGCGTGATCACCGATGCCGCTGCGGAAGTTGGCCCCGCGCTGTTTATCAGTCTCTTGATCATCACCTTCTCGTTCCTGCCGATCTTCACGTTGCAGGGGCAGGAGGGGCGACTGTTTGCTCCGCTCGCTTTCACCAAAACCTACGCGATGGCGGCGGCAGCGCTGTTGTCGATCACACTGATTCCGGTGTTGATGGGCTGGCTGATCCGTGGACGGATACCGAGCGAGGACGCCAACCCGATCAACCGTTGGCTGACCCGCATCTATCGACCGGCGCTCGACTGGGTGCTGGTGCGACCGAAAAAGGCACTGCTCCTCGCGGCGCTGGTTTTTGCTACCAGCCTGTGGCCGATGTTGCGGATCGGCGGCGAGTTCATGCCGCAGATGAACGAGGGCGATCTTCTCTACATGCCGTCGGCGCTGCCGGGGATATCCACGGCCAAGGCGGCAACCTTGCTTCAGCAGACAGATCGCCTGATCATGACGGTGCCCGAAGTCGAGAGCGTGTTCGGCAAAGCCGGACGCGCCGACACGGCGACCGATCCGGCGCCGCTCGAAATGTTCGAAACGACGATCCGCTTCAAGCCGCGAAGCGAATGGCGACCCGGAATGACGCAAGAGCAGCTGATCGAGGAGCTCGATGAGCGGGTTCGCGTCCCTGGCCTGGCCAATTTCTGGATTCCGCCGATCCGCAACCGCATCGACATGTTGGCGACCGGCATCAAAAGCCCGATCGGTATCAAGGTGGCGGGTGCCGATATCGCAGCGATCGATCGCACGTCCCGACAAATAGAGGATGTCGTCAAACGGGTTCCCGGCGTCGCCTCCGCGCTGGCAGAGCGGCTCACCGGTGGTCGCTATATCGATATCGACATCGATCGGGCCGCCGCGGCCCGCTATGGACTTAACATAGCCGACGTGCAGTCGATCGTATCGGGGGCCATCGGTGGCGAGAGCATCGGTCAGACGGTCGAAGGGCTGGCGCGCTACCCGATCAGCGTTCGCTATCCTCGCGAGATCCGCGACAGTCCGATGGATCTTGAGAACCTGCCGATCCTGACGCCGTCGCGCCAGCAGATCACTCTTGGGACCGTAGCCGACATCCGCATCGCAGACGGCCCGCCTATGCTGCGGAGCGAGAATGGCCGGCCGGTAACCTGGATCTATGTCGATGGACGAGGGCGAGACCTGCAATCTCTGGTTGCAGACATCCAGCAGGCGATCTCGCGCGATGTCACTTTGCCGCCGGGGATCAGCGTGTCCTACACCGGACAGTTCGAGTTTCTTGTGCGCGCCACCGAACGGATGAAGATCGTCATCCCGGTCACGCTCGCGATCATCTTCGGCCTGCTCTACCTCACCTTCCGGCGTCTCGATGAAGCGCTGCTGATCATGGGCACATTGCCGTTCGCGCTGACAGGAGGGATGTGGCTGCTCTACCTGATGGGATTCAACCAGTCGGTTGCGACAGGTGTCGGCTTCATCGCGCTGGCCGGCGTCGCTGCTGAGTTCGGTGTCGTAATGCTTATCTATCTGAAGCATGCTTTCGAGGATCGAACCGATGGCGATCTGACGGCGGCAGTCCGTGACGGCGCTCTTCTACGGGTGCGACCGAAGGCTATGACCGTCGCTGTAATCCTCGCCGGTTTGTTTCCGATCCTGATCGGCACTGGCACGGGTTCGGAAGTCATGAGCCGCATTGCGGCACCGATGGTCGGAGGCATGCTGACCGCGCCGCTGCTTTCAATGCTGGTGCTTCCTGCCGCCTACCTGCTGATGCGCCGCCGCTGGCCCATCGATGTTCAACCTGAAGGAGAAATAGGATGAAGAAACTTGCTGCGATATTGGCGGGAGCGTCGCTGGCAGCCACGCTTACCGCTTGCGATAGTGGGGCAGCGCCCGCCGAGCCTGCGGCGCAGTCAGGCATGGATAAAATGGCTATGCCGACCGAGACCCGCAAAGCAGTTGGTACGGGCACGATTACCGCCATCGATGTGGCCAATGCCAAAGTGACGATCGACCATGGAGACATAGCCGAACTCGAATGGCCCTCCATGAACATGGGGTTCGAAGCCGAAAGTCCTGCGCTTGAAGGACTCAGGGTCGGTGATCGGGTCGATTTCGAGTTCGACTGGGACGGGCGTAAAGGCACACTGACGAGTATCCAAAAGTCGGACGGCTAGGAGCTGCGTGGCCATCCGGACCGTATATTTTTAGCAAAACTTGCCCGGTTCGATTGGTCGAGAGGTGTGGGCGGATGCTTCACGCTATGCTGATCATGTGAGCGGCTAGCGAGCCGGAAGAACGCGCACCCTGGAAGAGGAAATACCAGAGTGGCATTGCGAAACGAGCTGGTCGAGGCCTGTCGACCAGTCCGCTTTCTCGGCGTTCCGCCGCATTGCCGTTCGGAGTGCGCGCGGGTCCGTGATCGAACGCCACACCTTGCAACGGCATGGCTCGCAGCAATGTGCGTCTATCGGCCGGCTCGACTGGCCGGGGCGTCGCAGGGTGGGGTACGGCAACTGCGAACGGCTGAATTGCGGCGGATGCCGGGCGCTATGCGAGATGTTTCAAACGTAACTACGCGCGGTCTCAGCAATGCTGTTTTCGAGCGGGGTAACATCGGACCAGAATCGATCACGAAATTTCGTAGAATCCACGAGATAGGGACGGTCGGTCAGGTAATGGAGTTCCATAGCCTCGCGAATTTGCGGGACAAAAAGGCTTAATATCCGGGCCATCCAGCCCGGAACGACGGAAATCTTAGCCGCCACGCCCATTGCATCCGCCGCTATGCAGATTGCTTCTCGAAGCGTTTTTGTCGGCGGTGTCGGGACATGCCATGCTTGACCGTAATCGTCGTCTGGTGCCTCAACAAGGGTGACTATAGCTCGGGCGAAATCGGCAATGTGAACCATGTCATGAGGGTAGTCCGCACTTATCAAAACTTGCGCGGACTTGCCTTGGGACAATCGCCCGAGTGTTGGCGCGCCAAGGATCGACGTCTGCACGCCGGGGCCGAAAAAGTCCGGTGCCCGCACCGCTACGGTCTTCACCCGGCCGTGTGCGAAGGCCTCCTGCCACAAGCGTGTCGCAACACTTCTGGCCGTAGGCTTCAGACCATAGTCAACGGGCTGCATCAACTCGTGCAAAGGTTGGTCCTGAGGACCGTAAAGATAAAGACTGTCGGCATAAACCATGCGCGCGCCCGTCTTTTCACAGGCTGCAAGAATGGCTTTCATTGCCTTTGGCCACCCTAAAGCCCAAACTCTGCCCACATAGGGCAAGCCAAGCGCGAATACGATCGTCGCCGCACCGTCTATGGCTCTTGTGAGCTGCTGGGCATCCATCGCGTCGGCCTTGGCAAAACTCGCGCGATCGGGGAGATTAGGGGGCTGGCTGCGCTGGATCACCCGCACTCGGAACCCTCGTGCGAGCAAAAGCCGCGTCACTCCGCGTCCAATGGGACCATATCCGACCACGGGGATCAGTTCCGCATCTGTCTCGGTCATAACCACTTGAATTATCGCGACCCCCGAAATGCAGCGATCAAATTTTGACTATCATTCGTCAGTAGCGGCCAATTTACAAGCGTACGCTCTGCTAGCAGATTGAATCATTTCAATCGGATGGTTGACCAAAATCGATGCAAAGACCGCTCTGGCGGCTGGAATGGTCGAATTTTCGAAAATTTCTATCCAGAGCTCAACAGCGAAGTGGGACACAAAAACGCACGGAGATGCACGACTTTGCGAAGTGCAAGATTCCAGCACCGCCACAGGTGCACATGCGATGAGAAGAATGGTGCACCCGACAGGATTCGAACCTGTGGCCTTCGCCTTCGGAGGGCGACACTCTATCCAGCTGAGCTACGGGTGCTTGGTGCTTCCGCGGTGCTTACGCGGAAAATTTGACGCTGTGAAGTCAATATCAAGAGGTATCATAAATTACTGATATTGCCCAATAAACTCCAATTTTTTCACTCAGCCCAGACGTTGACATCTGCCTTCGGAGGGCAGTACTCTATCCAGCTGAGCTACGGGTGCGTCGCATCCGGCTCTAGCAAAGCGCGTGGCGGGCGGGAAGGGGGCAATTCTGCTCGGGCATTGTTGCGTCATGACCCGTCCACCGGCCTCAACGATGGCGATCTGTCCACCACCGGCGATTGCGCCTTCTGACGCGC
This sequence comes from Sphingomonas sp., assembly GCA_043727035.1. Classification (GTDB taxonomy): domain Bacteria; phylum Pseudomonadota; class Alphaproteobacteria; order Sphingomonadales; family Sphingomonadaceae; genus Sphingopyxis. The sequence goes on along the minus strand of JAYSZB010000087.1, from coordinate 28,729 downwards.
GCGCCGCGCTGGCAAGCCGGGGATGCAGGCGGTAAGGGCAGGGCATGACTCGCCCCATCACCGTCGCTGCGCTGCAACTCGCCCTGGGCGGCAGCGAAGCGCAGAATATCGCCGCCGTCTCCGCAATGGTGCGCGATGCCGCCGCGCAACGCGCGAGCGTCATCCTGCCGCCCGAGCTGTTCGAGGGGCCGTATTTCTGCAAGCTCGAGCTGGAGGAGGAGTTCGCTCGCGCGCGGCCGTTGGATAGCCACCCCAGCGTCACCGCGATGCGCGCGCTGGCGGCGGAGTTGAGCGTCACCATCCCGACCAGCTTCTTCGAGCGCGATGGCCAGCAATACTACAACACGCTGGCGATGATCGGCCCCGATGGCGCGGTGCAGGGCAGCTACCGCAAAAGCCACATCCCCGACGGCCCCGGCTATGAAGAGAAATATTATTTTCGCCCGGGCAACACCGGCTTCAAGGTGTGGCCATACAGTGATGCGACGCTCGGCGTCGGCATCTGCTGGGATCAATGGTATCCCGAATGCGCGCGCATCATGGCGCTGATGGGCGCGGACCTGCTGTTCTACCCCACCGCCATCGGCAGCGAACCGCATGACCCAAGCCTCGACACCCGCCGCCTGTGGCGCCGCGCGATGATCGGCCATGCGGTCAGCAACATCATGCCGGTAGTCGCCGCCAACCGCATCGGCGTCGAGGATGGCCAGCGATTCTATGGCACCAGCTTCATCTGCGACGAGTGGGGCGATGTCGTTGCGGAGCTGGGCGACGATGAGGAAGGCGTGATCGTCGCGACACTCGACCTCGACCGTGCGGCGAGGAACCGGGCGGGGATGGGGTTTTTCCGCGACCGGCGGCCTGAGCTTTACGGACGGATCGCCGAGGATATCTGATTTCCATTGCCCGCTTGACCGGGCCTTATCGATGCCGCACAAGTGAGTTAGTCGAGCGATACACCAGCGGGGTCGGAATGGGCAGAGTGCAAGGCGTTTTGAAGTGGGTCCGCAGCCATCCGGTCTGGTCGGCGATCATCGCCGTGGTTGTGGCGCTGATCCTCTACAATGTGCTGGTTCCGACCAAGCCGACCTATGCCTATGTCACCGAAACCGCCGCGCGCGGCGATGTCACCGCCTATGTCACCGCCAGCGGCAAGCTGCGCGCGCGCAATACGATCAGGGTCGGCGCCGAAGTTTCAGGCCAGATCACCCGCGTCAATGTCGATTTCAACAGCCAGGTCCGCGCCGGACAGGTGCTCGCAGTAATCGACCCGACCCGCTTTCGGGCCCGCGTCAGCCAAGCGCAGGCGCAGGTCGCGCAGGCGCAGGCCGCGCTGGCGCAGGCCAATGCGGCGATGACCCGCGCGCAAGCCGAGGTCGCCATCCAGCAGCGCAACGATGCGCGCAGCCGGGAACTCGTCGCGCGCGGCTTCGTGTCCGAGGCATCGCGCGACAACGTCATCAACCAGCTTGCTTCAGCGCGCGCAGGGGTAGCATCCGCCAACGGCCAGATCGCCGCCGCCCGCGCGCAAATCCAGCAGAGCAATGCCGAACTGACCAACGCCCGGCTCGATCTCAACCGCACCGTCATCGTCGCGCCGGCCAGCGGCGTCGTCATTGACCGGCTGGTCGAGCCCGGCACCACGGTTGCCGCCAGTTTCCAGACGCCGAGCCTGTTCGAGATTGCCGCCGACACCACGCGGATGCAGGTCGAGGCGTCGGTCGATGAGGCGGACATCGGCCTCGTCCGCGAAGGTCAGCGCGTGTTCTTCACCGTCGATGCCTACCCCGGCGAACGCTTTCCCGCCAATGTCACCCAGATCCGCAAGGGATCGACCGAGACGCAGAATGTCGTCAGCTATCTGACCATCCTCGAGGTCGACAACGCCGACGGACGGTTGCTGCCGGGGATGACCGCCAACGTCCAGATCGTCACCGGCACCCGCCGCAACGTGATGCGTGTGCCCACGCAAGCGCTGCGCTTTCGCCCGCGCGTTGCCGACCGTCCGGAAGAGAGCGAAGACGAACCGGGCAATGCGCCCGCGCGGCCGACCGGGCCAGCCGCGCCGGTAACCGTCTATATCGCCACCGAGGACGACTATCGCCCCGCCATGCGCCAGGTCCGTGTCGGGCTGCAAGGCGAGGATTTTGTCGAAATCCTTTCAGGATTGCGCGCTGGCGAGCGCGTGCTGGTGCGCAGCCGTTCGCTCGAACCGCGCCCCGACGCCGAGGATGAGGACGAAGAGACCAGTAATGGCGGATAGCCCGACTGCCCCGTCAGAAGCGTTGTCCGCCGATCCGCCGCTGATCGAAACCCGCGACCTGATCAAAGACTATGCCGTTGGCGGGGAGACCGTCCACGCGCTGGCGGGCGTATCGCTGTCGATCCGTCGCGGCGAATTCGTCGCGATCATGGGCGCGAGCGGTTCAGGCAAATCGACCTTCATGAACATGGTCGGCTGCCTCGACACCCCGACCTCTGGCGAGATGCTGCTCGACGGCGTCGCCACCAGCGGCATGACCTCGGACGAACTCGCCATCATCCGCAACCGCAAGATCGGCTTCGTCTTCCAGCAGTTCAACCTGCTGCCGAGGACCAGCGCGCTCGACAATGTCGCAGTGCCGCTGATCTATGGCGGCATCGGCCGCGCCGCGCGCCTCGTCCGCGCCGCCAAGACGCTCGAGGCGATGGGGCTGGGCAACCGCATGGACCACAGCCCCGCCAAGCTGTCGGGCGGGCAGCAGCAGCGCGTCGCCATCGCCCGCGCGCTCGTCACCGAACCGCTGATGCTGTTGGCCGACGAGCCGACCGGCGCGCTCGATACCCAGACGTCCGAAGACATCATGGGGATTTTCCAGGCGCTCAACGACGACGGCATCACCGTCATCCTCGTCACCCATGAACATGACATCGCCAACTATGCCGCGCGTCAGATATTGTTCCGCGACGGCCGGGTGATCGAGGATCGGGCCACGCCGAACCGCAACCGTGCCCGGTCTGCGAGCGCAACCGCATGAACCGGCTGCTGACCCGCACAGTCGCCAACTGGGGCGTCAACATCGCCACCGCCTTCGTCGCGCTGCGGACCAATCTGATGCGCTCGATCCTGACCACATTGGGCGTGATGATCGGCGTGTTTGCCGTCATCCTCGCGGTTGCGGTGGGGGAGGGCGCGAAAGTCTCGGTTGCCGACTCGATCAGCGCGCTGGGCTCAAACATGGCGCTGGTGTTCCCCCAGCCCGATACCGGTGAAGACGGCCCGCGCAGCAGCCGCGACCGTGGCCGACTGACCGAGCGCGACGCGCGGCTCATCGCGCGGCAAGTGCCCGACGTGATCGCGGTAGCGCCGCAACTGCGCGGGTCGATCCAGCTGGTCGCCGCAGGGCGCAACGCATCGACCAACGGCGTCGGCGTCGATCCCGGCTATGCCGCCGTCTCCAATCTCTCGACCGAAACTGGCCGCTTCATCAGCGAAGGCGATGTACGCACCGGCGCGCGCGTCATCGTGCTCGGGCCGACCGTGGCCGACAAACTGTTCGGCGACCTTGATCCGATCGGCCAGTCGGTCCGCGTCAACCGCGCGCCGTTCACTGTCATCGGCATCCTCGAAAGCAAGGGGTCGAGCTTCGGCAACGACAACGACGATGTTGCGCTGGTCCCGATATCGACCGCGCGGCAACGGTTCGAAGGGATCACGCTGCCCGGCCCCGACGATCTCCACATATTGTTCGTCGGTTTTGCCGAAGGCGCAGACCTCGGCGACGGCAAACGCGCCATCGTCCGCACGTTGCGTGATCGTTACCGTGTTGCCGAGGGCGACATCAGCCCGTTCACCGTCAGCACCACCGAGGAATTCAGCGAGGAAACCGGCGAAATCACCGGCGTGTTGCAGGGCATCCTCGTCGCCATCGCCTCGATATCGCTGCTCGTCGGCGGCATCGGCATCATGAACATCATGCTGGTATCGGTCACCGAACGGACGCGAGAGATCGGCCTGCGCATGGCGCTCGGCGCGCGCCGCGCCGACATCCGCAACCAGTTCCTCGTCGAAGCGGCGGTGTTATGCATGATCGGCGGCACGCTGGGCCTAGGCCTCGCCATGGCGGCGGCCCGCGCCTTCGAGAATTTCGCCGATTTCCCCGCGCCGATCGGCCCCGGCACCTCGATCTTCGCCATCCTCTTTTCCGGAATCATCGGCCTCGTCTTCGGCGGCTACCCAGCCATCCGCGCCTCGCGCCTGTCGCCGATAGAGGCGTTGCGGAGCGAGTGATAGCGACCGGTCAACTCGGGCTCTCGCCCTCCACCGGATCGTCGGGAAACACCTGCGTCGCGAAAAGCCGGTCCATCTCCACGTCGAACCGCGCCCAAAACGCCGGCCCTTCGTCGCCCAGCCTGCCGCATTCTCGCTCGAACCGGTTCTCTTCATGCGCCGCATCCAGCCGGTCCTTCCAAGGGAACAGCGTGCATTGTTGTAACCGGGCCAGCGTCGCCTCCAGCTTTGCCCGGATCTCGATCCGCTGCGCCTCCGGCAATATGTTGCGTTCGGCCTCGTCTTGCGCGAACAGGTCGCCCTGCTTGTAAGTCATGGCCACAATTTATGCTATCGTCCCGGCTCAGGCAATGCTCCAGACGATGAAGCGAGGAACGGGTGACCAATAATTGGCGCGGCGATCGGTTACCAGAGATTGTGCGCACCATGGCGACCCGGCCCCGGCACGAGGCGCTGCGCGGTCTCGTCACCGAACTTCTGCGTGACGGCTTTGGCGCGGCATTCAGCGAATTGGAGCATGAGCGCTATCTGGTCGACAACAGCGGGCGAGTCGATGTCGCCTGGGGTGAGACCGTCATCGAACTCAAAAGCGATCTGCGCCGTGAGGAACGCACCGCCAATGCACGGATGCTCGATTATCTCTTGGACGCGAGACGGCGGAGCGGTCCTGATCGCACCAATGTCGGCCTCGCTACCGATGGCGCAACCTTCATTGCCTATCACCTCGATCAGGGCACGCTCGCCCAGACCGGGCGCTATGAAGTCGAGGCCGATCACCCCGAACGGCTGCTGAGCTGGCTAGAACCGCTGCTCGCACCAGTGCCGGAAGTGATGCCGACGCCGGTCGCTGTCGCGCTCACCTTCGGTCGGCACAGCCTCGCCTTTGGCCGCGCCCATACCGAGCTGCGCCGACTCTGGGCCGCAGTCGGCGACAATCCCGAGGTGCGGTTGAAACGCGATCTGTGGGATGGCCTGCTGCGACAGGTTTATGGCGACGACGTCGGTAGCGACGCCCTGTTCCTCCAGCACACCTATCTAACCATCCTCGTAAAGGCGATTGCTGCGCGCGTGCTCGATCTCGCCGTCGATGAACCGGCAGAAATGCTCTCGGGGCGGCTGCTGATGAACGAAGGCATCATCGGCGCGGTGGAGGCCGACTTTTTCGACTGGCTGCTGCTCGCCGATGGCGGCGACGCGCTGGTGCGGTCGCTGGCCAATGAAACCATCCGTTTCCGCCTGCGCGATGTCGAAGTCGATGTGCTCAAAAGCCTGTACGAAAGCCTGATCGATCCCGACGAGCGGCACGATCTTGGCGAATATTACACGCCCGACTGGTTGGCAGCCCGCGTCGCGGCGGCGGCTATCCCGCGCCCGCTCGACCAGCGCGTGCTCGATCCGTCCTGCGGGTCGGGAACATTCCTGTTCCATGCGCTCCGCAGGTTGATCGATGCGGGCCGAGAGGCAGACTTGCCAGCAAGCGACATCGTCGCTCTCTGTGCCGAACGGGTGTCCGGCATCGATGTCCACCCCGTCGCCGTCGCGCTCGCCCGCGTCACCTGGCTGCTCGCGCTCGGCGATCTGGTGCAGGATCGACCGCCGACCTTGAATGTGCCCGTCTATATGGGCGATTCCATGCAATGGAATCTGCGCCCGCTCGGCGCATCGGCGGAAATCCTGGTCGATGTGCCGCCCAACGATCCACCGCTGCGCATCCCCGCCGGGCTCGCTAGCGACCAGACCCTGTTCGAACGCGCGCTCGACGAACTCAATCGCGGTCTCGATACCCTCGCCGAACCCGAAGCGATCGAAGCGGCAATGATCCGCGCCGATGCCACGCCGGAGGACGCGGCCCTGCTCGCCCGCACCTTCGCTCAGCTCAAACAGCTGTTTCTCGATGGCCGCAACCATATCTGGACCTTCGTCCTGCGCAACTTGCTGCGCCCCGTCTGGCTGTCGCACCCCGATCATCGCGCCGACGTGCTGATCGGCAATCCGCCGTGGATCGTCTACCGCCACCTCAGCGCCGAGATGAAGGATCGGCTGCGCGATGCGCTGCAAAGCTATAATCTGTGGGTCGGTGGCAGCCTCGCCACCCATCAGGACATGTTCGCTCTGTTCTGGGCGCGCGGAGCCGAACGCTATTTGCGCGATGGCGGCACGCTGGCGCTTGTCCTGCCCTATGCCGCGCTTAACGCCCCGGCCTTCGCTGTCATGCGCAATGGTGGCATGGCACGGGTTCAAGTCGCGATTACCGGCGGCTGGGGGCTTGAGAGGGTCTGGCCGATCTTCGGCGCGCAATCGGGCAGCAGCACCACCAGCACCTGCGTGTTGTTCGGCCAGCGCGACCGGGCGGGCGGACCACCTGCAGAGTTCGACCGCTGGGTCGGTGTGCTGCCGCGACGCGACGCCAGCGAGGCCGAGGCGGCGGAGGCGCTGGAACATGTCCGCGCGCCATGGCCGAGAGCGCGGACGCTGATCGCGGCATCGCCATATCGGCAACGCTTTCGGCAGGGAGCCAGCCTAAGTCCTCGTCGCTTCTTCCTCGTTGAACCAGTCGAAGCAGGTCGGCTGCAAAGTCGCCGCGATGCACCGCGAGTCAGGGGCCGCGTCAGCAGCCTAGACAAGCGGCCATGGACAGGGGTCGAACCGCCTGAAGGTCCGGTCGAACGGCCTTTTCTTCGTGCGGTGGCACTCGGGGAATCCGTCGCACCTTACCGCATCCTTGGCCTCGTCGTCGGCGTCATTCCGATGGAGAACGGGCGGATTCTGACCTCCGCCGCTGCTGAGGCTGGAGGTCATCGCGGTTTAGCCAGCTGGCTTCGCGATACTGAAAGAAAATGGAATGATCATAGCAATAAAGATCCTTCTGGCGCAGCGAGAGTTACCTTGGCGGCAGCCGTTAATCACCTTCAAAAGCTCACATCACAGGCTGCGCCATCAGCAATTCGCGTGGCCTATTCGAAGTCCGGCACACGGCTCAGCGCATGTTGGATTACTGATGATGAGGTCATAATTGATACACAAGCCAATTGGGCTACGGCAAATTCCCAAGGCGAAGCAGCATACATCGCCGCCGTTATCAACTCAGGTGTTGTGCTGGCCCGGGTCAGGGAAATGCAACCGATAGGCCAGCGTGATCCGCGCCATTTCGATAATCTGGTGTGGACGCTGCCAATCCCCGAATACGACGAAAGCGAAGCGTTGCATGTCGATCTCGCCACGGCGGCGCTGCGCGCGGCAGAGGTTGCCGCTCAGGTCGAGCTGCCCGATGACACGCATTTCACCAGCAAACGGCGGCTGATCCGCCAGGCGCTCGAAGCCGAAGGCGTGGCGCAGACGATCGAGCGGCTGGTCGATGCCCTGCTGCCGCTTTGACGCGAGGCCAAATGCGCTGCCTACGCCCATGTCGGGAAAGATGATAAATTGTGCAGATTATCCGACTTGCGCAATATATTTGCCTACATGCCGATTCAAAGGGTGGATCGGGTGTGAATCTTTGTGAAGTTTGAAGCAAATCCTGCAACGTCGTTGCCCGCGCAGGACACCCCCGCCCTCCCACGCCGCTCACCCCTCACCCCCGCCCCTTCGGCCTCTCCAGCACCTTCGCCTTATACCCGCACTCCGCCACCACAGGGCAGCGCCAGCATTCGGGCGTCCGCGCCTTGCACACATAGCGGCCGAGCAGAATCAGCCAGTGGTGCGCGTGGCGGCGGAACGGCTGGGGCACGCGCTTCTCCAGCCCCTTTTCGACCGCCACCACCGTCTTGCCCGGAGCCAGCTGCGTGCGATTGCTCACCCGGAAGACATGCGTGTCAACCGCAAAGGTTTCCGCGCCGAACGCGCAGTTCATCACGACATTGGCGGTCTTGCGCCCCACCCCGGGCAGCGCCTCCAGCGCGTCGCGATCCGCCGGCACCTCGCCGCCATGGTTGGCGATCAGCGCTTCGGACAGCGCGATGACATTCTTCGCCTTGGCATTGAACAGCCCGATGGTCTTGATATGCCCACGCAATCGCTCCTCGCCCAGCGCCACCATCGCCGCCGGATCGCGCACCTCGGCAAACAGCGCGCGCGTCGCCTTGTTCACGCCGACATCGGTCGATTGCGCCGACAGCACCACCGCGACCAGCAGCTGGTAATGATTGCGATAAGCCAGCTCGGTCTCGGGCTCGGGGTTGAGCTCCGCCAGCTTGCGAAAGAACTCGAAGCGTGCGGCAGCGTTTTTCATACGCGCAACCCCAGCACATCCTCCATCGCATATCGTCCCGCATCTTGCGCACAAAGCCACAGTGCCGCCTTCACCGCCCCGCGCGCAAAGATCGCGCGGTCCTCCGCCCGGTGCGCCAGGACGATGCGCTCGCCCTCCCCGGCAAAGATCACATCATGGTCCCCCGCCACCGATCCGCCGCGCAAGGACGCAAAGCCGATCGCCCCCGCCGCCCGCGCCCCGGTAACGCCCCCCTCTGCTGAGTGGCCGCGCCCCCGCTGCATATGCGCCGCCAGATCGATCCCCCGCCCCCGCGCCGCAGCCTCCCCCAGCAGCAGTGCGGTCCCGCTCGGCGCATCGACCTTGTGGCGATGGTGCATTTCGACGATCTCGATATCCCAGTCGGCCCCCAGCCGCGCCGCCGCATCGCGCACCAGCGCGGCGAGCATCGTCACGCCGAGCGACGTATTGCCCGTCTGCAACACGGGGATGCGCGCCGCCGCCGCATCGATCAACCAATGGTGCCGCTCCGCCAGCCCGGTGGTGCCCATGACGACCGGGATGCCTGCCGCCATCGCCGCATCGAGAGTCGCCTCCAACGCATCGGGAGAGGAGAAGTCGACCAGACAATCGCTGGCGGCGGCCAGCGCGGTCAGCGCCGCGGCATCGTCGTCGCGGTCCACGCCGCCGCTATGCGCGCCGCCCGCCGCCGCGATAGCCGATACCAGCGCCGCCCCCATGCGCCCCGCACTGCCGATGATGCCGATGCGTGTCATGCGGTGCGGTTTAGCGAGGGGAGCGGGGAGAGGGAAGTGTGGCTCAATCCCCCACCCAATTCCCATGAAAACCTGGCGGGATGCGGTGCGGCAGGTGGATGCTGGCCACCGGCTCTCCGGTGAAGTCCGCCGCGTCGAGCAGCACCAGATCGGTCGTCTCCGCGCCCGCGTCGATCACCAGCCCCATATACCAGCCGTCGGTTTCGCCCCCACCTGCGCCGGACTCGCCGCCCGCGCGCGGCACGAACACGAACTCGCCCGGCGCGCGGCCCGCGCCGAAATCATGGCTTTCGGTCCGCCCCTCGACCAGATCGTGCCGATACAGGCGGCTGTCGCCGATGGTCATATGGTCGGTGTCGCGTTCGGGCAGCGCCAGCGTCACCGCATAACGGTATGGCCGGCCGGTCAGCCGCTCGTCGTAGCGGGGGAATTCCTGCGGGCGGGCGTCGATCGTCTTGCGCGCCACCTTCTGTGCCGCGACGTCGATCGTCCAGCGCTCGAACTGGCTCGCCTCGCTGTCCGGCCCGTAATTGCTCCGCGCGAACATGCGGTCGTGGGTGACGACATCGACCACAATTTTGCCATCCGCGTCGACGAAGGCGTTGGCCGGGTGGAAGACATAGCAGGGCTCGACATCGCACCAGACGATGCTGTCCGCCGGCGCATTGCGCCCCAGCACGCCGACGCGTGCCTTGTGGTCGGGGTTCCATTGATAGGGGAAACTGTAACCGGCGATCAGCTTGCCCATGCTGAAGGTGACGGGCAGGTCGAACACCAGCACATGGTCGGCGGTGATCGCGCAGTCGTGGATGCTCGGGCCGTGCTGCACCGCTATGGCCTCCTCGCGGATGACATGGCCGTCGGCGTTCAGCACTGTGTGCCAGACTTTGTCCATCACATCGCCGCGATAGCAGATCGCGTGCCGCTCGCCGGTTGTCGGGCACCAGTGCGGGTGCGCGGTGTAGCTATGGCTGAGCGTGCCATCGAATTTGTTGTGCGCGATGGTGTCGAGTGTGTGGCTCATCTCCACCGGATGCCCGCCAGCTTCGACGATCGCCCAGGTCCGCCCGGCAATGCCGACGACATTGGTGTTCGGCGCATCGTTGCGCTCGTGCCGCGGCCCAGGCGGGATCAGCTCACCCAGCGCCGCGCACGCTTCGCTGCCGCGCACCCAGCGGTTGCGGTACCAGGCGGCTTTGCCATCCTCGATGGCGATGCCATGGACCATGCCTGCGCCGGTGAACCAGTGGTAGCTCGCCGGATTGGGCGGCGTCGCCGGGTTCGGCCCGTTGCGCAGATAGCGACCGTTGAGTTCGGCGGGGATGGTGCCGGTGACGCGCAGTTCCTCCAGCGTCATCTCCTCGGTCATCGGGCGGTGGACGCCGGCCAGATAGGGGTGTGCGTCGGGTGCGTGGAGCCGTTTGCGGTTGAAACCAGCGAGCGCTGTGAGACCGGTGCCAACCACCGAACGAATTGCTGTCTCGACTTTACCTGGTGCTTTCGTCGCCATCGCGCTTGCTCCTCGACTCGAATATGTTTACACCGCACACATGACGAGTAATGCTAACAGTGTCAACATAAAAGAGCGCGATTATCATCACGGAGATTTGCGTGCCGCGTTGCTCAGCGCGGGGATGGCCGCGCTCGACGCCGCGCCGATAGAATCGCTGTCGCTGCGGGCTTTGGCGCGAGAGGCAGGGGTCAGTGCCACCGCCGTCTACCGCCACTTCCCCGACAAGGACGCGCTGCTTGGCGCGCTGGCGCTTGCCGCGCTCGATCGCATGGGCCGCGATCAGCAGGCTGCGGCCGATGCGGTGCCTGCCAGCGCCGGAGCCGAGACGGCCTTTTGCGCGACCGGTGCGGCTTATGTCCGCTTCGCCATCCAGCATCCCGAACTGTTCCGGCTGATCTGGCGCACCGCTCCCGCGGGCGATGTGCTGAGCGGCCCGATCGAGTCGGCGGAGGTGGCGATGCAATGCCTGCGCCGATCGGTTGCCGCCGTCTTGCCCGCCGACGCATCCTCCGAACAACAGCGCGATCTGGCGCTGCGCTGCTGGGCGCTGGTCCATGGCCTCGCCATGCTGGTGTTGGAAGGGCAGGTGCAGATGGATGATGCCGACATCGATCGAGTAATCGGCGGAATGATACCGCAGCTGCGTAACAAATGATCTGGCACGCCTTGGCGTAATGCCATATTCGGCATCCATGACCGACAGAAAACAGCATATCACGTGGGGCGAAACTGCGCGGCAGACCATCGAAGGCGAGTTGGCGCAGGTGTGCGCGATGACGACGATGCGCTTTGCTGCACTCGGTCGCATGACCGACACCCACTGGATTGCCTGTCAGGTCGACGACCGCATCGATTTCGGCCTGACCCCGGGGCAGGAACTCGAACTGCGGATGACCGTGTGTGACGAGGTGCGCCGCTCGGGTGAAATGGTTGTGATCGATTCGGTCGAGGGCCATCTGGAGTGGCAGGAACATCCGCTGCCCGCCTTCTACGGATTCAAAAGCTATGTCTCGTTGCCGGTGCGTCGCTCCGACGGCAGCCTGTTCGGAACATTGTGTGCACTTGATGTCGAGCCGCGCACCGTGTCGGGCGACGCTGTGATCGCCGGTCTGCAACAAAGCGCCAGTCGCATTGCCGCGCTGATTGAATGACGGTTCGCCGTATCGTCGTCCTCACCGGCGCGGGGATCAGCGCCGAAAGCGGCATCGATACCTTCCGGTCATCCGGCGGATTGTGGGAACAGCATCGCGTCGAGGATGTCGCGACGCCCGAGGCGTTCGCGCGCGACCCCGACTTGGTGCTGCGCTTCTACGACATGCGGCGAGAGCGTATTCAGGAGGTCGACCCCAATCAGGCGCATGAGGCGCTGGCGCGGCTCGATTGGCTATGGCCTGCGAATGACGATTATGACCTGACCATCGTTACCCAGAATGTCGACGATCTGCATGAGCGGGCGGGGGCGCGACGGTTGATCCATATGCATGGCGAGCATCTGAAGGCGTGGTGCGCGGCGTGCGATGCGCGGCATGTGTGGCGCGATACGTTGCTTGAACGTCCGCCTTGTCTGGCGTGCGGGGAGACGGCGCTGCGGCCAGACATAGTCTGGTTCGGCGAGATGCCGTACCGGATGGACGAGATTTATGCAGCGGTGAACCGTTGCGATCTGTTCGTGTCGATCGGCACTTCAGGCGCTGTCTATCCCGCAGCCGGGCTGGTGCGGGAGGCGCGTAGTGCGGGCGCGACAACGCTGGAGCTTAATCTTGAGCCGAGCCAGGGGAGTGCATGGTTCGGCGAGGCGCGGCATGGGCCGGCGACGGTGGTGGTGCCGCAGTGGGTGGACGAGGTTTTGGCGACGCTCTGATTCCCCTCCCGCTTGCGGGAGGGGTTTGGGGTGGGGCTATCGTCCCGGCCCGGCTCCATCCGGATAGGCCCACCCCCGGCCCCTCCTGCAAGCGGGACGGGAGAAGATCACCCGTTGACCGTCACCACCAGATACAGCGTCCAGCCGATCAGCAGCGCGTAGCTGAGCCAAGTGCCGATCACGCCGATCTGGCGCGGCACCGGTGGCTTGTCGCTCATCGGTGCGTAGAGGCCGACGATGTGCATCGCGCGCGCGAACAGGAACAGCACGGCAATACCGGTCAGCGTCCAGTGATGCGCGCCGGATTGTTCGAGCAGGCCGATCAGGATGATCGCCAGCGGCGCATGTTCGGCGAGATTGCCATGGCTGCGGCTGGCGCTGACGATCTTGGCGTTACCGCCGTCGCCGAACGCTACCCTGCCGCTGATGCGGTTGCGGACGGTGTCGAGGGCGGTGATCAGCAACATGATCGCGCAGATGGCGGCGGTCAGCGCGGTAATCGGCAATGTCATGATGGTTCTCCCCGGATGTGATGCGAGGATGGCAGTATTATGCCGCGGCGTCACCCCCGCATGCGCGGCACCCGGCGTCCTTTGGCAAGCGGATTGTCCGCCATGACGGGGCCAGGCCGTCGATGATGTGCAGCTTGCCCGCCGCATCCTCGCCGAAGCCGGTGATGTGGCGTAATGCCTCCATCGCGGCGAACCCGCCCACCATTGCCACCATCGCCCCGAGCACGCCTTGTTCTGCGCAGCTGTCGCACTCGTCGGGATCGAGCGCATCGCCGACGAAGCAGCGGTAACAGGGCTTGTCCGCCTCCCAGCCTCTGAACGTGCCGACCTGTCCGTGGAACTGGGCGATGGCGGCGGAGATTAGGGGGACGCGCGCTACTGTGGCGGCGTCGGACACGGCGAGGCGCGTCGCGAAATTGTCGCTGCCGTCGATGACCAGATCGACGCCAGAGAGCAAGGCAGCGAGGTTGGCAGCGTTCACCCGCGTGCGCTGCGTTTCCACCACGACATGCGGGTTGAGCGCGGCGATGCGCTCGGCGGCGACCGCCACCTTAGCTCGGCCGATGTCGGCGGTGGAGAACAAAGTCTGCCGCTGGAGATTGGACAGCGACACGCTGTCGTCATCGGCAATCCGCAGCAACCCCACGCCTGCTGCTGCCAGCGCCGGGATGACCGCGCTGCCGATCCCGCCCGCGCCGATGATCAGCGCGCGTGCGGCTTTGATCTTGATCTGCCCCGACGCGCCGACATGCGGCAGCACGATGTGGCGGGCGTAGCGGTCGAGTTCGGCATCAGCGAGCATGACGTCGCAATGACGGGCTAAGGTAGACACTGAACGCTAAACCCCCGTCGACCCGAACCCGCCATTACCCCGCCGCGTCTCGTCCAGTTCATCGACCTCGACCAGCACCGCGCGCTGCACCTGCGCCGGGACCAGCTGAGCGATGCGATCGCCGCGTTTTACCTCGAAATATTCATCGCCGAGGTTAGCGAGGATCACTTTCACCTCGCCGCGATAGTCGCTGTCGATAGTGCCCGGCGTGTTGAGGCAGGTAACGCCATTTTTGAGTGCGAGGCCCGAGCGTGGGCGCACCTGTATTTCCCAGCCTGCTGGAATGGCGAAGGCCATGCCGGTGGCGACGGCCGCGCGCTGGCCGGGGCGCAACGTCAGCGATTCCGCTGCGACCACATCCATCCCAGCCGCGCCGTCGCTGGCGTAAGCGGGCAACGGCAGGCCGCCCGAATTGGGCAGGCGCTTCACCCGGATCGGCACGTCAGGCAGCGGCTCAGGAGAGGACATCGGCGATCTTTCGCATGATTTGTTTCGCGACCGCGTCCTTGGGCAGCCGGTCCCAACTGTCAACGCCAGTGGCGTTGACGATATGGACGCGGTTGAGATCGCCGCCCATCGGATCGGCGGAGACATCGTTGGCGATGATCCAGTCGCAGCGCTTGCGCGCCAGCTTGGCCTGCGCGTGGGCGATGACATCATTGGTCTCGGCGGCAAAGCCGATCAGCAGACGGGGTCGGTCCGGTAATTGGGCGAGGGTGGCAAGAATATCGGGGTTCTCGGCCAGCGCCAGCGGGGGCACCTGGCCCGATCCGTCCTTCTTGATCTTTGTGTCCGAAGTGTCCGCCGCGCGCCAGTCCGCCACCGCAGCGACCATGATCGCGACATCGGCGGGCAGTGCCTCCTCGACCGCCGCCGCCATCTCGCGCGCGCTCTCGACATCGACGCGGATCACGCCGGGCGGGGTCGGCAGAGTCACCGGCCCTGCCACCAGCGTCACCTTCGCGCCCAGATCGGCGGCGGCGGCGGCAATGGCGAAGCCCTGTTTGCCCGACGAGCGGTTGGCGATGTAACGGACCGGATCGATTGGTTCATGGGTGGGGCCGGCGGTGATCAGGATGTGTTTGCCGTGGAGCGGACGATGGGTTTCAGGGGCGAAGTCGGGTTGGGCGTCTAACTCCCTCTCCCCTCTGGGGAGAGGGTGGGGGAGAGGGGCAGTCGTTGCGCCCTCACTCTCCACGCTCGCTGCGCGTCGCTCTGCCCCCTCTCCCAACCCTCTCCCCAAGAGGGGAGAGGGCTTAAAAAGCTCCTCCTCTATCCTCACCGCAATCGCCTCAGGCTCGGGCAAGCGACCCGGCCCATACTCTCCGCACGCCATGTCGCCCTCGTCCGGGTCCATGATCGACACACCATCGCCCCGCAGCACCGCCAAATTGCGCTGCGTCGCGGGGTGCAGCCACATCCGCATATTCATCGCCGGAACCGCCAGCACAGGCTTGTCGGTGGCGAGCAGCAATGTGGTGGCCAGATCGTCGGCGAGTCCCGCCGCCATCCGCGCCAAGATATCGGCGCTCGCCGGGCAGACGACGATCAGATCGGCTTGCCGCGATAGCTGGATATGCCCCATCTCTCGCTCGTCCTTGAGGTCGAACAGGTCGGTAAAGACATGATCCTCGGTCAGCGCGCCGAGCGACAATGGGGTGACGAATTGGTGCGCGGCGCGCGTCATCACCGCGCGCACCGCCATGCCGCGCTTCTTGAGCAGGCGGACGAGTTCGAGCGATTTATAGGCAGCTATGCCACCGGAGACGATGAGCAGGATGCGGGGTTGAGCCATCGTCAGATGCCGCTCCACAGGAAATCGAGCGCCATGCCGACTTCGAGATCGAACAGGGCCAGCGATGTGACGGGCTTCGACAGGCGATCGGCAGGCAGCGAGAAAATCAGCGATGTCTGCATAATGTAGCGGTGACCCTCTATCTCGAACACCGGATTGAGCCGCGTCGCCGGGATCGTCGATGCCGCAGGGAGCAGCGGCACGACGACGCGTGTGTCGAGATCATCGAGCAGATCGGATTGGCAGTCGAGCAAATAGCCCTTGATCCGCGGTGCTCGGTAAACGTCGAAGCGCGCCATCAAAACTGGCGATATTCATCAAAGGGCATGCCATTCTCGGCAATCCATGCGTTCAACGACTCGATAGCAGCGCGGTTCTCCCGCTTCCATTGCTCGGCCTTGGTCTCGGAGACGCGCTTGGCGAGGCCAGCCTCGCACGCCTGCGACAGGTTGATGCCCAGCGCCTTGGCCTCATCCACAAGTGTAACCGGCAATGTCACATTGGTGGCGCGCTTTGCGCCGTCGACCTTGATCATCTTGTTCATCGCTCGCTCCTATCCGCATAAGATATGCGCATGATTGCTGTCGCGCAAGCCGAAGCGGGCGTGTTCCTCGTCACGCGCCATTGGCTTGTCTTTGCGCCAAAGTCAGGCATCGTCGAATCGTCCCGTTCGCGCAAAGGGGATTGCGCCATGCGCCTGCATTGTCTTTCGACCATCATCGCAGCATCGCTGCTGTGGGCCTGCTCCGTAGAACGCCCGGCGGAGTCGGCGGTGGAGTCCGCCGCTCCCGACGCGGTGGTCGAGGCCCCTGAAGCTGGGCTGACCGAAGAAATGGCCCAGATCGAGCCCGGGGTGGGCGCGCCCGATGATGCCGCCGCGTCACCCGATGATGTTGATGCCGTGACGCCCGGTGTCGCGCCGAATCCTCAAGAGAATCAGAAGGCCACTGCCGCCCCCGCGCCGAGCATCCGCTGCCGCGAAGTCGGCAAGCGCACCACTGCCGAGCAATGCGAGGATTATCGCCAGCAGATCGCCGATCTCGACGCGGGCGTCGCCGCCTTCGATCCGCCACGCGCGATGGTCAAGGGCGTCCCGGTCGAAGTGCGCCTCGCCATCGGTCCCGAAGCCGAGCGAGCGGTCGCGGTGCGCGCTGTTGGCGGCTCGGAGGATGCGGTAGTCGCGACAATCGCCGTCGGCACCGTGATGCGCGCGCAATTGATCGGTCGCGCCTTCACCGTCGATCCCGCCGCCCCGGTCGATCTGGTCATGGGCCGCGCGCGGCGCCAGGTGTGGAACTGGGATGTCACCCCGTTGCGCGAGGGCCAGCACCCACTCTCCGCAGAAATTACCGTGCTCGCCGACGATGGCACGGTGCTTGATCGCTATCCCAGCGATCTGGTGCAGGTCGACGTCAGCGTCTCGGAAACCGAGGCGCAGGCGGAAGAGCGGCAGCGAACGCGGGACAAGCGCGCAGAGACCGAAGAAGATTTCAGCTTCTACACCCGCTTTCTGGGCATATTGGGCGATTTCTGGTGGGCGCTGGTGCTGTTCGTCGGCGGGTTGATCGGCGGCTTCTTCTACCTACGCAACCGCATCCGCAATAAAGACGCGGATCGACCGACCGAAGCGCCAACTGCGCCCAAGCCAAATCGGGAAGGATAGTCGCTCTTCTAGTTTCGTGTTGCGCCAATCGCCAGAAACCGGCGGCACAACAAGGCTTCCGTTACCCCGCAGGCCGCGCCGAACAGGGCTATCGGGCCATAGGATGGATCATCGTTGGTCGGGATCAGAAAGGGAACCAGCAAGACAATCGCGCCGACGACGGCTCCCGCAGCAGCCCATGTTCGCCGATACGCCACCCATGGCTTGCGCAGCGCCAGACGGATGCCAATGGCCGAAAAGATCATCGCAATTGGCAGAATGACAACGAGCCCGACAGCCAGACCGAACAGAGTAACTGTGCCCAGCCCCAAAAGAAGCTCTACGTCCAGCATTTCTGTGAAGGGGCGTGGGTAGCTAAGCAAGGTCAGCGCCAACAATGTCAAAGCGGCCAGAGCGCCGGTCAACAAAGATGCCGCCGCGACCGGCAGGAATGTCCAGCCGGGCTGCCGGTCCTCGCTCATCCCCACAGCCACAACCCGCCAGCTCCCGCCACAGCACCAACCACCCCAGCCAGCACATAACGCCAAGCCCCCGACCCGCGCCGTTCCCACATCAGCGGCACGACCGGCACCGGTGGCGGGGGCGGGGCGGCGCCCTTGGGCGGATAGGCTTGCTCTATGCGTTCGAGCAGTTCGGGCAGGCGACGGATGGCGCGGCTGGTGCGGATGATTCGGTCGGCGACCATCGCTTCGGGACCGAGTTCGGTGCGGATCCATTCGCCGACGAACGGCCCGCTGGTCTCCCACATGTTGATATCGGGATCGAGCGCTGTGGCGACGCCCTCGACCATCACCATCGTCTTTTGCAGCAGCAGCAAATGCGGCTGCGTCTGCATGTCGAAATCGCGGGTGATGGCGAACAGACCGTCGAGCATCTGGCCCACCGAAAGCTCTTTCACCGGCTTACCGCGCATCGGCTCGCCCACGGCGCGCAGGGCGGTGGCGAATTCGTCCATATTGTGGTGCGCAGGGACATATTGCGCCTCGAAATGGATCTCGGCGACCCGTTTGTAATTGCCGGTCAGCAGCCCGTAGAGAATCTCCGCCAGCCAGCTGCGCGCCTGCCGGTTGATCCGCCCCATGATGCCGAAATCGATGGCGACGATGGTGCCGTCGCCCTCGACCAGCAGATTGCCCTGATGCATGTCGGCGTGGAAGAAGCCGTCGGAAATCGCCTGCCGGAGGAAAGCATTGACCAGATTGCCGGCCAGCCGCGCCGGGTCATGCCCCGCCGCGACCAGCGCATCGCGGTCGGAAATCTTGATCCCGTCGACCCATTCGAGCGTCATCACCGTGCCGGCCGTGCGGTCCCAGTCGATGCTCGGCACCCGGTAGCCCTCGCTTGCTGCGACCATCTCGGCGAGTTCGGAGGCTGAGGCGGCTTCGCGCCGGAGATCGAGTTCGCGCAGCGTCCAGCGCTTGAAATTGGCGATGACCAGTTCGGGCCGCAGCCGCCCCGCCTCGCCGCCCAGCGCACCGAGATGCGCCGCCGCCCATTCGTAGGTATCGATGTCGCGCGCGAATTTCTCGCGGACGCCGGGGCGCAGCACCTTCACCGCGACCTCGCGGCCCTCCGTGGTGGTAGCGCGATAGACCTGTGCGACCGACGCCGAGCCGATCGGTGCCTCGTCGAACGTGGAATAGAGCGTCTCGATCGATCGCCCGAGCGCGGTCTCGATCACCGGGCGCACTGTGTCGAACGGCAGCGGCGGCAGCGCGTCCTGCAACGACAGCAGATTGCGTGCGCCGACCTCGCCGATCAGATCGGGACGGGTCGCCAGCGTCTGGCCGAGTTTGATCGCGGCGGGGCCGATGGCGCGGAAGGCGGCGGCATAATCGGGTTCGCGCGGCTGGCGCGCGCCGAAGCGGGCGACGCGCGCGAGGCGGCGGACGGGCGCTGGCGTGGCGGGCGAGTCCTCGATCCCGCGCAATGCGCCATGGCGTGCAAGTGTGCGGCCCCAGCGCAGCAGGCGGAAGATGTGGGTGGCCGGGCGGGTCATCTGAAAGCCCTTCCCGCTTGCGGGAGGGGTTGGGGTGGGCGTGTCCCGATCGAGCAATGCCAGTTGGACAGGCCCACCCCTAACCCCTCCCGCAAGCGGGAGGGGGACTTTGCGGTGCTTGCCATCACCCGATTTTCCATCCCGAATGGATCGCCACAAGCCCGCCCATGATCGGCTCGACCCGCGTGTGGCGGAAGCCCGCGTCTTCGATCATGGCCTTGAACGCCGCCATGTTGGGAAATTTGCGGATCGATTCGATTAGATAGCGATAGCTGTCCTCGTCGCCTGCGATCGCCTTACCCAGCTTGGGCACCAAATGATGCGAATAGGCGTCGTAGATATCCTTGAACCCCGGCCATTCGACCGTGGAAAATTCGAGACAATAGAAGCGCCCGCCGGGTTTGAGCACGCGGTGTGCCTCGGCCAGCGCCTTGTCGATGCGGGTGACGTTGCGGATGCCGAAGGCGATAGTGTAGCCGTCGAAACTCTCATCGGCAAAGCTCAGCGTTTCGGCATTTTGCGGCGACCAGATCAGGCCGTCGATGCCGCGCTTGGCGGCGCGTTCCATGCCGACGCCCAGCATATCCTCGTTGATGTCCGACACCGTGACCTGCGCGCCCGATTTGGCTATGCGAAAGGCGATGTCGCCGGTGCCGCCCGCCATATCGAGGATATGCTCACCCGCACGGGGCCGCAGCAAGCGAACGAAGCGGTCTTTCCACAACCGGTGCATCCCGCCTGACATGGCATCGTTCATGATATCATATTTCGCCGCGACATTGGAGAAAACGCCGCCGACCCGCCGGGTTTTTTCCTCGGGGGTCACGTCTTCGTAGCCGAAGGAAACGGTCTCAGCTTGATCGCTCACACAAAACTCCGCTCACCCTGAGCTTGTCGAAGGGCTGTTTGTCCCTTTAGCGATGGCGCAAGTGAAGAACAGCCCTTCGACAGGCTCCGGGTGAACGGGTAGAGGGGAGGGGACATTTCCTGACAGGATAACATGCCCGAACTCCCTGAAGTCGAAACCACCGTTCGCGGCCTGCGCCCGCTGCTCGAGGGCGAGCGGATTGCGCGGCTGACGCTCAACCGCGCCGACCTGCGCCGTCCGTTCCCGGTCGATCTGGTGCAGGCGATGACCGGCGCAACGGTCACCGCGTTGTCGCGCCGCGCCAAATATGGCATCGTCACCACCGACCGTGACCGCAGCATGATCTTCCACCTCGGCATGTCTGGCCGTTGGCGCACCGATGCCGTCGAGACGCAAACCCACGACCATCTGATCATCGAAACCGACACTGGCAAACGCGTCGCGCTCAACGATCCGCGCCGCTTCGGCTCGGTCGATCTGGTCGAAGGCGATCCTGAAACCAGCTTTGTCCCGTTCCGCACGCTCGGTCCGGAGCCCTTGTCCGATGCGTTCACAGCGACAACGCTCGCTATCGCGTTCGATGGCCGGGTCGCGTCGGTGAAAACGCTGCTGCTCGACCAGCGAATCGTCGCCGGCCTGGGCAATATCTATGTGTGCGAGGCTCTCAACATGGCGGGCATTGCACCGACAAAGACGGCGGGGAAGATCGGGACCAAACGCCTCGGTGCTCTGACCGACGCGATCAAGGCGGTGCTGGCCCGTGCAATTGCGGTGGGTGGCTCGTCTTTGCGCGATTTCGCCCATCCCGATGGTGAACTCGGCTATTTCAGCCATGAATGGCGGGTCTATGGCCGCGAAGGCGAGGGCTGCCGCAGCTGTGGCAAGCCGATCGCGCGGCTGGTGCAGGGCGGCCGTTCGACATTTCATTGCGCTAAATGTCAGCGTTGATTCGATTAGGCCAATTTCTTGACCTTTGCAGGTGACCTCGCTATGCGCCGCCTTCCTGCACCGGGGCCGAGATACACTCTCGGTTTCGACTAGCGTCCGACATCACAAGTAACTTGAGGAATTCATGGCCAATACGCCCCAGGCCCGCAAGCGCATCGTTCGCAACGCGGCTCGCACTGTCGTCAACAAGAACCGCGTTTCGCGCATTCGTACGCTGGTCAAGCGCGTCGAATTGGCGCTCACCGCTGGCGACAAGGACGCAGCAACCTCCGCGATGTCAGCGATGCAGCCTGAACTGGCGCGCGGCGTCGCCAAGGGTGTGGTCCACAAGAACACCGCAGCGCGCAAATTTTCTCGTCTGACCAAGCGGCTGTCAACGCTCGGCCAATAACGGAGCTGATTCGGCGCAAATTGCGCTGTGATCGATGATAAAGCTGGACCGCCGACGGGATGCCGTTCGGCGGTTTTGCTTTGTTCTTTTGTGAAACATTTGTGACCGAATTGGCGAAAAATCGCCCGGTCCAGCGTTTGTGCCGATTCGCGCATTGCTTGCAGACGGCGGTTCGTGAAACGGACCCGATTTCAACGGAATGATTGGCCGCCGACGCAAATTCAAGCGTTTGCGCGTCAACGGCTTTATTTCAGTTTTTTTACCCCCGCTGCCCTTGCCCGACTCGTTTCGACGCTCCTAGACAGGGGGCGTCGCAGGAAAAATCATTTCGGCGACCGCCCAAAAAATCGGCAACGATTGTCCGCAAAGCTTGGCTTTGCGGTGGGGAGTGGTTTGCCGCGCGGGTGCGGTCAGGGTTGAGGGGCAGCAAGGCGGAATGACGGATACGGGAGACCTGACAGGCGGGCAGGGCATAAGCGGTGCTGTGCCGATCGACTGGCTGGTCGATGCCTGGGCTCAGGTGGCCGTAGGTCTGCGTCGTGACATTGGCGCGCGCACGTTCGATCATTGGTTGAAACATGTGAAGCCGGTTGGCTATGACCCTGCCAGCGGCGAACTGCTGCTGTCCGCGCCGAGCAGCTTTACCGGCGAGCAGGTTGCCAAGCGATTCGCCGATCGGCTGACGCTGGCGTGGAAGCAGCTGCTGCCCACAATCGCTATGATTCGCGTTACCGCACAGCATCGCCCGACAGTTGCCGAGACGAGCGCCCGGCCCGCCACGCGCGTGCCTGCCGCATCCGAATCACTGGTCCCGGTCGCCCTTCCACAGCTCGACAGCAAATTCACCTTCGACAGCTTCGTGCCGGGACGCAGCAATATCTTGGCGCTCAATGCTGCGCGGCGGGTGGCGGCGGTCGAGCCGCCGCAGTTCCACCCACTCTATCTCCGCGCGGAGACGGGGCAGGGCAAGACTCACCTGCTGCATTCGATTGCCACTGCAACGCTGGCGCGCGACGCCAAGGCGCGTGTCATTTTGATGTCCGCCGAGAAGTTCATGCTCGAATTCGTCTCGGCGATGCGCGCCAATGAGATGATGGCGTTCAAGGCGCGGCTGCGTGCCACCGATCTGCTGCTGATCGACGATCTCCAGTTCATCATCGGCAAGGATTCGACACAAATCGAACTGCTCCACACTTTCGACGAGGTGATGTCTTCGGGCGGGCGGCTGATCGTTGCCGCCGACCGTCTACCGCACCGGCTCGACGGTATCGACCAGCGGCTGCTGTCGAGGCTGGCCGGCGGGCTGGTCGCCGACATCGATCCGCCCAATCTTGAGCTGCGGGTCACCATATTGGAGCGCAAGGCGGCGGGCCTTGGCATCGATGTCCCCACCGCCGTGATCGATTGGATCGCGCAAACATTCCCGCGCAATGTCCGCGAACTCGAAGGCGCGCTCAACAAGCTGGTTGCCTATGCCGCGCTGCTCGACGGCACGCTCGACCTCGCCTTCGCGCAGGAACGGCTGGCCGAGACCGCGCGCGGCAGCCGGGCGCGCATCACCATCGAGGATATCCAGCGCGCGGTGTGCGCGCACTACCGCATCGACAAGACCGAGATGGGTTCGCAGCGCCGCACGCGCTGCGTCGCCCGCCCGCGCCAGGTCGCCATGTATCTGGCCAAGGAACTGACCCCGCGCAGCTTTCCCGAAATCGGTCGCCGTTTCGGCGGGCGCGACCATTCGACGGTGATCCATGCGGTGAAAACGATCGAGTCGCTGCGAAGCGGCGATGCCGATCTCGATACCGATATCCGGCGGATCAAGCGGGCGCTGACGGCCTAGAACATCTATCTGCCGTGGCTAGCGCTTTCGACTGGCTTGCAGGCGCTCGCGATAAAATACGCGAAGCAATCCAGAGCTGCGCTTAGCCGCTCTGGATTGCTTCGCTTTGCTCGCAATGACGAAAACAAATTAATCCCGCTCTGGCGGAGCCACCGTGATCCGCACCTTCTCTCCCGAATTGCCGGGGAAACCGGTGAACATCGCCTCGACCAGATTGGGCACCAGTTCGGTCAGATCGTTGCTGCGCGACACGGCTTCGGCCGACCCTTCGAACAACCGCTCACCGGTGGCGCGCCGTTCGATGATCATTTCGAGGCCGCTGGTATACACGGTATAGCTGCGGATATTGCCATGATCGCCAAAGCGCGATCCGAACAGGAACGGATCGTAAAAGCCCCGCACATACCGATAACCGCCGCGTGTACGAACAATCAACGGGCGACCCGAAAACGCGCTGCGTCCCCAGCCCGGACCCCAGAAGGGATCGTAACCAAATGGATCGGACACCACCCGCTCGCGTCCCTGATCCACACCATAGGCCAGCTTGACCGCAAAGTCGGCGGCCTCACCGGGAGCAGCGGGACGATAGCCGACGCGTGCCATTTCGGCGTTGACCAGTTGCGCATATTGATTGAATTCGAGCCCACCACGATCGTCGGGGTCACGTGCCTCGATCGTGAAACTCTGTCCCTGCGGCGCAGGGAGCTGCTGGAAACGCGCGACTTCGGCGCGGAAGGGCGTTGCGCAGGCGGCAAGCGTGCCGAGCGCCAACGCAGCGGCGGAAAGACGGAAAAGCGGTGCGACTCGCATGGGGATGACCTTTCATAGGCATTGTACCGCATCCGGACCGGCTAGGAGATAGTCCGGCATCGGGCGCTTGGCCGCAGTTCTACATCTGTTCGTCTGAACTGCAATTGAATAAAAGGGCTGCATTGTCGCGAACCTCCCCGGCACGGGGAGGTGGCGAGCGAAGCGAGACGGAGGGGTTGCGAGCGCAGCGAGCTCCTGCTCTGGCCGATGCCTCGGGTGCTCGCTTCGCTCGCGACCCCTCCACCACCCTTCGGGCGGTCCCCCTCCCCGTTCCGGGGAGGTTCTTCACCCAAACAATCCCAGCGCTTCCTGCGCAGACTTCAGCGTCGGTGCTGCCAGCGCGCGCGCTCGCGTTGCGCCGTCCTCCAAGATCGCATCGATCGCATCGACATCCTCCATCAACCCGGCAAAGCGCGCGCGGATGGGGGAGAGCTTGGCCACCGCCAGATCCGCCAGCGCCGGTTTGAACGCGCCGAAGCCTTGCCCGGCGAAACGCGCGCACACTGCATCGCGACTGTCGCCCGCCAGTGCCGCATAGATGGTGACGAGGTTTGCCGCTTCTGGCCGTCCCGCCAGCCCCGCGGCTTCGCCCGGCAGCGGCTCGGCGTCGGATTTCGCCTTGCGCACTTTCTGGGCGATCAAATCGTCGTCATCCATAAGGTTGATCCGGCTCATGTCGCTGGAATCGGATTTCGACATTTTCGCTAAACCATCGCGCAGGGACATCACGCGTGGCGCGGTCGTGCCGATCATCGGCTGTGGTAGCACGAACGTCTCGGTACCGCTGTCGAGATTGAACTTGGTGGCGATGTCGCGCGCGAGCTCCAGATGCTGCTTCTGGTCCTCACCCACCGGCACATGCGTCGCCTGATAAAGCAGCACATCGGCGGCCTGCAGCACCGGATAGCCGAACAGGCCGATGCTCGCGCCTTCGCGATCCTTGCCCGACTTTTCCTTGAACTGGGTCATGCGGTTGAGCCAGCCGATCCGCGCGGTGCACATCAGCAACCACGCGAGTTCGCTGTGCTGCGGCACCCGCGTCTGGTTGAACAGGATCGATTTGGCCGGGTCGATGCCGCTGGCGATCAGCGCGGCAGTCTGCTCGCGCACATTGTTCCGCAGCGTCGCGGCATCGCCCCTGACCGTGATCGCGTGGAGATCGGCGAGAAAGAACAGGCAATTGCCGGGATTGCCGTCCTGCATCTCGACCCACTGGACGATGGCGCCGAGGTAATTGCCGAGGTGCAGGTTTCCGGTAGGCTGGATGCCCGAAACGACGCGCATGTTCATTCTTCCATTGGTTGCGCAGGGGCGGCGCGACGGCGACGCAGCGACGCGATCTGCTCGCGGTCGAGCCCGCCGATCAACCATGCGACTCCGCCATAGACCCCGCCGCCGGCGGCAATCGTGAGTAATAGCGCCCAGACACGGTGATACCATTCGGCCGCAAAGGCCCAATGGATCGCCCCGGTCAGCCACCACAGGAAACCGCCCATCACCGCCGCAGCAACGCCCTGCAACAGGATGCGGACGAACAAGGCGCCCGACAGGCTGAACTGTCCGCGTCGATGAAGCAGGATATAAAGCAACACGGTATTGAACCACGCCGCCAGCGCCCCCGCCAGTGCCAACCCGAACACGCCGAGCGGCCCGATCAGCAGCAGGATCAAGCCGATATTGGCGATCAGCGACGCCAGTGCGGTGCGCACTGGCGTCGCGGTATCGCCGCGTGCGAAGAATCCCGGCGTCAGCACCTTGACCAGCACATACGCTGGCAGGCCGATGACTAGGCCGACAACGATATTGCCGGCGATGATTCCGTCATTGGCGGTAAAGCGCCCGCCGACGAAGAAGGCGGCGACAAATTCATGCGCGCACACCGCCAGCGCGACGGCGGCGGGCACGGTCAGCAGCATGGCGAGATCGACCGCCTGTTCCTGCACCCGCTGCGCCCCTGCCTCGTCACCCGATCCGATCGAGCGAGAGATCATCGGCAAGATGGCGGTGCCAAGCGCGATGCCGACGATGCCGAGCGGCATCTGGTTGAGCCGGTCGCCCATCGACAGCAATGTCAGCGACCCTTGCGGCAGCGATGTCGCAAAGAAAGTGTCGATGAACTGGCTGATCTGGTAGATTCCCGCACCGAATGTGGCGGGCAGGATCAGGCGGCCGAGCTGGCGCACATCGGCGGACAGCTTCGGCGGACGCAGTCGCAGTTGCAAGCCCATGCGGTGGATCGTCCACCACAGATAGATCAGTTGGACCAGCCCCGACAGCGCCACCGAAATCGCCATGGCGGTGGTGACCAGCCGATCGTCGCCGCTGTCGCCGCGCCATATGCTGCCGATTACCACGCCGGTGATCAGCACAATATTGAACAAGATCGGCGCGAACGCCCCCGGCCCAAAGCGTGAACGCGAATTTAGAATGCCCGTGAACAGCGTGGCGAGGCTGATCAGCGCCAGATAGGGGAAGGTCAGCCGCGACAGATACACTGCGAGGTCGAACTTGCCCGGCACCCCGGTAAAATCGCTGGCAAGTCCGTAAACGATCCACGGCATCAGTGCGATGGCGACCGCGCTGAACAGCGCCAGCACCCAGACGAACACCGCCAGCACTTCCTCGGCAAAGCGTTTGGCGTGTGCCTCTCCAGCCTCCGACCCCAGCATCTTGGTATACATCGGCACGAAAGCGACGGAGAAAGCACCCTCTGCGAAAAGACGGCGGAAGGTGTTGGGCAGGCGGAAGGCGAGTTGATAGGCATCCGCCGCCAGCCCTGCGCCGAGCACGCGGGCCAGCAGCATGTCCCGGATAAAGCCAAACACCCGGCTGACCAGAGTCAGCCCGCCGATGGTCGAGACATTTTTGAGCAGGCTCATGGGTGGGTCAAATCATCGCCGCCCGGCCGCGCCTCACGCGTTACCGACCGGCTGGTCCAGGCCGTCGGCGGCGGCTTGCGCCGCCATTTGCTCGCGCTGCGCCAGATATAGCCCGTTGAAGTCGATCGGCTCGAGCAGCAACGGCGCGAAACCGCCGTCGCGCACCGCATCGGCGATGATGCGGCGGGCGAAGGGGAAGATGATCCGCGGTGCTTCGGCGAACATGAAGGCGTGGACCTGATCCTCCGCGACATTACGCACCCCGAACAGCCCGGCGTAGGACAAATCGACAATGAAATCGGTGCC
This sequence comes from Sphingomonas sp., assembly GCA_043727035.1. Lineage (GTDB taxonomy): Bacteria > Pseudomonadota > Alphaproteobacteria > Sphingomonadales > Sphingomonadaceae > Sphingopyxis. The sequence continues at coordinate 1,259 of JAYSZB010000087.1, read as the reverse complement.
TTCGGGGCGCTTCGAGCTGATCTCGATCTTGAGCACGGTTTCATGCACCTCGTCACCCAGCGGGGTCGAGCTGATGTTGAACTGGACATCGACCTGCGGCACGCTCTGCCATTGGTAACAGGCCGGTGCGTTGGGGTTTTCGAAGGACAGATCTTTCACATATTGCGAGATCAGGCCGATTGCCGGGCCGGTGTCCGCGCCATTGGGCTGGGAGGTGATGGTGACAGTGTCGGAGGTTTCGTCGGCCATGATCGGAAAAATCGCTCTTTGCTAGGGAAGGATGCGGCTGGGAACAGCCAAATCGGTGCTTGGCGCGCACTAGCAGCGGCATTTGGACGGTGCAATGCCGCTGCAACGCCGATGGAAAAGGGTGTCCAAGCGTGCGCTATCGCACACATCGCCCGCTTCATCCGTGCTTAACATCGATTATGGCATTGCCCCGGTTTGAAACGAGAGGCATGTTCGCCTACATTCATCACAGACCCGTGCGGAGCGGGCAGCAATGAACGGATAGACGTGTGAACGCCACCATCATCATTCTCGCCTTGATTGCGGCCTTTTTGGGCCTGCGCCTCTACTCGGTGCTGGGCAAACATGGCCGCGACGGCGACACCGTCCTGCCGCGCGAAGACCGGCCGCATCCTGCGCCGGTCGGTGCCCAGCCCGCGTCCGTGATCGACGCGCCGCGTAGCCTGACTCCCGTACCGGTAGCCGGGCTGGTCTATGAGCCATCCGCAGAAATCGGCATCCGCGCCATATTGGGGGCGGATCGCAACTTCGATGTCGGTCGCTTCGTCAACGGATCGAAGGCGGCCTATCGCATGATCCTCGTGGCCTATTGGAAGGGCGACCGTGAGACGCTGCGCGGCCTGTGCGATGCCGACAGCTATGAAGCGTTCGAAACCGCCATCGCCGATCGCGAATCGCGCGGCGAGACGCTGGAGAACCGCCTGATCGTCATCGACAAGGCTATCATCACTAGTGCGTCGCTCAGCGGCGGCACCGCACGCATTGCAGTGCATTTCGAGGCTGATATCGCTGCCATCACCCGGGCCGAGGGCGGGAGCATCGTCGCCGGATCGATGACTGACGCGGTTGCGCAGCAGGATGTGTGGAGTTTCGTTCGCGATATTTCGAGCAAGGACCCAAACTGGCTGCTCGACGAGACCGACGCGGATTGATCTGAATTCCTGAAATGACATTCTGAACCCGCTCTTGTCGAGTGAACTGAACCCGCTCATGTCGAGCGAAGTCGAGAC
>JAYSZB010000086.1:0-3283 GCA_043727035.1 Sphingomonas sp. | reverse complement strand
GCTCTCCCGCGAAGCGTGCGAGGTGGGACGGCGATCTCAGCGCCCTACCTTTGCAGCAATGGCAAAGGTTGCGGCGATCAGGCTGCAGACCGCCATCGCGGCGAACATGGCGGGGATACCGCCCAAGCTGTCGATCCAGCCGAGCGAGCCGGAGGCCAATGTCCGCCCCAAATTCAGGATCGCCATGAACACCGCAAACTGCGTGGCCGCCACCGCCGGGGTACACAGCCGCATCGCCAGCGATCCGGCAGTGACGGCGCGAAGTACCGTAAGGGTCGTGAACACGAAGATTGCGCCGATGAGGATGGCAGGGTCGGCCCATTGGTCCTGAAGCGCGAGCATCGCCCCAGCGGCGGCCGCTGCCATCAGCGCGCCGACGACGAACATGCGCCGAGCGCCCCAGCGGGTCGCCGCGACACCGAACAACAGTCCGCCCGCGACACCTGCGATCAGAAACGCCTGGCTGCCCCAGCCGCTATAGGTCGCCTTTCCCCATCCCAGAATATTGGCCGCGAACAGCGGACCCAGTCCCAGGAAGATCCCCCATGCTGCGGTAACCGACATGAACGCAGGCACGAGGATCAGCGTTTGTCGCGTAAACATCGCCGAAAAGAGGTCGCGGACGATCGGACCGAACGCGCCCAGGTGCAGATCGAGGTTGCGTTGCGATGCCGTACCTTCGGTCCAGGGCAGCAGACGTTCGTCTGGTCGCTCGCGCACGATCAGCACCAGCGCGAGAATCGCGGCGATAATCACGGCCAGCGCCAGCGCCGCCGCGGATAGACCGTGAAAGGCGATCAGATACCCACTCACGGCGGCGCCGCCAGCGGTGCCGACGGCCTGACCACCAAACATATAGCCGTTGACGCGCTCGATTTCGTCCTCTGGCAATATATCGACGGCTAGGCCGTCAACCGCGACATCCTGAAAGGCGGACGACAGACCAAGGAAAAAGGCGAAGGCGGCAATCATGCCGATCTGTTCGACGCCGGGGTTGGCAATCGCCATCGCAACAAGCGCCGCGATGAGACCCGTCTGACCGACGATGATCCACGGCCGCCTGCGCCCCATTGCCAGAAAGGCATAGCGATCCATGATGAAGCCATAGGCCAGCTTGAAGGTCCACGGCAGGATGATCATCGCCAGCACCCCGCCGATCGCCGCCGCCGACGCTCCGTTCTGCGCCAGCCAAGCGGGCAAGGCGAAGTCGATCAGCCCGAACGGCACTCCTTGCGCGAAATAGAGCAGGAACAGGACGAAGAATCGCAGATTGCGATGTTCGGAAAGCGCGAGCGGGGGGCGGGCGGCGAACGCCCGGGCGGCAGACGCCATCAGCCTGCATCCATCAAGACGATGTCCCAGCGATAGCGATCAGGCGCATCGAGTGCGGCAAGCGAGGTCGCCGCACCGCCACCCAGGTCTTTGAAGAGCCCGTCGCGGGCGTTCGCCTCAACATCTTCGGGGAAATACATTTGCGATATCAAGCGGTGGGCCCGGCCGGTGACATCGAAATGGATGTGTCGGGTGCGCCGCCCGTAAAGACCCGGGCGGATCGTCCTAATGCGCCATTCACCCGACGGGCCGGTGACGAGCCGTGCCATGCCCTGAAAATTGGGGTCGAGCGCGCCGGCGCTGGTATCGTTGCCATGCGCGTAGCGGCCGTTGGCATTGGCTTGCCACAGCTCTAATTTCGCGCCGCCAACTGGATTGCCGAGCCGATTGAGTACGCGTCCACTGACTTCGACCACATCTCCCATGGCGCGGGCGCGACTACCCTTGAGCATGGTCAAGTCGAAATCGTCCTCGCCCGCGTAGCCGGCGGGGAAGAATGGCCCCATCGGCGATTCTGTGGTGAGCGCAGGCGCGGCATTCGCGCGGGTTGCCGCAAGCGCGCCGATGAGCAAGGCAGAACCGACAAACGCGCGGCGCGAAAATGCGCTTGGATTATCAGTCATAGAAATGACTCTCCTCGACGATGTGGTGACCGCGGACGGTGTAGACTGCGATTTCGGTAAAGGGTCGGCGCGCGCCACTGGCCGGATCGATAGTTACCAGATCGAGAAACAGGGCAAACTGGTTGTCGGTGATGAAGGGCCCGTCGATCCCAATTTCATCGACAACCGCGGTGCCGAAGGAAGCGGCGCACTTGGTTCGCGTAGCCTCGACGCCGGACACGGTTGTGCGCTTCCCGACCCCAAATTCAGCCGGCTCCATGCTGACGACATCATCGGCCCAATAGCGGTTACCCGCGGCAACGAATTGCCCGGCGCGCATCATCGCGGTGAACTGGCTGGCGATCTCGTGGATGCTGGTCATGGCTGGCATCGGAGTCCGGAAAGCCCCGAGAGTGTGGCAGGCGGCGCGGGACTATGCGCCACCTGCCATGATCCTGAAGGGGTCGCTTACTTCAGAACCAGTTCCTGGTATTCGACCGATCCCATTAGTTCGCGCATCTTGGTGCGTGCGCCGCTGGCGGCGTCCTGCTTGCGACTGTCTTGCGCCATCATGGCCTCGACCTTCTTGGAAAAGGCCTCTTGTTGCGCGGTCGTCTGGTAGTCCTTGTATTCGACGATCAGGACGAGATCGGGTTCGCCTTGGCGCGCATTGTTGACCGACAACACGTGGTAGTCGAGCACGATGCCTTCGGCCTTGGCCAGTTCCTGGTTCTTCTTCCAGGTCGTCGCCAGGTAATCCATGTAGTTTTCGAACTGGCCGGGCAGCACGTCGATCCGGCTGGCTTGCCACACAGTTCCGGGCTTGTAGCTCGATTCCTGCGCTGCCGCGGCCGAGGGAAGTGCGATCGCGGCAGCGATCGCCAGGACGGCCCCGGTTGTCATGGTTTTGAACTTCACTGCATCTCTCCCCGCTTGTGATGCCTCGGCTGAGGCGACTGAAAATTGGCGCATCGGTTCGTCCGTCCAGCGCATGTTCCCCTGAAACAGGCACGACTTTTCGCGGCGTCAAAAGCCGGGTTTCCGGCCTTGCCAAATGCTTCAAAAATGTCTGCGAACCCCGACCCGGATAGTGCGGTGCCGTAGCGTCAGGCGTCAATCCGCCCGGTCGTCAATAAAGCGTCAATAGTGCGTCAGTCAGAGGTGGCGGATCTGTTGCTCGGTGTCGGCAGCAGGTCGGGCCAGCCATACTTGTCCCACGCCGTCGCCATACCGATGCGCTGCGCAAAGGGGATGAAATCGGGGTGCTGCCAGATCTGGCGGATGGGCTCGATGTCAGCCCAAAGCGAAATCAGGCAACCCATGTTGCCCAGCGAAACTCGCTGCCCGAT
>JAYSZB010000085.1:0-72632 GCA_043727035.1 Sphingomonas sp. | reverse complement strand
ACCTACGCTCCCGGGTTCGGGCTCGAGGTGTTCGAGGTCGGCCACGATGGCGGTGTCACCGACCCCGAGCGCGTCGCTGCCGCGGCCGAGGGGGCAGCCGCCGTAATCTTCCCGCAGCCGAATTTCTTCGGCTGTCTCGAGGATGCGCCTGCGCTTGCCGCCGCGGCGCGGGAGGCAGGAGCACTGGCGGTGGCCCACGTCGACCTGACCTCGCTCGGCGTGCTCGAGGCGCCTGGTGCGTACGGCGCCGGTATCGCCATAGGCGAGGGGCAGGCCTTGGGTAATCACATGGCGTACGGGGGCCCGAGCTTCGGCTTCATGGCGGCTCATGAACGCTTCACGCGTCGGATGCCCGGCAGGATTGTGGGCGAGACGGTTGATGCCGACGGGCGGCGCGCCTACGTGCTGACCCTGCAGACGCGAGAGCAACACATCAGGCGCGAGAAGGCGACGTCGAACATCTGCACCAACTCAGGGCTCTGCGCGCTCGCGTTCAGTATCCACATGACCTTGCTGGGCGAGGCGGGACTGCGGCGGCTGGCCGAGATCAACCATGCGCGCGCGGTGCAGACCGCAGCGGCGCTGACCGCGATCCCCGGCGTGACGCTCAAAACTCCGGTCTTCTTCAACGAGTTCACCGTCGAACTGCCGGTCGATGCGCGCGCCGTGGTGCGGGCGCTGGCGGACAAGGGCGTGCTCGGCGGGGTGTCACTGGGGCGGCTGTTCCCGGCGCGACCCGATCTAGGCAAGGGGTTGATCGTCGCCGCGACCGAGACGGTAACCGATGCGGATATCGCGGTCTTTGCCGCCGCGCTGAAGGAGCAACTGGCATGAACGCGATCAACCAGTCGGGCTGGAAGCCCTCGCTCGGCGGCGTGGTGCAGCGCGAGTCGGGCGCGACCTTCACCGGCAATCGCGCGCTGATGCTGGAGGAGCCGCTGATTTTCGAGATCGGGTCGAACGAGCGCACGGGTGTGGATTTCGAGGATATTCTCCCTCTCCCCTTCAGGGGAGAGGGCCGGGGAGAGGGGCAGTCAGCGAGCGATGTCCCCGTGACTGCCCCTCTCCCAACCCTCTCCCCTGAAGGGGAGAGGGCTTTTGCAGCCCTCCTCCGCACCGCCCCCATCGGCCTGCCCGGCCTGTCCGAGGCTGAAACCGTGCGTCATTACACGCGGCTCAGCCGCCAGAACTACGGCATCGACCTCGGCTTTTTCCCACTGGGGTCGTGCACGATGAAGCATAACCCGCGGCTCAACGAGAAGATGGCGCGGCTGCCGGGCTTTGCCGATGTCCACCCGATGCAGCCGGTCGATACGGTGCAGGGCGCGCTGGCGGTGATCCATGAGCTGGCACATTGGCTGGTGACGCTGACCGGCATGGACAGCGTGGCGATGAGCCCAAAGGCGGGCGCGCATGGAGAACTGTGCGGCGTGCTGGCGATCCGCGCGGCGCTGGAAGCGCGCGGCGATGCCCGCGAAGTCATATTGGTGCCCGAAAGCGCGCATGGCACCAATCCAGCGACGGCGGCGTTTGCCGGTTATCGGGTCGAGGATATTCCGGCGACGCCCGAGGGCCGGGTCGATGTCGCGGCTCTGACCGCGCGGCTGGGACCCGACGTCGCCGGGGTAATGATCACCAACCCCAACACCTGCGGCCTGTTCGAACGGGATCTCAAAACGATTTCGGACGCGGTCCATGCGGCGGGTGGCTTCGTCTATTGCGACGGTGCCAATTTTAACGCCATTGTCGGCCGGGTCCGCCCAGGCGACCTTGGCGTCGATGCGATGCACATCAATCTGCACAAGACGTTCAGTACCCCGCACGGCGGCGGCGGGCCGGGATCTGGACCGGTGGTGTTCTCCGCCGCACTGACCCCGTTTGCGCCGCTGCCCTTCGTCGAGCGCGGCGACGACGGCGCATTCCACCTGATCGAGGAGGAAACGGCGGGCGACCATCATGGATCGGCGTTCGGCCGCATGGTCGCGTTCCACGGCCAGATGGGCATGTTCACCCGCGCACTCACCTATATCCTCAGCCACGGCGCCGACGGATTGCGGCAGGTGGCGGAAGACGCAGTGCTCAACGCCAATTACGTCTTGCGCGCGCTGGAGGATGTGCTTGATGCACCCTTCGCGCACAGCGGGCCGTGCATGCATGAGGCGCTGTTCAGCGACAAGGGCATGGCCGATGGCTTCAGCACGATCGACATCGCCAAGGGGCTGATCGACGAGGGCTTCCACCCGATGACCGTCTATTTCCCGCTGGTCGTCCATGGCGCGATGTTGGTCGAACCGACCGAGACCGAAAGCAAGGCGGCGCTCGACCAGTTCATCGGCGCGCTGCGGCATGTCGCGGAAAAGGCCAAGGCAGGCGATGAGGCGCTGAAATCGGCGCCGCATTTCGCGCCGAGGGCGCGGCTGGACGAAACGCTGGCGGCGCGCAAGCCGGTGCTGGTGTGGAAGGGGTAGGTCGTCGCTGGCACTGGTCGCGCTGCGCGGCACCTTCATCTTCGATGGGGGGTGCTGCGCCTTAATGGCCTGATCGGCCGGTTCGCTTTAGCCTTCCGTGGAGATAATCTTCGTCGAATCCGGCGATGTGCGCGAGTCTTATGGGGTCCAATATCGTTAGCGATCCCGATTTCAGCTCCATCACATGCTCCTCCCGCAGCCTTTTCAGTACGCGATTGACGTGGACCGGGGTCATGCCGACAGCGTCGGCGAGGACGATCTGGGTGAGGGGGATGTCGCATTTGTCATCGGTGGCGAGGCCGATGTTGCGCATGCGGATGTAAAGCTCGCACATCAGATGGGCGATGCGCTCGCGGCTGGTGCGGCGGCCCATGCTAAGTATCCAGGAGCGCAGCACACTTTGATCGACCAGTTGCGACCACCAAAAGGCGCGGGTGATCGATGGCTTGGCCTCGACAAGTCCCTCCATCTGCGCGCGAGGAATGAGCGCGACGCGGGCCGGAGTCAGCGTGACGACGCTGTAATCCATCGTGTCGAGCAACGCGATGTGGATGTCGCAAAAATCCCCCGGCAGCAGAAACGATATGATCTGGCGACTGCCATCGGGCAGCATCTTGTAGCCGCACGCCCAGCCTTCGAGCACAACGAACACCGGATCGGGCTGATCGCCTTCCCTGATTAAATGGTGGCCTGCGGGCACTTCGCGGATATGTCGGCAACTATCAGCCAGCAAAGCTGCATCGTCGTCGCCGATCAGGCCGAAGCCGCTGAGACGTGTGGCAAAGGCGTTGGTCAAAATGATCCTCTCGCAGCCCGATATATCTGCCCCCCCTCAAAGACATTAACCCCGGTTACGTTTGGCGGGTTCGGGAAGGAGTATATCATATTTATCGTCAGCACGTGAACCCAGGCGCTGACGACCGAGAGACATGCACCGCTCCCGCCTGATTCAGATCGGTCGAACCATGAATGATAGCGCTGCCGGTGCTGCCACCCTCCGCCCCTCCGGTACGGGGAGCGAGCCCGATGCGCATGGTCAGGCGGCGTTGCTGCTGGCGGAAAGCATGCTGCATATGTTGGTCGAAAAGCGAACGCTGACCCTCGTTGATGCCTTGTCGGTTATCCAGACAACCTGCGAAGTCAAAATCGACGTCGCCGAGGCCGCCGGTGAATCGAACCGGCGCATGCAGGAATCGCTGGAATTGCTCAGGATGATGTCCGCCAGCTTTGCCGTCGACAAGCAATAAATTTTCTATCCGAGGTTGCCAAACCACCGTTTCACGACGGAACCGATCCACTTTGAGAGGATATGGTCGATGCAGACCCACAGCATGACGCCGATGACAGCAGGAGCCGACCTGAACGGCATTGCCATCGAAACGAAGATTCTCGAGCTGTTTGCCCCCGCGTCGCTGCCGTCGATCAAAAGTGGCTTTTCCTACAGCACCGACAATGCGGCTCTGTGGCGCGCCGATGCCATCCACCGGGCGAAAAATCTGACGCAGATGGTGATTGCACTTGCCGATCTGGCGGAGGCCCCGTCGCGTTGCTGGTTGTCATCGGATCTGATCGCGCAAACCCGCTGTCTGGCGCGCGCTTATGAGGCGCTCGGCGTCGAGGACGGCGATGACGAACTGCTGCCTTGCGCGCCGTTGCTGACCGAAGTGGCGACGCGACTGACGGCGATTTTCGGCAGCGCGCGCGGTATCGAGGCTATGGTCATCGCCGACCCGGTTTTCTTTGCCGCCGACATGCGGCGCGCGCTGACCCTATTGTGCAGCGAAATGATCATCAACGCACTGAAATATGGCTATCCCCACGGAACCGCCGGGACGATAAAGGTCAGCCTGACCAACTATGGCAGCGCCATCCTGCTCGACGTCGAGGATGACGGGTGCGGTACAGTGGACAGCTATACGGCCGGCAACGGCGGCGGCCTGCTCGACCGGCTCGGCAATGTTCTGGGTGCCTCGCTGATCAGAAGCACCGCGAGCGCCGGCCACGGCTATCATGTCCGGGCGCTGATCCGTGGCGACGCAGCGCAAATGACGTGCGTCCAGCGCGATGCGCGAATGGCGCTCGTCTGAGCGGTCAGATGGTAAGGCGCGACCGATCGAGCCGTAACGTGACGATCAGGCCGGTTTCGGGCCACTCATAGTCGATGGTGCCGCGCAATGCGGCAACGCTGCGCTGAACGAGCTTGCTGCCGAAGCCGCCAAGGCCATCGGGTGCCTGGACTTCGGGGCCGCCATGTTCGACCCAGGTGACGATACAATGCGTGTCGTCGGCTGCACTCGACACGTCGAGCGTGCCGATGGGCGTCGATAGTGCGCCATATTTCATTGAATTGGTGGCGAGTTCGTGGACGATCAGCGCAATGCCGGTGGCGGCAGTCTCGCCGATGCCCATCCTCTCGACTGCAACACGAATGCGGCCCTTGAATGCACCAAGATCGTCGTAGGGGGCAAGCAGCACCGAGAGCACATCCCCCAGCAGCGCGGCATTGCCATGACCGTCAGGCAGCGGCCGAACCAGGTCGTGCGCGCGGCCGAGCGCGCACAGCCGCTCGGTCAGTTCATGCGCCATGTCCTCGGCGCTCGCTGCCGAGCGTGAGGTGATGGCGGTCAGACCGGTGGCAATGGCGAGCAGGTTTTTGACACGGTGGCTCATTTCGCCGGCGAGCAGCTCATGCCCTTCCTCGGCCTGTTTACGTCCAGTGACATCGAGGAAAATGCCGTACATCGTCCGGCCGACGATGCCGTCATCCTCGCCTTGGCCGCGCGCGGCCACCCAGCGCACTTCGTCGCCAATGAGGATGCGGAAATCGGTTTCATAAGGTCCGAGGATCGAGCGGGTGGCGGTAAAGGCGGAGCGCACCCGGTCACGATCGGCGGGATGGATGCGCGAAGACAGCTCCTCGAAGGTGACATGGCGACGTTGCGGCAGGCCCCATAAAGTGAAGCCGACTTCATCCATGGTGAAGTCGTCGCTATCGACATTCCAAGCCCAAAGTGCGACGCCCGCAGCCTCGACAGCGCGGCGCAGATGCTTGGATTGCCATTCGTGTGCGGGGGAAATCTCGGCAGCCATTGGATTTCCCTCGGACATTACTGTTCGTTAATATAGCCGGTTCGTTCAGAAGCGTATAGTTTAAAGCGTCCGGCGGGGTTGGCTGACGCAAATTTGATAGGCCGGTGCGGCAGGGGAGCCACAACATGGATTGGGTTGCTGTCTTTTCGCTGGTTAATGGGTGGGCGTTGCTGGCGTGGCTATTGCTGATATTCGGCCCGCGCAAGCCGCTGGTGCTGTCGGCCGTGATGTATCTGGGCGTGGCGCTGCTTTGCCTGGTCTACGCCGTGCTGATCGTCGGGCTGCTGTCCGGCGGGATCGACGGCGGGCCGGGCGGCAGCGGTGGTCCGCCCGATTTAACCAGCCTCGCCGGCGTCATGGCGCTGTTCGATACGCCGGGCGGCGCGACGCTGGGCTGGACGCACTATCTGGCGTTCGACCTGTTCACCGGCCTGTGGATCGCCCGCGACGCCGATGCCAAGGGGTTCGGGCGCATCGTGCAATTCCCCTTCCTGTTCCTGACCGTCATGGTCGGGCCGGTCGGGCTGCTGTTGTGGCTGGCGGTGCGTGAGCGTCGCGCGCGGGCGGTGGCGAAGCGGTGAGCAATCGTGGCCCAGGCCTTGCGGGCCGGGGCGATGGTTTTGCTGGCGCCTCAGCTCGCTCGGGCGGGCTGTGAGCCAAGATCTTCGGGGGTCAGATCGGTGCGTTCGACGCGCAGATTATTGCTGCGGCAGCGGACGCGGGTGCCGGTGCAGTCATTCTGCGTGGTGGCATAATCGGCCGTCAGCGTGTAGCGTTCGACGACATAATAGCCCGGCGAGGCAACGCCATTTTCGGCAGCAAGCGGTGCGTAAATGCGGCTCTTGACCGATGTTTCTACCGCGTCAGTCCAGCCGCCGATGCCGCCGCCGTTGCGCAGCACCTCATAATCGCCGATGCGGCCGTCGGCATTAATCCAGTAGCCAACATCGATCCAGCGGTTGTCGACCGCCAGCGTGGTGCGCGACAGGGTGTTGCCCGAATCCTGGCTGCCCGAATTTTCGGTCACTGCCGACTGGTCGGCGTCCTGAAGGCGGATCGGCTGGCTCGACAGCAGCAGCGGACGCGACGCGCCGCCGCCTTGGGCAAAGCGGGTGACGAGGCTCTGCGTGCGCGCCATATTGCCATCGTCGCGCTCGACACGGGCGAGCAGCACTTCGGAGAGCAGCGCCAGATCGGCACCGACGGTCGCACCCTGCGCCGATATCTGGGTGAGCCGTTCGACCGCCGCATCGGCACGGCTGCCGATGCGGTCGCGCTTCAACCGGGGCAGATCGACCATCGCCTGGCGGATGCGGGCGAATGCGGCGACGCGGGGCACACCGGCGCGTTCGGCGTCGACGGCGGTGCGGATGTAAATATCGCGGGCTTCCTCAGGGTAGCCCAGCCGCGCGCGACTATCGCCGACCTCGATCTGCGCGGCGAGGACGCGGGCGTCGGTGTCGGGCAGGCCGCGCTGCAACGCATCGCGCATGTCGAGCACCGACGACTGATAGGCGCGCGCTTCGCCAAGATGCGAGGCAATGCGGCCATTGGCGCGGTACAAGTCGGATACCGGCACCGGAAAACCGCGCGCTTCGTCGCTGTTGCGGCGGATCGAGGCGAGGGTGGTGGCGCGCGCGTCACGATAATCGCCGCTGACAAACTGGTTCTCGGCATGGGCGAGGGTGGCAGCTATGTCCTGATCGGGCGGGCAATTACGGGCAAGGCAGGCGGCGAGCGCGTCGGCGGTATCCTGAAGGCTGCGGCCGGTGACGACGATGTCGTTATTGGCCGGCTCGCTGCCCTGTTGCGCGGCGAGCGGAGCAGACAAGGCGAGGGCAAGTAGCGGCAGTGCAGAAAGACGGCGCATCGTGCAAACTCCGGGGCGGGGGGACCGAGACGAATCACGGTGTATGATGGAAATAGAGCAGTGTCCAGACATCTTGACAAGCAAGGTGCGATGTCAGGCAGTGGATATAGCGGCGCCTGCTCTGGCCTCCTTGCCCAAGCGATGCTCGCGCCACAAAATGGCGAGGCCGCTGGCGATGATGATCGGTGCGCCGATCAGCGTGGCGGGGACGGGCAGCGCGGCGAACAGCAGCCAGCCCATCAGGCTGGCCCAGATCAGTCCGGTGTAATCCATCGGCAGGACGACAGCGACAGGCGCGAATCGCAACGCCCCGGTCAGCAGCAGTTGCGCGATGCCGCCGGTGACGCCGATGCCGACCAGCAGCGCCCAGGTCAGCGGATCATGGACGCGGGCGAAGAAGATCATCAGGATCGAGAGCGGGATCAGCGATGAGGCGGTGAACCAGAAGACGGTGGTGGTGGCCGCTTCGGTCGCGCCGAGCTGGCGGATGAAGATGGTGACGCTGGCGGTGGCGACCGCCCCTGCCAGGGCGATCAGCGCGCCGGTCGAGTGCATCGCCGCGCTGTCGGGGCGCATCACGACCAGCACACCGATGAAGCCGAGGAGCACGGCGCTGATGCGGTAACGCCCGACTTTCTCGCCCAGAAACAGCGCGGCGAGGATGGTGCCGAACAGCGGCACGGCGAAACCGATCACCGTCGCTTCGGCCAGCGGCAGCATGGTCATGGCGAGGAAATTGAGCGTCATCGCGCCGAGCCCGATGACCATGCGGGTGGCGTGGGTGCCGATCCGGCTAGTCTTGAGCGAGGGCAAGCCGGGGCCGAGCGCGGCCCATGCGGCGACGAAGGGCAGGGCAAAGGCCTGGCGGTAGAACACCGATTCGACGATATGGACGCCGCGCGCGGCGGTGAGTTTGACCAGCGCGAACATCAGCGCCAGCACCGCCGCCGCCGCCAGCCGGAGCAATATTCCGGTGACGGGGCGGTGGAGGCTGGCGCTGCTGTCGGTCACTCGGCCGGCTTGACGAACAACAGCGTCATGCGGTCGCTCTCACCGATGGCGAGATAGCGGGCGGCATTGGCGTCTTCCGCCGCTCCGCGCGAGACGGGGGGCAGGGTCCATACGCCGCGCGGGTGATCGTGCGTGTCGGCGGGATTGGCGTTGACCTCGCTCTCGGCGACCAGCTGGAATCCCGCGGCTTCGGCAAAAGCGACGACCGAGCTGCGCTTCATATAGCCGCTGGTCTGCTCCAACGCCGAATCCATCGCCTCGGGCAGGCGATGCTCGACGATGCCGAGGCGACCGCCGGGCTTGAGCATGGCGAACATCTGGGTAAAGGCAGCGGCGGTCTGGTCGAGACCAGCGAAGCGCAGATTGTGAATGTTGCGGAATGTCAGCACGACATCGGCGCTGCCTGCGGGCACATTCGGTCCGGCTTCGGTGGCGGGGAAAGCGGCGAGACTTGCGGCGCCGTAGAGAGCGGCATTTTCCGTCTGGCGGGTGCGAACGGCGTTGAGCCCGCGCTCGAGATTGCCTGCGGCGATATATCGACCGCCGCCATTGGCCGCGAGCGGGGCAAGGATTTCTGTGTACCATCCGCCGCCGGGGAACAGTTCGACGATGGTTTCGCCGGGGGCTACGCGGAAGAAGTTCAGCGTTTCTGCCGGGTGACGCCAGGTGTCGCGGGCGCGATTGGTTGCGGTGCGGGTGGGGGCGGCGACGGCAGCGGCGATCGCGCCATGCGCAGCGTGGGTGGCAGGATCATGGGCGGCGTGCCCGGCATGGTCGCCGCCATGATGATCGGCGAACGCAGGTGATGCGCTGGCCAGTGCGGCGATTGCGGTTGCGAAGATCAGGCGCTTGGTCATATCTCTCTCCATCGGTCCGGGGGGGAAGCCGCCCTGCCTTCTAGTGGTGAGCGAAACGAGTGCAAGCGGGCATGAGCATAGTGGCGGCAGGCGCGGCGGCATTGACCGCCATTTCGGTGCTGGCCGAGCGTCGGCGGATGCGGCGCAGCAATATCGAGGCGGTCGGCTGGGTGCCATGGCCGCTGGTCACCATCCTCGGCAGCATCGCGACATTATTTGCCGCCGCCCTCGCCATCACATTGAAAGGCTGAACCATGGACGCCACCCGCCGTTCGCTGATTGCAGGGAGTGCAGCGCTGTGGCTGGCCGGCTGCGCGGGGCGGAATGCGGTTTCTCCGGTCGGTGGGGCGGTGGCGATGCCGGTCGATCCCGCCGCCACCGCCACGCCCGATCTCGTCGATCTCGCGCAATTCGACCCGCGCCTGCGCTTCGACATCCGCTATGCGACGACCGACAATTTCATGGGGCGGGTGCTCTATCCAGTGGCGAAGGCGCTGGCGCAGCGGCCAGCGGCGGAGGCGCTGAAGAATGTTCAGGACCGGGCAGAGCGGCACGGCTTCGGACTGCTGATCCATGATGCCTATCGCCCGTGGCGAATCACCAAAATGATGTGGGATGAAACGCCCGAAGTGCAGCGCGAGTTCGTCGCCGATCCGGCGCGCGGATCGCGCCACAACCGGGGATGCGCGATTGACCTGGCGCTGCATCGCGGTGGCACCGCCGTGGAGATGCCCAGCCCCTATGACGATTTCACTCCCGCCGCCTATCGCTCCAACATGCGCGCCAGCGGCGAAGCGCTGGCCAACAGCGCGCGGCTGGAAGGGTGGATGACGCGCGAGGGGTTTCTTCCGCTCGACAATGAATGGTGGCATTTCGATTGGCGCGACTGGCGGCTGTATCCGGTGATGGATGCGCCGCTGCGTTAAGGCGGGCCAATCTGGTGATGTTCGTCAGCGCGATCCTGCTGCTGTGTAGGGTGGGGGTGGGTGAGGATCTGCTGTGAGCGACGGGTGGTGCGGCGATGCTACCATTTGCCGCCGGCATCCTCGATGGCCTTTAGCAGGGCGATCTTGCTGGGCGTGCGATTCTTGCCGGCGTTGCGCGGCATCACCGGATTGCCGAGTTCGGCGCGGCGTTTGGCCAGACGGGCACCGAGTTCAGCCATATCAACGATCCGGCCCGGCCAAGAATCTTCGCTGATGGGTTCTGAAGACACCTTCGACGGCGGTTTTACTTTACGTTCAGTCATCATCTGAGTCCCAAGATTCAAAGGCACCGTCAAGCTCCTGATCGCCATGGGCGAGGCCGACGATTTCGACGCATCCTTGATCGATCCGATATCCGATGATGGTGCGACGCCGGTATGGGATCGTTCGCAGTCCAGGCAGCAGGTCGTCGCGCGGTGTTCCACGATGTGGGAAATTTGCCAAAGCAGCGGTGTGCTGTTCTATTCGGCTGGTAAAGGCATATGCCGTCTCAGGGTCGGCGGCATCGGCGATCCAGTCATATAGCGCGCGCAGTTGCGCCGATGCCCTGGGTCGCCAGACGACGCTAAACCTCAAGTTTGACGTTGCTCGTGATGCGCCTTCAATTCGGCGAAGACTTGCGCCTGGGATACAGAGGCGGCCGTATCTGCCAGCGCGTCCTCAACGCGGCGCTTCAGCGCGGCTTCAAGCGGTGACAACCCGGCATCCTTGCGATGAGCTGAGGCAGTTCTAGTTGGCATGGTGACAACCTAAGGTGTCACATCGATCAAGACAAGCGGCTAAGCAACGCCTTCAAATACTGCCCGGTATAACTCCGCGGATTCGCCGCGACATCCTCCGGCGTGCCCTCGGCAACGATCTCGCCGCCCTTTACTCCGCCGTCCGGGCCAAGGTCCAATATCCAGTCCGCCGTCTTGATGACATCGAGATTATGCTCGATCACCACCACCGTATTGCCCTGTTCGACCAGCGCGTGGAGCACTTCGAGCAGCTTGCGGACGTCCTCGAAATGCAGGCCGGTGGTCGGTTCGTCGAGGATATAGAGGGTGTTGCCAGTGGCGCGGCGGCTGAGTTCCTTGCTGAGCTTGACGCGCTGCGCCTCACCGCCGGACAGGGTGGTGGCTTGCTGGCCGACGGTGAGATAGCCCAAGCCGACTTCCTCGAGCATCGCCATCCGGTCGCGGATCGCGGGGACGGCTTTGAAGAAATCGGTCGCGTCCTCGACGGTCATGTCGAGCACGTCGGCGATGCTGCGGCCCTTGAACTTCACCTCGAGCGTTTCGCGGTTGTAGCGTTTGCCGTGGCACACCTCGCACGTCACATAGACGTCGGGGAGGAAGTGCATCTCGATCTTGATGAGCCCGTCACCCTGGCACGCCTCGCAGCGGCCGCCCTTGACGTTGAAGCTGAAACGGCCGGGCTTGTAGCCACGCGCAAGAGACTCCGGGAGCCCCGCGAACCAGTCGCGGATGGTGGTGAAAGCGCCCGTGTAAGTGGCGGGGTTCGAGCGCGGGGTGCGGCCGATCGGCGACTGATCGATGTCGATCACCTTGTCGAAAAATTCGAGCCCGGTCAGGCTGTCGTGCGCGCCCGCGATGATACGCGCGCCGTTGAGGTTGCGCGACGCGGCGGCCTGAAGCGTATCGATGATCAGGCTCGACTTGCCGCTGCCCGAGACGCCGGTAACGCAGGTGAAGGTGCCGACAGGGATACGCGCGGTGACATTCTGTAGATTGTTCGCCCGCGCGTTGGTCAGCTTGATGAACTTGCCTTGCGTCTCCAGCAGCTTGAGCTGTTTCTTCGTCGGTTTCGTTTCCGGCTTGGCGCGCGTGCGGATCTGCACGCCGTCGCCCTTGGCCGCGATGCGCCGCGTTTCGGGCACGGCGATGCTGCGGCGGCCGGTGAGATAGTCGGCGGTCAGGCTGCCCTTGGCTTTGAGCACATCCTTGAGCAGCCCCTGCGCGACGATCTCTCCGCCGTGGACGCCCGCGCCGGGGCCCATATCGACGATCCAGTCGGCGGCGCGGATTGCGTCCTCGTCATGCTCGACGACGATGACGGTGTTGCCGAGATCGCGGAGCCGCCGGAGGGTGACGAGCAGCCGGTCGTTGTCGCGTTGGTGCAGGCCGATGCTCGGCTCGTCGAGGACGTAGAGCACGCCCGACAGGCCCGAGCCGATCTGGCTGGCGAGGCGGATGCGCTGGCTCTCGCCGCCCGAGAGCGTGCCGCTGGTGCGATCGAGATTGAGATAGTCGAGCCCGACATTGTCGAGGAACCCCAGTCGCTCGACGATTTCCTTGAGGATCGGTGTGGCGATCTGTTGCTGGGTTGCAGTCAGCTTGGGGGCGAGGCTGGCGAACCAGTCGAGCGCGTCATGGACGCTGCGGCGCGCCGAAAGGCTGATGTCCTCGCCCGCGATCTTCACTGCCAGCGCCTCCGGCTTAAGGCGCGCGCCGCCGCAGGTCTCGCACGGGTGCGGCTGCTGATATTTGCTCAGCTCCTCGCGCATCCACGCGCTTTCGGTCTGCAACATGCGGCGGTTGAGGTTGCCGATCACCCCCTCGAACGGCTTGTTGACGCTGTAGCTCTTGCGCCCGTCCATGAAGGTGAGCGTCACCGGCTTGCCGCCGGTGCCGTGGAGGATGATCAGATGCACCTCGCCCGGCAGATCGCGCCACGGAGTGTCGAGCGCGAAGCCATAGGCCTTGGCGAGACTGGCGAGAACCTGCATGTAATAGGGGCTGGGCGGGTTCGACTTGGCCCAAGGGAAAATCGCGCCCTGTTTGATGCTGAGCGCAGGGTTGGGGACGACCAGTTCATCGTCGAACAGCAGATTCTCCCCGAGGCCGTCGCACGCGGGGCAGGCGCCCTGCGGGGCGTTGAACGAGAAGAGGCGCGGCTCGATTTCTGCGATGGTGAAGCCGCTGACCGGGCAGGCGAATTTTTCGGAGAAGACGATGCGGTTGGCGGCCAGGCCGGTGTTCTTCATGCCCTTCTTAAGCCCCTCCCCTTCAGGGGAGGGGTTGGGGTGGGGACTGTCGTTCGAGAGCGGTGCCAGTGGGACAGTCCCCTCCCTTAACCCCTCCCCTGAAGGGGAGGGGGATTGGAGTTCCGCCACCGTCGTGTCCGCCAAGTCCAGATAGACCAGCCCCTCGGCCAGTTTCAGCGCGGTCTCGAAACTGTCGGCCAACCGGCTTTCGATGCCTTCACGCACTGCGATGCGATCGACCACCACCTCGATATCATGCTTGTACTTCTTGTCGAGCGCCGGGGCCTCGTCGATCTCGTAGAACTCGCCGTCGATGCGCACGCGGGTGAAGCCATCCTTTTGCCACTGCATCATCTCCTTGCGATATTCGCCCTTGCGCCCGCGCACGACGGGCGCGAGCAGATAGGCGCGCGTCCCCTCGGGCAAGGTCATCACCCGATCGACCATCTGGCTGACGGTCTGCGCCGATATCGGCAGGCCGGTGGCGGGCGAGTAGGGCACGCCGACCCGCGCCCACAAAAGCCGCATGTAATCGTAGATTTCGGTGACGGTGGCGACGGTCGAGCGGGGATTGCGCGACGTCGTCTTCTGCTCGATGCTGATCGCAGGGGACAGCCCGTCGATATGCTCGACATCGGGCTTCTGCATCATCTCCAGAAACTGCCGCGCATAGGCCGACAGCGACTCGACATAACGCCGCTGCCCCTCGGCATAGATGGTGTCGAAGGCGAGGCTGGATTTGCCCGAGCCCGACAGGCCGGTGATGACGATCAGCTTGTCGCGCGGAAGATCGACATCGATCCCCTTGAGGTTGTGCTCGCGCGCGCCACGCACGGAAATATGGGAGAGACTCATGCGTTGCGCTGTTCCATATCTGTTCATGGGAGGCAAGGGGTTGCGGCATGGGGATGGCATGGCACGACCATAACTCCGGCAGGCATCGACGCTGTTCGGGTGGACAACCGACGCAATAGAACATATTATGAACATATGGCTCAACTCTCCACCGTCGCGAAGCTCGAAATCCTTGCCGATGCTGCTAAATACGATGCATCCTGTGCGTCGTCGGGCGGCGCGAAGCGGACCTCGCGCGATGGCAAGGGGATCGGATCGACGACCGGATCGGGCATCTGCCATGCTTATGCACCCGACGGGCGATGCATCTCGCTGCTCAAACTGCTGCTGACCAACAGCTGTATTTTCGACTGCCATTCTTGCATCAACCGCAAGAGCAGCAATGTCCGCCGCGCGCGCTTTACGCCCGAGGAAGTGGTGGCGCTGACGCTCGATTTCTACAGGCGCAACTATATCGAGGGGCTGTTTCTTTCGTCGGGGATCATCCGATCGTCGGATTATACGATGGAGCAACTGGTGCGGGTGGCGCGGACATTGCGCGTCGATCATCAGTTTCGCGGCTACATCCACCTCAAGACGATCCCCGATGCCGACCCTGAACTGATTTATCAGGCGGGGCTGTTTGCTGACCGCATCTCGATCAATGTCGAGCTGCCGACCGTCGCCGGATTGACCCGGCTCGCGCCCGACAAATCCGCCGCCCGGATTAACGGGGCGATGGCGGACATGCGCGACGCGATCATCGACACCAAGGATGCGCGCCGCAAATACCGCCATGCTCCGCGCTTCGCACCGGCAGGGCAATCGACGCAGATGATCGTTGGCGCGGACGCGGCGAGCGATACCGACATCATCGGCAAGGCGAGCGGGCTTTATGACGCACACGGGTTGCGCCGTGTCTATTACAGCGCCTTCTCCCCGATTCCGCACGCCAGTGCTGTGCTGCCGCTCAAGGCTCCGCCGCTGATCCGCGAGCATCGTTTGTATCAGTCCGACTGGATGATGCGTTTCTATGGCTATTCGCCCAGCGAGATCGGCAGCGCTGCGGGGGCGGACGGGATGTTGCCACTCGACATCGATCCCAAGCTCGCTTGGGCGCTGGCGCATCGGGCGCAGTTTCCGGTCGATGTGAACCGCGCTCCGAAGGAAATGCTGCTGCGGGTGCCCGGGTTGGGAGTGAAGGCCGTCGGCGCGATCCTCAAGGCGCGGCGGTATCGGCAACTCGATCTCGCCGATGTCGGACGCATATCGCGCAGCATCAAGAAATTGCGGCCGTTTCTGGTGACCAGCGATTGGCGGCCGCTGCTGCTAAGCGATCAGGCCAATATCGATGCCTTCGTGCGCCCACGCGGGGAACAACTCGATCTGTTTGCTGCTTGAGCGTCGATGATCTCCGTCACCCTCGATGCCCCCGACGATTTCGACGGCTGGCGCAACGCGGTCAAACGGCTGATCGGCGCAGGGGTCGATCCGGCCCATGTGCGTTGGCGCGTCGCGGGTGAGGTCGGCGATCTGTTCGGCGCCGTCAGCGAGCCAGTCGGCGGCGATGCGCACCTGGCGGTGCCCAAGGCGTTCATTCCATTGGCCCGCGCAGCCATCCTCCATTCCGATCCCGAGCGCTTTGCGCTGCTCCACACGCTTCTCGCCGACATCGTCGCGCGCTCCCGGCGACTCGACGACCGCGCCGATCCGCTGGTGGTGCGGATCGAGGGTCTGGCCAAGGCGGTGCGGCGCGACATCCACAAGATGCGCGCCTTTGTCCGGTTCCGTAAGCTGGAGGAAGGCGACCGCTATGTTGCCTGGTTCGAACCCGACAATCATATCGTCCGCGCCAACGCCAAATTCTTCATCGACCGCTTTGCGTCGATGCACTGGTCGATCCTGACCCCGGCACTGTCGATCCACTGGGACGGCAAAACGTTGAGCGAGGGTCCGGGAGCGGTGCGCGGCGATGCGCCCGAAGGCGATCCGGTCGAGGACGCGTGGAAGCGATATTATGCCAGCATCTTCAACCCGGCGCGGCTGAAGATCGGCGCGATGATGAAGGAAATGCCGAAGAAATATTGGCACAATATGCCCGAAACCGCGCTGATCGGCGAGCTGGTCGCGGGCGCACAGGCGCGCAGCGCGGCGATGATCGCAGCTGCTCCCGACGCGGCCAAACTGTCGGCGGCTGCGGTTCCGGTGAAGATCGAGCGGATGGATGCGAGCGCGCGCGGGGGAGTGCTTTTTTCCCCCGGACCCGAGCTATCGGAAGCCGCCGTGGGTGCCATGGCGAGCGATGCGCACGACCAATGGGCGGTCATCCGCAGCGAGGCGCACCGCTGCAAGCGCTGCCCGCTGTTCGGCGATGCGACGCAGATGGTGTTCGGTGAGGGACCGCTCGATGCGGCGCTGATGCTGGTGGGCGAGCAGCCGGGCGATCAGGAGGATGTTGCGGGAAAGCCCTTTGTCGGTCCGGCGGGGCAGTTGCTGAATGCCGCACTGGCGGAAGCGGGAATCGATCGCGGGCGCGTCTATCTGACCAACGCCGTCAAGCATTTCAAATTCACGCAGCAGGGCAAACGGCGGTTGCACCAGTCACCGACAGCGGGCGAGATCGACGCCTGCCGCTGGTGGGTCGACAAGGAGCGCGCGTTGATCCGGCCCCGGCTGACGTTAGCGCTTGGCGCCAGCGCCGCGCGGTCGCTGTTCGGCAAGACCATGGCGGTTGGCCGGTCGCGCGGGCAGGCGCTGATCCTTGCCGATGGCAGCGCCGCGCGAATCACTGTGCACCCTAGCTATCTGTTGCGGCTGCCCGATCGAGAGGAGGCTCAACGAGAGAAAAGCCGCTTCGTTGCCGATTTGCGCGATGCTTGGACTCGGTCCGTCGCGCCAGCCTGAACCTCGGTTCAGACTGTGTTGTATTCATACAACAGTTTTCACATATTGCGTCTGACTGAACATATCGTTCAGGAACCCTGCACGGGTGCGGCGGTTAAGGGTCGGTGCGCGCCGGGTCATTCCGGTAGAACGCCTGGCTTTGGCGCGCATTTACAAAAGCAGAAGGATAATTCTCCATGACCAAATTTGCTCTCCTTGCCGCCTCCGCTGTAGTCGCCCTGACGCTGTCGAGCGGCGCGCAGGCCCAGGACACCACTGCAGCGACCGTGCAGCCCTATATCGGCCTGTCGGGCGGCTATCATAATCTCGGCGTCTCGGGCGTCAGCGATGACGACGCAGCCATTTATGGCGTCATTGGCGGCGTCGATATCCCGGTCGGCGAAACGCTGATCCTCGGTGTCGAAGGCAACTACCATCTCGGTACCAACGCCATCGACAGCGAATATGGCGTTGCAGCCAAGCTCGGCTTCCCGGTCGGGGCGAACAGCCAGCTGTTCGTCAAGGGCGGCTATCAGGAGGTCAATTTCGACCTCGGCAATTTCGGCGGTGGCGGCCTCGGCCTCGATGACACCGATGGCGACTATCTGGTCGGCGTCGGCGGCGAGTTTGCCATGGGTGACGGCCCGGCGCGTATCCGCGTCGGCGTCGACACCATCGCCTTCGACACCGTCCGGGCAACCGCAGGCGTAATCTTCAAATTCTAATCGCCCGCTGCGACTGCAATTTGAGGGAAAGGGCGGCGCGAAAGCGCCGCCTTTTTCTTGTCGCTTGTGATGGCTGTCACGTGACCGACCAGCATCGTCATGGTTTGTTGCGCCATTGAACGCCAAATGGGGGGCAGTCGATGGTCGAGGCGCAGGCGGTATCCGCCAAAGCCGGTAAAATCGCAAAACCGCGCACCGCCGTCCTGGTGGTGCACGGTATGGGCAATCAGCGGCCACTCAAAACAGTCCGGGCGATCGTCGATGCGCTCTACGGACATGTCCGGCCGCAAGGGCAGGACGCGCCGCGGCAATGGTGGACCAAGCTCGACCGCGACATCGCCGACATCGACCTGCCGGTCATTGTCACTGCGCCGATCGATGCGCGCGACGGATTGCGGGTCGTCGATTTTCATGAATGTTATTGGGCACCGCTGATGGCAGAGGCGCGCTTTGTCGCGGTGCCGATGTGGTTGTTCGAACTGGTGCGCAAAGGGCCGTGGACGATGCCGTCCGGTGTGCGGCCCTTGTGGTTCGTCTTCGGCGCATTGCTGGCCTTGTGGATAGTGAGCGCGGTGCTGTTGGGGCTGACGGCGATATGCATGTTCATCGGTCTGGAGGCGATCCCCACCCACACAACGCCTCTCTGGGCCAAGATGCTGCCATGGATCGGTGCGGCGATGCTATGCTTCGCGACGATGCATTGGCGCGGAGTATTGCTGCTCGGGCTCGACTTTGCGCTGCTGTATCTTGGCCATATGCTGGTGTGCGATTGCAATCCGTTGCCGAACGGCCATCTGCCGATGGGCCTGGAATGGCCTGGTGCCGCCACATCGCCTTATCTCATCGTCGCGATTTTCGCGCTGACGCTGTTTTTGCTGATGAACTGGTTTTTCCTGCTGACCGTGGTCGGCGATGCGGCGCGATATTTGCGCGCGGCACCGAGCAATATCGATGTGCGCCGGAAAATCCGGTCGATGGCGGTGGAAATGCTCGCACGGCTGCACGCGGCGAATTGGGAGGGCGTGCCCAAGTATGACCGGATCATCATCGTGTCGCACAGCCTTGGGACGGTGGTCGCCTATGACATGCTGCGCGCCTATTGGGGACATGTGTCGGCGGAACTGGGCGATCCGCAGACTATAGTAGGCGGCGAGGGCGACGGCGAAGCCAGGCCCGACGGGCGGGTGCAGGATAATTTTGCGCGGGAAGACGACCCTCAACCGGTGCTGGACCAACTGACGCTGATCGGGCTAACCCCAGCGGAGCGCGCCGAATGGCACAGCCGCGCGCGCAGGGTGCTGCGCGGACTCGATAAACGGATGCTGGAGCGTGGCGATGCGTTCAAGGACAAGCTCGCCAAGCGCTGGATCGTCAGCGATTTCATCACCATGGGCAGCCCGCTGGCGCAGGCGACGTTTCTGCTGGCCGAAGGTGGCGGCGAGGGGACCTTGCAAAGGTCGTTCGATCGCAAGCGCCGCGAGCGTGAGTTTCCGACCAGCCCGGCGCCGCTATCCAGCGATCGCAATCTCAGTTTCACTTCCGGCAGCGGCGAGCGATTATTCCATCATGGCGCCTTGTTCGGGCTGACACGCTGGACCAACCTGTTTTTCCCGGTGCGCGGTATCCTGTGGGGCGATCTGGTCGGCGGGGCGGCGCGACCGTTGTTCGGTTGCGGGGTGAAAGATGTGCCAGTGAAAGGCGGGTGGTTCGGCAGCTTTCTGGGTCACACCGCCTATTGGCGCAGCAAGGGGCCGACGACGGTGAAATCGGGTAATGGGGAGACGGTGGTCGATTACGCTCTGGTCGAACAGACCGTTCGCCCGACGCCGGGCGAGCCACGACATCATCTGGCGGCGCTGCGCGACGCGGTGGATTTGTGGGACAGTGCATCGGACGGGTGATGGCGGTGTGGTTGCACATTATTGCATACGAATAACAATTGCTGTCCGTGCACATCGCTCTGGTTGCTGCGCTGCAACAATGATAGCCTTGCCCCCACTCCGGTTGTCCGCTCGTATGGGAAATTGCAAAGATCATGGCCGATGGCGCGTTTCGTGAGCTGCTCCCTGCACGCGAGCGCCTGCTCGACATATTGATCCACCGCATCGGCAAGGACGAGCGCGCGGCAAAGCCGCATGACTGGTTTGCCGCCACTGCCTTCGCCGTGCGCGACAAGGTGGTCGAATTGTGGATGGAATCGACTCGCCGAACCATCGCGGCGGGCGACAAGCGAGTTTATTATCTCTCGCTGGAATTCCTGATCGGCCGGTTGCTGCGCGATGCGATCAGCAATCTGGGGATGACCCGCGAGATAGAGCAGGCGCTCGCCGCGCACGGTGTCAATCTGGCGGAAATCGAGGAGATCGAGCCCGATGCGGCGCTGGGCAATGGCGGGCTGGGGCGACTGGCGGCGTGCTTCATGGAGAGCCTCGCCAGCATGGGCATCCCCGCTTACGGCTATGGCATCCGTTATATGAACGGCATGTTCCGCCAGCGCATCGACGATGGCTGGCAGGTCGAGCTGCCCGAGACATGGCTGTCGCACGGCAACCCGTGGGAGTTCGAGCGCCGCGAATCCAGCTATCGCATCGGCTTCGGCGGCGAGGTGACTGGCACCGACGATGGCGGGGTCGAGTGGAAGCCCGGCGAGGTCGTCGAGGCGATGGCGATGGACACGCCGGTGGTCGGCTGGCGCGGCAAGCGGGTCAATACGCTGAGGCTGTGGACCGCGCTGGCGCTCGATCCGATCAGCCTCGACGCGTTCAATGCCGGTGATCATGTCGGCGCGCTGGCGGCGCAGGCGCGCGCCGAAAGTCTGGTGCGGGTGCTTTATCCGGCCGATTCAACGTCTGCGGGGCAGGAACTGCGGCTGCGGCAGGAGTATTTCTTCTCCTCGGCATCGATTCAGGACATCGTTCGTCGGCATATCCAATATCATGGCGATATCCGCACGCTGCCCGACAAGGCGGCGATCCAGCTCAACGACACCCACCCGGCAGTGGCGGTGGCCGAGCTGCTGCGGCTGCTGATCGACGATCATGGCCTCGATTTCGACGAAGCCTGGGCGATCGGCTGCGCCACCTTTGGCTACACCAACCATACGCTGCTGCCCGAGGCGCTGGAAAGCTGGCCGCTGCCGCTGTTCGAACGGCTGCTGCCGCGCCACATGCAGATCGTCTATGCGGTCAATTCGCGGTTGCTCATGCAGGGGCACAAGACGCCGGGGCTGAGCGACGACGCGATTTCGTCGATTTCGCTGATCGACGAGGACGGCGAGCGGCGGGTGCGGATGGCCAATCTGGCGTTCGCTGGCGCGCACAGCGTCAACGGCGTCGCGGCGTTGCACACCGAATTGATGAAACAGACGGTGTTCTCCGATCTCAACGCGATGTTCCCCGGGCGGATCAACAACAAGACCAACGGCGTCACCCCGCGCCGCTGGTTGCAGCAGTGCAATCCGGGGCTGACCGGGCTGATCCGCAACGCCATCGGTGACGGCTTCCTCGACGATGCTGAGAAGCTGGCGGACCTCAATGCGTTGGCCGGTGATGCAGCGTTGGGCGAGCGGGTGGCGGAGGTGAAACGCGCCAACAAGGTGGCACTGGTCCAATATCTAAAGGACGATATGGGGTTGCGGCTCGACCCCGACGCGCTTTTCGATGTGCAGATCAAGCGCATCCACGAATATAAGCGGCAGCTGCTCAATCTGATCGAAACGGTCGCGCTGTATGACGAGATCCGCAGTCATCCGGAACGAGACTGGGTGCCGCGCGTCAAAATTTTCGGGGGCAAGGCGGCGTCGAGCTATCACAACGCCAAGCTGATCATCAAACTGGCCAATGACATCGCCAAGCGGGTGAACAGCGATCCCACGGTTGGCGGGCTGCTGAAAATAGTGTTCATCCCCAATTACAATGTCAGCCTGGCCGAACGGATCATCCCGGCGGCGGACCTGTCCGAGCAGATCTCAACGGCGGGGATGGAGGCATCGGGCACCGGCAATATGAAGTTCGCGCTCAACGGCGCGCTGACCATCGGCACGCTCGATGGCGCGAATATCGAGATCAAGGACCGGGTGGGGGATGACAATATCGTCATCTTTGGGCTGACGGCGGACGAGGTCGCGGCGAAGCGGGCCGATGGTTATAATCCCCGTGAAGTGATCGAGGCGTCGGCTGCATTGCGGCAGGCGGTGTCGGCGATTGCATCGGGCGTGTTCTCGCCCGACGATCCGGATCGATATGCCGGACTGATGGGCGGGCTCTACGACAGCGACTGGTTCATGGTCGCCGCCGATTTCGAGGGCTATGCTGCCGCCCAGCGCAGTATTGATGCGCGGTGGAGCGATGCGGCGGCGTGGCGCGCGTCGGCGATACGGAACATCGCCAATGTCGGCTGGTTTTCGTCCGACCGGACCATCGGCGAATATGCGCGAGAGATTTGGGGCGTGAAGTGAAACCACCCAAGCGTGCCATCGAAGCTCTGCTGGCGGGCACGCACGCCGATCCCTTTTCGTTGCTAGGCATTTTCGACGGCCCGAAGGGCGTTTTTGCCCGCGCGCTGATCCGAGGTGCGGATAGGGTGGAGGCGTATGATCTGGCGGGTGCGCCGCTTGGCGTACTGAAGCGGATCGACGAGCGCGGCCTGTTCGAAGGGCTGGTGAGCGGACAGCGCCAGCCGGTACGATATCGCGCGACCGGCGGCGGGATTGAATGGTGGGTGGCGGATGCCTACAGCTTCGGGCCGGTGCTGGGGCCGCTCGACGACCTGCTAATCGCCGAGGGCACGCATTTCCGCCTGTTCGACAAGCTGGGCGCGCATCCGATCCATCATGAGGGCGCGGATGGGGTGCATTTTGCGGTCTGGGCGCCGAATGCCCGACGCGTGTCGCTGGTCGGCGATTTCAACGACTGGGATGGACGGCGCAACCCGATGCGAAAGCGCGCCGACATTGGCGTCTGGGAGATTTTTATCCCCGACATCGGCGAGGGCCGCGCGTATAAATATGAGATTGTCGGCCCGGACGGGGTGGTGTTGCCGCTCAAGGCCGATCCGTTCGCTTTCGCGTCGGAATTGCGGCCTGCGACTGCGTCGATCGTATCATTGCCCGCCAAGCCCGAGTGGGGCGATGCGGATCACCGCGCGCACTGGGCGAGCGTCGATCCCCGGCGAGAGGCGATCAGCATCTACGAGGTTCATTCCGGATCGTGGGACCGCGATGCCGATGGCTGGTTCCTGACATGGGACGCGCTGGCGGAGCGGCTGATCCCCTACGTCGTCGAGATGGGCTTTACCCATATCGAATTCATGCCCGTCAGCGAGCACCCCTACGACCCGAGCTGGGGTTATCAGACGACGGGGCTGTTCGCGCCTTCTGCCCGCTTCGGCGATCCGGCGGGATTCGCCCGCTTCGTCGATGGCGCGCATCGCGCTGGCGTTGGCGTATTGATCGACTGGGTGCCGGCCCATTTCCCCGTCGACGCACACGGCCTCGATCATTTCGACGGCACGGCGCTGTATGAGCATGACGATCCGCGCCTCGGCTTCCACCCCGACTGGAACACCGCCATCTACAATTTCGGACGGCGCGAGGTGGCGAGTTTCCTGGTCAACAATGCGTTGTTCTGGGCCGAGCACTATCATGTCGACGGGCTTCGCGTCGATGCGGTCGCGTCGATGCTCTATCGCGATTATTCGCGAGAGGCGGGCGAATGGATCCCCAATGCCGAGGGCGGGCGCGAGAATTGGGAGGCGGTCGCGTTCCTCCGGGCGATGAACAAGGCGGTCTATGGGGCGCACCCTGGTATCCTGACCATCGCCGAAGAATCGACCAGCTGGCCGGGGGTGACGCAGCCGGTGCATACCGACGGCCCGCTTGGCGGGGGTTTGGGTTTCGGGTTCAAATGGAACATGGGGTTCATGAACGATACGCTGCGCTACATAGCGCGCGATCCGGTTCACCGGCGGCACCATCATGACGAAATCACCTTCGGGCCGATGTACGCGTTCACCGAGAATTTCGTGCTACCGATCAGCCATGACGAGGTAGTCCACGGCAAAGGATCGATGCTCGGCAAGATGCCCGGCGACGCGTGGCAGAAATTCGCCAATCTGCGCGCCTATTACGGGCTGATGTGGGGGTATCCGGGCAAGAAGCTGCTGTTCATGGGACAAGAGTTTGCGCAAGGGCGCGAGTGGAGCGAAGAGCGCGCGCTCGACTGGCACCAGCGCGGCGAAGCGGCGCATGAGGGGGTGCGGACATTGGTGCGCGATCTCAACCGGATTTACCGCGCCAAGTCCGCGCTGCACGCGCGTGATTGCGAGGGTGAGGGGTTCGAATGGCTGATCGCCGATGACAAGGACAACAGCGTGTTTGCCTGGCTGCGCAAGGCTCCGGAGGCGGCTCCGGTGGCGGTGCTGTGCAATATGACGCCGGTAGTGCATCGCGGCTATCATGTGCCGCTGCCGCATGACGGGCGCTGGGTCGAGGTGTTGAACAGCGATGCGGCGGTTTATGGCGGGAGTGGTATCGGCAATCTCGGCGGAGTTGTCGCTGCGGGCGGCGCAGCGGTGATGACGTTGCCGCCGCTGGCCTGTGTCATGCTGGAGTTTGCGGGGTGAGAAACCGGATTTCACCTTGTGTCATTCCCGCGAAAGCGGGAATCCAGGGGCGGCAAAGAGCGGCGCTCCGTTCCGCCCCTGGATTCCCGTTTTCGCGGGAATGACAAGGAGAAGAAACAACAACGGGAGAGAGCGAATGGCAGAACGGGCAGGACAGCCGCTGGCGCGTGATGCCATGGCTTATGTGCTGGCGGGCGGAAGAGGCAGCCGGTTGAAGGAACTGACCGACGCGCGGGCGAAACCGGCGGTCTATTTCGGTGGCAAGACGCGGATCATCGATTTCGCGCTGTCGAACGCGATCAATTCGGGCATTCGCCGCATCGGGGTGGCGACGCAGTATAAGGCGCACAGCCTGATCCGCCATTTGCAGCGCGGCTGGAACTTCCTGCGGCCCGAACGCAACGAGAGTTTCGATATTTTGCCTGCCTCGCAGCGCGTGTCTGAATCGCAATGGTATGAGGGCACGGCCGATGCGGTGTTCCAGAACATCGACATCATCGAAAGCTATGCGCCCAAATATATGGTCATCCTGGCCGGCGATCATATCTACAAGATGGACTATGAGCTGATGCTGCAACAGCATGTGCAGCAGGACGCGGATGTCACCGTTGGCTGTCTCGAGGTGCCGTGCAGCGAGGCCAGCGGTTTCGGAGTGATGGCGGTCGATGCCGCAGATCGGATCATCGATTTCGTCGAAAAGCCCGCCGATCCGCCGTCGATTCCCGGCAAGCCCGGCACGTCGCTGGCGTCGATGGGCATCTATGTGTTCAAGACCGAATTTCTGATCGAGCAATTGAAGCGCGATGCCGCCGACCCGACCAGCACCCGCGATTTTGGCGGCGACATGATCCCGTACATCGTCAAGCACGGCAAGGCGGTGGCGCATCGCTTCTCTGCGTCGTGCATCCGCGCGGCGCAGGAGATCGAGGAATATTGGCGCGATGTCGGTACGCTCGATGCCTATTGGGAAGCGAATATCGACCTGACCGACACCGTTCCCAAGCTCAACATGTACGATCGCGAATGGCCGATCTGGACTTACTCGGAAATTACCGCGCCGGCCAAATTCGTCCATGACGAGGATGGACGGCGCGGCATGGCGATCAGCACTTTGGTGTCGGGCGATTGCATAATCTCAGGCTCTGCGGTGTCGCGCAGCCTGCTGTTCACGGGGGTCAAGACCGGGAGCTATTCGTCGCTGCACGAGGCGGTGGTGTTGCCCTATTGCAATATCGGTCGCCATGCGCGGCTGCAGCGGGTGGTGATTGATCGCGGGGTGCGGATTCCCGAAGGGCTGGTTGTGGGTGAAGACCCTGAACTGGACGCGCGGCGGTTCCGGCGGACGGAGAGCGGGATTTGCCTGATCACCAAGGCGATGATCGACCGGTTGTGATGGAGGTGGCTCAAGAAGAACCTCCCCGGCACGGGGAGGTGGCCGCGAAGCGGACGGAGGGGTGGCGAGCGCAGCGAGCTCCTGCACTATCGGCCAGCTCGGGTGCTCGCTGCGCTCGCGACCCCTCCACCACCCGCCTCAAGCGACTTCCCCCACTGCAAGCGGTGGCGCGGCGGGCGGTCCCCCTCCCCGTTCCGGGGAGGTTTTGGCGGGCATGACTCTGTCCGTCCTCTCGGTCGCTTCCGAAGCCGTGCCCTTCATCAAGACCGGCGGGCTGGCCGATGTCGTCGGTGCGCTGCCGTCGGCGGTCGCGCCGCATGGGGTGGCGATGACGACTTTGCTGCCGGCCTATTCGAAAGTGCTGGCGGGCGCGGGCAAGACCAAGGTCGTGCATCGCTGGGACAGCCTGCTCGGTTCTCCGGCGCGCCTGCTGGCGTCGAGCATCGACGGCCACCCGCTGCTGCTGCTCGACGCGCCATCGCTATTCGCGCGCGATGGAGGGCCATATAGCGGCCCGGAAGGCAAGGATTGGGCCGACAACTGGCTACGCTTTGCCGCACTGTCCCGCGCAGCCGCCGATGTCGCCAGCGGCGCGGTCAAGGGCAGGGCCTATGACGTGCTGCACGCCCACGACTGGCAGACGGCACTCGCCCCCGCCTATCTACGGTTCGTGCCGGGGCCAGGACGCGCGGCGCGCAGCATCGTCACCATCCACAATATCGCCTTTCAGGGGCATTATGGAGCGGATATCTTCCCGACGCTCGGCTTGCCGCCTTCGGCATGGGGTATCGACGGCGTCGAATATCATGGTGGCGTCGGTTATCTGAAAGCCGGGATGGCGGCTGCCGATGCGATCACCACGGTCAGCCCCAGCTATGCGACGGAAATCGCCACGGCGGAATTCGGCATGGGGCTGGAGGGATTGGTGCAAGCGCGCAGCGGCGTGGTGACCGGAATCGTCAACGGAATCGACCCGGCGGTCTGGAGCCCCGCCAGCGATGACAATCTGGCGAGCAACTTCACGTCGCGCTCGGTCAGCAAGCGCAGCATCAACAAGCGCGCTATCGAGGCGGCTTTCGGGCTGGAGGCGGGCGATGGCCCTTTGTTCATCGTCGTCAGTCGTCTGACCTGGCAGAAGGGAATGGACCTGCTGCTCGAGGCGGCGGATCATCTCGTCGGGCTCGGCGCGCGGCTGGCGGTGCTGGGCACAGGCGATGCGGCGCTGGAGGATGGATTTCGCGCTGCCGCCGCGCGCCATCCAGGGCGCATCGGCGTTCGCATCGGCTATGACGAGGCGCTGTCGCATCTGATGCAGGGCGGCGGCGATGCCATCCTCATCCCCTCGCGGTTCGAGCCATGCGGGCTGACGCAACTCTATGGGCTCGCCTATGGCTGCGTGCCGGTGGTGGCGCGGACGGGCGGGCTGGCAGACACGGTGATCGACGCCAATGTAGCCGCACTCTCCGCAGGCGTGGCGACGGGTGTGCAGCATGGGCCGGGTGCCGATGCTCTGCGCCACGCCATCGCGCGCGCGGTCGCGCTGTTCGCCGAACCGGCGATATGGCGGCGCATCCAGCAACGCGGGATGGCGGCGGATTTCTCATGGGGACGCAGCGGCAAGGCTTATGCGGACCTTTATGCACGATTGGCAGGGCAGACATGACCATTATCACGCAAACGACGACACCGTTCGACGGGCAGAAGCCCGGCACATCGGGCCTGCGCAAGAAAGTGCGGGTGTTCCAGCAGCTTGGTTATACCGAGAATTTTATCCAGGCGGTGTTCGACAGCGTCGAGGGCAAGGCTGGGGCGACGCTGGTGATCGGCGGCGATGGGCGCTTCTACAACCGCACCGTCATCCAGACCGCGATCCGCGTGGCGGCTGCCAACGGCTTTGCCCGGGTGCTGGTGGGGCAGGGCGGGATACTCTCTACGCCTGCGGCCAGCCATATCATCCGGCTGCATGGCGCGCTCGGCGGCCTGATCCTGTCGGCCAGCCACAACCCCGGCGGGCCGGACGAGGATTTCGGCATCAAATATAATATCGCCAATGGCGGACCTGCGCCGGAGAAGGTGACCGAGGCGATCTATGCGCGGACGCAGACTATCGACCGCTGGCTGACGGTCGCGGCGGACGATGTCGATCTCGACACCATCGGCACCAGTGACGTCGCCGGCATGGCGGTCGAGGTAATTGATGCGGTTACCGACTATGCCGCGCTTATGGAGACGTTGTTCGATTTCGACGCGATCCGGGACGCAGTGACGGGCGGCTTCACCATGGCGTTCGATGCGATGCACGCCGTCAATGGCCCCTATGCGGTCGAGATATTGGAGCGGCGACTGGGCTTTGCGCCCGGGACGGTGCGTGGGGGAGTGCCGCTGGAGGATTTCGGCGGGCATCATCCCGACCCCAATCTGGTCCATGCGCATGTCTTGTATGAAACGATGATGGGGAAGCACGCACCCGATTTCGGTGCGGCATCGGATGGCGATGGCGACCGCAATCTGATCATCGGGCGCGGGCGCTTCATCAATCCCTCGGACAGCCTCGCGATGCTGGCGGCCAACGCGCATTGCGCGCCGGGCTATGCCGGTGGACTGAAGGGCATTGCCCGATCGATGCCGACCAGCGCGGCGGCGGACCGGGTGGCCGCCGAGCTGGGGATACCGGCTTATGAAACGCCGACGGGATGGAAATTCTTCGGCACGCTGCTCGATGCGGGGCTAGCAACGATCTGCGGAGAGGAAAGCGCGGGCACCGGCAGCGATCATGTCCGCGAAAAGGACGGGCTGTGGGCGGTGCTGCTGTGGCTCAACATCCTCGCCGTGCGCGGGCTCTCGGTCGATGCGCTGGCGCGCGATCATTGGGCGCGGTTCGGGCGCAATTACTACGCGCGGCATGATTATGAGGGGATCGAGACGGCCAAAGCCGATGCGCTGATGGCCGAGCTTAACGCGGTGCTGCCCGACCTGCTGGGGCAGAGTTTCGGTGCGTTGACAGTCGAGGCCGCCAACAATTTTGCCTACACCGATCCGGTCGATGGGTCGGTCAGCGTGGGGCAGGGGGTGCGTGTGCTGTTCGTCGGCGGATCGCGCATCGTGTTTCGCCTGTCGGGAACCGGCACGCAAGGCGCGACGTTACGGGTGTATCTCGAGCGTTATGAACTATCTGACGGTGCGCTCGACGAGGAGACGGGGGATATGTTGGCGGATTTGATTGCGGCGGCGGAGGCTGTTGCCGGAATAGCGCGGCATACAGCGCGGGTCGCGCCGGATGTGGTGACATGAGTACTGCTTCACTTAGTTTCGGCGCACACCCCCACGCCACCGGCACGCGCTTCACCGTCCGCTCGCCCGAAGCCGATCTGGTCGAACTATGCCTGTTCGACGGCGACATAGAAGCTCGACACCCGATGACTCGCGCAGGTGAGGACTGGGTGATCGATGTGCCCGACATCGGCCCCGGCCACAGCTACGGCTATCGCGCGCATGGCGAGTGGAGTCCCGAGGCTGGGCGCTGGTTCGATGCCAGTAAACTGCTGGTCGATCCCTATGCCGTCGAATTCGACCGCTCCTTCGCGCACAACCCCAAGCACAGCTGGGAGGGCGAGGACGATACCGGCAAGGTGCCGCGCGCCATCGTGCCTGCTCCGGATGGGGACGTGGAACGGCAGCCGCCGGTTTTCCAGCGTGGCGGGCTGATCTATGAGGTCAATGTCCGCGGCTTCACCATGCTGCACCCCGACGTGCCGGTCGAGCAACGCGGCACTATCGCAGCGCTGGCCCATCCGGCCATCGTTGCGCACCTCCAGAAGCTGCACGTCACCGCCATCGAGCTGATGCCGGTGACGGCGTGGATCGACGAGGCGCATCTGCCCCCGCTCGGCTTGTCCAACGCCTGGGGCTATAATCCGGTGACCTTCATGGCGCTCGACCCGCGCCTCGCGCCCGGTGGCGTCGCCGAGCTGCGCGATACGGTCGCGGCGCTGCACGCGGCGGGCATCGGCGTTATCCTCGATCTGGTGTTCAATCACACCGGCGAAAGCGATATCGGCGGCCCGGTGCTGAGCTTGCGCGGGCTCGACAACAAAAGCGCTTATGCCCATGCCGATGACGGATCGCTGATCAACGATAGCGGATGCGGCAATACCGTGCAGGCGTCGCACCCGGCGATGAGCAAACTGATCCTCGACAGCTTGCGCCATTTCGTCGGGAAATGCGGCATCGACGGCTTCCGCTTCGATCTCGCCCCGGTGCTCGCGCGCTCCCCCGGATTCGATCCGAACGCGCCGATCTTTGCCGAGATCGCCGCCGACCCGCTGCTGGCCGACCGCATCATGATCGCCGAGCCGTGGGACATTGGCCCCGGGGGCTATCAGCTCGGCAACTTCCCTGCCGAATGGCTCGAATGGAACGATCAGTACCGCGACGATGTCCGCCGCTTCTGGAAAGGCGAGGCGGGGGTGGCTGCGCTGGCAACACGGCTGGCAGGATCGTCCGATATTTTCGGGCAGACCACCCGCAGCGTCAATTTCCTCGCGGCGCATGACGGTTTCACGCTGGCCGATACCGTTGCTTACCAAGAGCGCCACAACGAGGCCAATGGCGAGGATAACCGCGACGGACACAGCGACAACAGCAGCTGGAACAATGGCGTCGAAGGCCCGACCGACGATCCCGAGATCGTCACGCGGCGGCGCAAGGACGTAAAGGCGCTGCTCGGCACGTTGTTCGCGTCCTCAGGCACGATCATGCTGACGGCGGGCGACGAATTCGGCCGGACGCAACATGGCAACAACAATGCCTATGCGCAGGACAATGCCGATTTCTGGGTCGATTGGGCGGCACGCGACTCCGAACTGGAAGACCATGCCGCAACGCTGGCGGCGTTTCGTGCAGATCGGCTGGAGCGTTTTGCCCTGTTCGATGAGGACGGCGAATGGCAGCGGCTCGACGGGGCGGCGATGGCCGCGGCGGATTGGGAGGATGGCGGAACCACCGGGGTGGTCAGGGCGTCGCCCGGTTATACGCTGCGCGTCGATCGGGATGCGCGGGTGGTAACGATCGGCGCCGCTGCATAGCCGTCTCGACAATGGCAACATCGGCGGGATTGTTGACTTCCCACAGGCCGCCCTGCGGCATCGCTACTTCGACCATCCGGATCGGCACGCCGATGTCGAGAAAGCGCAACTGCTCGAGGGCTTCGGCTTCCTCCAACGCAGACGGCGGCGCGGCGACATAGCGGGAGAGGGCATCGGGGGTGTAGGCGTAGAGGCCGACATGCAGTTTGACCGGTGCCGCAGATGTCGGGCGTGACGGCAACGGGCTTTTGCTGAAATAGAGCGCCTGGCCGTCTGCGGCGGTGACGACGCTGGTGCCACCGACGATGCCATTGCGCGCGTCGGCGATCAGGCGGGCAGCATGGGCATCGTCGCACTGCATAAAGGGCGTCAGCATCGGACAGGGCGCGCGCTGCCAATCGTCGATCAGCGCACCGACAAACTCTGGCTGGATCAGCGGTGCATCGCCCTGGAAGTTGATCGCCAGTTGTGGTGCCAGCCCAAGTACCGCTAGTGCGGCGTGGCAGCGTTCGGTGCCATTGCGCAAGCTGCTGTCGGTCATTACCCATTCGCCGCCGAAGTCTGCGACGGTATCGCCAATACGCGCATCGTCGGTGGCGACGATAACGCGCGCACCATCCGCGACGGTGGCGGCAGCGGCACTCGCTGCTTCCCAGCTATGACGAATCAATGGCTTGGCCACGCCATCCGCCCCGGTGATCGGCGCGAGCGCCTTGCCGGGAAAGCGCATCGAACCGAAGCGAGCGGGGATGACGATGACGACATCGTCACGGGCTGGCGCGACCATCAGATCAGGAAATCATTCGCTGTCAGTTGGGCGATGGTGACGTTGAGCAATATGGCAAGGCTGCCATCACCCAGATCGATACCGCTGCTGCCGTCGACCTGCGCCATACTGTCTAGCACGTCGGCAAAGCTGGTGAAGCCGAGCCCGCGCAGATCGATCTTGTCCACGCCCACCTGATAGTCGGCGATGATCGATCCGCCGCCACCGGCAAAGCCGAAGGTGTCCGCGCCTTCCTGTCCGTAGAGAATATCGATGCCACCACCGCCGACGATCGTATCGTTGCCCGCTCCGCCGAGCAGCAGATTGTCGAAAGCGCTGCCGATTATGCGGTTGTCGAGTTCATTGCCGACGCCGAACCGGGTCTGGTTGAGCAACACCAGATTTTCGACATTGGCGTAGAGGTAGACGCCCGCCCCCGCCACCGGCACATCGGCAAACACCGTATCGATGCCGCCGCCGACGCCTTCGAAGGTCAGGTCCGCGCCGGTATCGACATAATAGCTGTCGTTGCCGCTGCCGCCGTCGAGCAGATCGAAATCGGGATTGGCGATGCCAGAGATGGCGAACAGGATATCGTCGCCCGCGCCGCCGACGAGGATGTCGGTGTCGAAGGTGCCGCCCCCGTCGAGAATGTCATTGCCATCCTCGCCATAGAGCGCGTCGGCGTCGGTGAAGCCGAAAATGCGGTCGTTGCCCGCGCCGCCGACGAGATAATCGATGCCGCCACCGCCGTTCAGTTCATCGTCGCCGTCTTCACCGAAGATCAGATCGTTGCCGAAGCCGCCGTTGACATTGTCATGGCCGCCACCGGCGATCAGCAGATTGTCGAGGCCGTTGCCGGTGATGACATTGCCGACAGCGGTGCCGACGCCGAAAAAGGCGCTGCCGGTGAGGTTCAGGTTTTCGACGTTGGCGTAGAGATAATGGCTGCTCGACGAGAAGACGGTGTCATTGCCGCCGCCCGCATCCTCGAACGTCAGGTCGTTGATCCCGTCGAGGTGGTAGATGTCGTTGCCCGTTCCGCCGTAAAGCAGGTTGGTGCCGCTGCCGCCGCGCAGCAGATCATTGCCATCGCCGCCGCTAAGGATGTCGTTGCCGCCTTCCTGGCCCGGCAAAGGGAAGACGAAATTCAATCCGTCACCGGCAATCACGTCATCGCCCGCGCCACCATCGACGACGTCGGCCCCGCCGCCTGCATCGATGGCGTCGTTGCCGATACCACCATCGATTGAATCATTGCCGCCGTCGCCCTTGAGATTGTCATTGCCCGCGCCACCAAGGATACGGTCATTGCCATCGCCGCCGAGCAATTCGTCGAGCCCCTCGCCGCCGTCGAGGAAATCGACGCCTTCGCTGCCGACAAGATAATCGTCGCCGGTTAGGCCGACGAGCGTGTCGTCGCCGAAGCTGCCGAACAAGCGGTCCTGGCCGCCGCCTCCGGTCAGCCGATCGTTGCCGCCGAGCCCCTGGATGCCGTCGGAGAAACCATCCGCTGCTGCCGAGCCCACGGTTATGACATCGTCGAAATCGCTCAAGATCAGGCTGCCATAGGCCTCGAAACCGACCAGGCTGCCGCTGCCGAACGCAATCTGCTGGCCCGATGTCAGCTGGTTCAGATCGAGCGTGATGCCGCTGGTTGCACCGATCGCGGTGACCGACAGGACATCGAAGCCGGTGCCACCATCGGCGATGTCGTTGATGCCGACGCTGATCCGGTCATTGCCTGCCCCGCCGGTCAGCCTGTCCTGATCGCCATCGCCGACGCCGTTGAAGAAGCTGGCAACCGCGAACAACCTGTCGTCGCCATCGCCGCCGTCAAGCATGTCCGCACCGCTTTCACCGAACAACTCATCATTGCCGCTGCCCCCGAAAACCAGATCGATGCCTTCGCCGCCGGCGAGCGAATCATCGTCATCGCCGCCTTCAACGCGGTCATCACCTTCACCGCCAGTAATGCTGTCGTTACCAGTGCCTCCGATCACCAGATCGTTGCCGGCATTGCCGAACAGCCGGTCATTGCCGCCATTGCCGAACAGCTGATCATTGCCATCGCCGCCGATCAGTTCGTCATTCGCGGCCCCCACGGTTATGATGTCGTTGCCCTCGCCCGCGCGAATGACGAACAGCGTGGTGTTCGACGCGGCGACGGTGAAGCGGTCGTCGAACCGGCCGCCCTCGAAATAGTCGATCACCTCGATGGTGCTGAACGCGGTGCCATTGGCAGTGAAACTGCCGCTGCTCAAATTGGTCGCATCCACAGTGGCGCCGCTGGTCGCGTTGGCAAAATTGAGCTGGACGGTA
The DNA here is from genome assembly GCA_043727035.1 of Sphingomonas sp. Lineage (GTDB taxonomy): Bacteria > Pseudomonadota > Alphaproteobacteria > Sphingomonadales > Sphingomonadaceae > Sphingopyxis. Next base: position 38,733 of record JAYSZB010000085.1, on the reverse strand, counting down.
TCGATGCCTGCGCCACCGTCGATCGTGCCGCCGACGCCTTCATAGACAATGATGTCGTCGCCTGCGCCGCCGCGCACGGTGTCGCTGCCGGTTCCAGCGAAAATTGTGTCGTTGCCGTCACCGCCGTCGAGTATGTCATTGCCCTCGCGACCGGCGAGATTGTCGTTGCCCGTGCCACCGGTCAGCGTGTCGTCGCCTTCGCCGCCGTCGAGCTGGTCATCGCCTGCGCCCGAGGTGAGCGTGTCGTTGCCGCCGCGACCGACCAGCGCCAGCGTGTCGGTATAGCTACTGCTGAACAACAGCCGGTCATTGCCGTTGGTAAGCAGGAACAACCCGAAGGATTCGATGCCGGATATCGTCACGCCGCCGGTCGTGATAGTCGCACCGGGCGCCACGGCGCTGAAATCGGCATCGAGCGCCGGGCCGTTCGCCAGCAGCTCGAGCAACAGTATGTCATTGCCGCTACCGCCTTCGATCACCGATCCGGCAGCGAGTCCTGCGGCGATGATCCGGTCGTCGCCTGCGCCGCCGCGCATGATATCGATACCGCCGCCGCCCTCGATCTCGTCATCGCCATCGCCGCCATCGAGCGTGTCGTTGCCGCCCAGCGCGCGCAGCCGGTCATTGCCGCCGCCCCCGCTCAGAATGTTGTTACCGTCGCTGCCGTCGATGGTGTCGTCGCCCATGCCCGTTGTGACACGGTCGTTGCCGCCTGCCGCTGCGACGAATAGGCCAAAGGCATAGGCGTCGCCGGTCAGCAGTGTATCGTCGCCATCGCCCAGATTGACGCCGTCGAGCCGCTCGAAACCGGAGAAGCTGATACCGTTGGCGGTGGATGTGCCGCCCGACAGCATCGCGCCGAAATCGATGGTGATTCCTGCGGTCTGGCCCATCAGCAGCAGCGACAGCGTGTCGAGGCCCGCGCCGCCGTTGATCGATGCGCCGCTGGTCAATGCGCCGACCAGCACCCGGTCGTCGCCCGCGCCCGCCTGCACCACGTCGGCCGCGCCGGGATCGGATGGACCGCTGGTGCGGATATCGTCGTTTCCGTCGCCGCCGTCGATCGTGTCTGCGCCAAGCCCGCCGTTGATGAAATCGTCGCCACCGCCGCCACTGATGCTGTCATTGCCTTCATAGCCGCCGAACACATCGGCACCGCTGCCGCCGAGCAGTTGATCGTCGAAGCGGGTTCCTTCGACCAGATAAGTTTCGAAATTGAGGAAGGTGCCGAGCGCGCCGGTGATGCCATTGGCGACCGAGGTGAAACGGATCGCGGTGGCCGCATCGAAAGTGGCGACGATTGCCAGAAAATCATTGCCGCCGCCGGCATTCACATTGACCCGCGTCGCTGCCGACGACTGGAAATTGATCCGAAAAGTCTCGTTGCCGCTGCCCAGCGTCGCGTCGAGTGTCTCGATATTGTCGAAGGTGACAGAGCCGGGGGCAAGGAACGGATTGCCGACTATGCCGCGCAGTGCCTGGGTACCCTGAAACACCTGATGCTCGACAAAACTGCTCAGCGCCGACAGATCGACCACCAGCCGGTCGGCACCCTCACCGCCATCGACCGTATCATTGCCCTGATTAGTGGTGATGGTGTCGTCGCCGCTCGTGCCGACCAGAGCGTCGTTGCCCGGTGTGCCGTCGATGGTGGCCATGGTCTTGCTCCCCGTCCGTTCGTTTTTAGACTTTTATCAGTCAGATCAGGAAATCGCCAGCAGTCAGCTGGCCGATGGCGACGTTCAGCAGGATGGCGATGCCCGCCTCACCCAGATCGATGGCGCTGCTGCCGTTCACCTGCGTCATATTGTCGAGCACGTCGGCAAAACTGGTGAAACCGAGCCCGCGCAGATCGAGCCGATCGATGCCGACCTGATAATCGCCGATCACCGATGCCGTGCTGCCCCCGAAGCCGAATGTGTCGGACCCGCCCTCTCCGAACAGAACATCGACGCCGCCGCCGCCGATGATGGTGTCACTACCCGCGCCCCCCAGCAGCAGATTGTCGAAGGCGCTGCCGGTGATATGGTTGTCCAGCTCGTTGCCGACACCGAAGCGGGTCTGGCTGAGCAGCACCAGATTTTCGACATTGGCGTAGAGATAGACGCCCGCACCGGGCACGGAAACATCGGCGAACACCGTATCGATACCGCCGCCGACGCCCTCGAAGGTCAGGTCCGCGCCGGTATCGACATAATAGCTGTCATTGCCATTGCCGCCGTCGAGCAGATCGAAATCCGGGTCGGCGATGCCGGAAATGGCGTAGAGGACATCGTCGCCCGCGCCGCCAACCAGGATGTCGGTGTCGAAGGTGCCGCCTGCGTCGAGATGGTCGTTGCCGTCCTCGCCATAAAGCGCGTCGGCCCCGGTGCCGCCCAAGATGCGGTCATTGCCCGCGCCGCCAACGACAAAATCCACGCCGCCGCCACCGTTGAGCTCATCGTCGCCGTCTTCGCCGAAGATCAGGTCGTTGCCGAAACCGCCATTGACCGTATCCGCGCCGCCGCAAGCAATCAGCAGATTGTCGATGTCATTGCCGATGATGACATTGTCCACGCCAGTGCCGACACCGAAGAATGCGCCGCCGAACAGCGTCAGATTTTCGAGATTGGCGAAGAGATAGTGGCTGGTCGAGGACAAGACCGTGTCGATGCCGCCGCCCGCGTCCTCGAATGTGATATCGTTGACGCCCTCCAGATTATAGATGTCGTTGCCCGAACCGCCATAAAGCAGGTTGGTGCCGCCACCGCCCAATAGGCGGTCATCGCCGTCGCCACCGGTCAGGATATCGTTGCCGCCAATCTGGCCGGAACCTGGCGCGCCAAAGCCAAATCCGTCGCCGAAGATTTCATCGTTGCCGGCACCGCCATCGACCACATCGGCTCCCGCGCCCGCGTCGACGCGATCGTCGCCCGCGCCGCCCTCGATACTGTCGTCGCCGCTCTCGCCCTTGACGATATCGTCGCCTGCCCCGGCTAGGATGCGATCATTGCCCTCTCCGGCCAGCAGCTCGTCGTTCCCGTCGCCGCCATCGAGAAAATCCGTGCCTTCGCTGCCGACCAGATAATCATTGGCGGCTAGGCCGATCAATATGTCATCGCCAAAGCTGCCGAACAGCCGGTCGATGCCCGTGCCGCCGGTCAGCCGATCATTGCCGCCAAACCCCTGAATGCCATCGAAATTGCCGCTGCCGCCCTGTGCCGATCCGATGGTGACGACATCGTCGAACTCGGTCAGCTTGATCTCTGCATAGCCCTCGAACCCCGCCAGACTGCCAGTGCCAAAGGCAATGGTCTGGCCTGAGACGAGCTGGCTCAGGTCGAGCGTGAACCCTTCGGTTGCGCCGGTGCCATCGATCGACACGATGTCGAAACCACTGCCGCCATCGGCAATGTCATTGAGGCCGATAGTGATCTGGTCGTCGCCATTGCCGCCGTTCAGACGGTCCTGAAACATATCGACCGGGCCACCAAAGCCGCCGCCAGTGGCGGCGAATAATATGTCATTGCCGTCGCCACCCTCCAGCGTATCGAGCCCTGTCTCACCGAAAATTCGGTCATTGCCGCTGCCGCCACGAACGGTGTCATTGCCAGCGCCTCCGCCCAGCTGGTCGTCGTCCTCACCGCCTTCGACGATATCGTTGCCGTCACCGCCAAGGATGGTGTCCAACCCAGCCCCGCCGAACAGCCGGTCATCGCCGGCATCGCCGGAAATGCCGTCATTGCCGCCATTACCGCTGAGCTGATCGATCCCGTCACCGCCGCGAATTTGATCATTGCCTGCACCAAGCATGACAATGTCGTTGCCCGCGCCCGCGTCGATAAAATTGCGCTGGGTCGCTTCGAGCGCGACGACAAAACGGTCGTCGAAGCGACTGCCTTCGAAATCGATCAGCTCCACATTCGTCGATGTGACACCGTTCATGACGAATGTGCCGCTGCTTGCCAGCGCGGTTGCATCGACATTCGCGCCACTGGCCGCGTTGGCGAAAAGCAACTGCACCCGGTCGATGCCCGCGCCGCCATCTACTGTCCCGCCGGGGCCTTCCATGACGATCAAATCATCGCCCGCTCCGCCACGCAGAGTGTCGCTGCCCGCGCCTCCGCGAATATCGTCATTGCCGCCGCCGCCATCCATTATGTCGTTTCCAACCTGCCCAAGCAGTAGATCATTGCCCGCACCGCCATTGATCTGGTCATCGCCCGCGCCGCCATCGATGATGTCGTTGCCCGATCCCGATGTCAGCATGTCGTTGCCGTCATTAGCGTTGATCCGCAAATCGAGCGTATATGCCACCCCAAACAGCAACCGGTCATTGCCATTGGCCAGACTGACTGCGCCAAATTCGTCGATTCCAGAGATGGTGACGCCGTTGCCCGAGACGGTTCCGCCGGGGGTTGCGGCGCTGAAATCGAGATCGACGCTGCCGCCGGTGTTGGAGAAACTGAGCGTAAGGACATCATAGCCCGCCCCGCCATCGATGACCGTGCCGACCGCCAGGTTGAACGCCGTTATCTGGTCGTCGCCCGCGCCTCCGCGCAGCGTATCGACGCCGCCACCGCCTAAAAGCTGATCGTTGCCGTCACCGCCGTCGAGCGTGTCGTTCCCGGCTTCGCCGCTGACCACGTCGTTGCCGGCTCCGCCATCCACGACATTATTACCGTCCTGACCGGCTAGAGTGTCATTTCCGGCGCCCCCGACAACCAGATCATTGCCTTGACCAGCAGCAAGAAAAATATCGCCGCCAAAATCGGCGGTCATGCGCAGGATGTCATCGCCAAAGGTCAGAAGATGCTGACCCGAATCAAGACGTTCGAAACCGGAAAAGCTGATGCCATTGGCAGAACTGATACCGCCCGCTGCCATGATGACGAAATCGACGTTCACCCCGACCCGCTGTGGGCCAAGATAGAGTTGCAGCCGGTCGTTTCCACTGCCACCATTGATGGATGAGCCGGAAGCAATCGGTCCCAGTATTACCTTGTCGTCGCCTGCTCCTGCATTGACCACATCCGCACCCGGCTCCTCGCCGAGGATGAGGTTGAAGTTGTCCGTGTCACCGACGCTTATGAAGTCGTTGCCGCTGCCGCCGGCAACTATGTCGTCGCCCAGCCCGCCGTCGAGAAAACTGCCATCATCCCCTCCCGTGATGATGTCATCACCCAGACGACCGTTGATCTCGAGTAAGCCAAAGCCGCTGCCGGTCACCGTTATCCGGTCATCGAACTCCGATCCGCCTAATTGGAGGCTTTCGAAATTCGTGAATGTGCCCAAGTCACCCGCTATCCGATTGGCAGTAATGCTCAGTGCCAGCGCAGCTGATGAAGTATTTGTCATTGATATGATTAGCTGGTCGATGCCCTCACCGCCATCGACATTCACTCTCTGGGCCCCGACCTCGTTAACAATCGTTTGAAATTGCTCATTCGCCCGACCGAGCGTAAGGTCCAGCAATTCGATATTGCTAAAACGAATTTCGCCTATCCCGGCGTTAAGGTTGCCTACCGTGCCGCGCAAACTGCCGTTTTCAAAATAGACGGTATTGAACAGATGCACTGTATTGCTGGAAATATCGACAACCAACCGGTCAACGCCCGCTCCGCCATCGACATCGTCCCGCCCCTGATTGGTGGTGATTATGTCGTCACCGCTGGTGCCGACCAGAATATCGTTGTTCGGCGTGCCGTTGATGATCGCCATGTGATTATCTCCGCTGGACTTTCGGGTCGGCTCGACGATCAGATCAGGAAGTCGGCGGCGGTGAGTTGCGCCATCTGGATGCTGTGCAGCACGATCAGATCGCCATTGCCCAGATTGATCGCGCCGACATCGCCATTCTGGATGAACGCGGTCTGCACTTGTGCGAAACTGGCGAAGCCGAAGGCGCGGATGTCGATGCGGTCCACCCCGCGCGCGAAATCGCCGATGACGTCGCCGCCGGTGCCGCGTTCGAAGATGAACATATCCGCGCCGCTTTCTCCGAACAGCACATCATTGCCAGCCTTGCCATTGATCGAATCGGCACCGGCACCGCCCAGCAGGACATTGCCGCTGCCGCTGCCGGTCAAGCCGTTGTCCAACTCGTTGCCGACGCCAAACCCGGTGATTCCGAGCAGCACCAGATTTTCGACATTCGCATAAAGATACACACCCGCACCAGCCACCGGCACGTCGGCAAATACGGTATCGGTGCCGCCGCCCGCCGCCTCGAAGGTCAGATCGGCACCCGTATCGACATAGTAAAGGTCATTGCCCGCGCCGCCATCGATCAAGTCGTAATCGGGGTCGGCTGCGCCTGAATCGGCGCGCAACACATCGTCACCCGCGCCGCCGACCAATATGTCGGTGACAAAGCCGGTTCCGGCTTCAAGCACGTCATTGCCATCCTCGCCGTAGAGCGCATCGGCCTCACTGCCGCCGTCGAGCATGTCATTGCCGATACCGCCGACGAGGTAATCGATACCGAATTCGCCGAACAGACGATCGTCGCCGGATTCGCCGAACAACTGATCGCTGTTAGTGAAACCGCGCAGTGTGTCGCTTCCGTCACCCCCGATCAGCAGATTGTCTCCCCAATTGCCAACAATCAAATTGTCCGTCGCGTTGCCGACACCGAACGTGTTTCCAGCATTCAGCCCCAGTTCGAGGATTTCGACATTGTCTGGGAGATAGAGGCTGCTGACCGACCGCACCGTATCGGTTCCGCCACCGGCCAGTTCGAGGATGATGTCTGCATCGGTCACTTCGACATAGGTGTCGTTGCCACCGCCGCCGGATAGAGTGTCCGCCCCGATCCCGCCGATCAGCCGGTCATCCCCGGATCCGCCGAACAGTTGATCGTCGCCAGCACCGCCGTCGAGCGTCGATCCGATCAGGACATTGCCGGTTAGAACCGTTGCAGCCGGGGCAGTGACCCTCATCTCGAAGCTCTGCTCGGGGAGAGTGAAAATCGCACCCTGCGATGAATAGCGACCGACGACGATGAACAGAAAACGTGTCTCGCCCTCGGTCAGTCCCGGATTGTAGGTGAGGTAGCTATCGAGCCGGTTACCGCTGCCCGCATCGAGCGTACCGCCATCGTCGCTCGAAGCGAGAATGGTTCCGCTTGCGCTTGGGCTGGTCCGAATGCTGACTAGCGTATCGATCCCAAAGCTGTTGTCGATGTCGATCGTCACGCTGCCGGGGCCGCGCAACTCCATGATAAAATAGCGCAGCCCGCCGACGCCACCGATGGCAATATTGGCCACCGGCAGGTCATTGCTCGGAGCGCCCGGATCGGTAGCAGCGCTGCGTTGCCAAAACTCCAGCGACACCGCGTCGAACGAGCTTGCTCTGAGATTTGTCGCCTCGTCGCGCTGCTCCCGCGCCGCGCCAGCGATGTTGAAATTTTGAGCGATGCCGGTAATCCGGTCGTTGCCGCTGCCGCCGATGGCATTCTCGAACCCGCGCAGCGTATCGACACCATCGCCGCTCGCCGTTCCTGCCGCAAGATCGATGGTCACATTCGCCGTCACGCCCGAATAATCGACCGTGTCGATGCCCGCGCGTCCGTCGAGCATGTTATTGGCGCTGTTACCGTGGATCAGATCGTCGGCAAGTCCACCGGTCGCATTCTCGATCACCGCGCCGGCCGCGATGGTATAGCCGCCGATGATGCCGCCAATCCGCGAGACGAAGCCGCCGCCGCCGAATTCATTGGCCAGCGTCGCTGCACGCAAGTCGATGAAGCTGTCGAATGCGGTGTCGCCAGCGCTGATCGTATCGATGCCGCCGGTGTCCCAGATGGTCATCCAGCCGGTGCCCGCTGCATTCTGGTTGAACAGCGCATAACTGGTTGCGCCGCTATTGGTCGTCATGTTCGCGCCGAAGATCGCGTGGACAGCGGCGATATCGAACGCGCCCGGCCCCATCGCCCAGCCGAACCCGGCAGACGGCGACAGGCCGACCTCGGCATAGCCGTCGTTATAGCTCATGATGGTGAAGATACCCTGGTTCAGACCATTGCTGCCATAAGCGAAAGCATCGTCGGTCAGGCCTGGGAATTGCGGGTCGCCACCGGGTTCGTCACCGTCATTGTGCGGGTGGAGCAGGCCGAGGCCATGGCCGATCTCGTGCAGCAAAGTGCCATAACCCTGCCCGCCGATCGCATTGGATGCGGTAGTGAAATAGTCGATGCCGCTGTTGAAAATGCCCGACATATTGCCGGCAGTCGGCAGGCTGTGCTGCCCGAGAATCTGGCTCGAAAGCGGTTCGTAGCGTTCGACCCAGTCGATGCCGCTGCGGTCTTGGGTTCCGTCGAAAGGCCCGGCCAGTTCCTGAAAAAAAACATTGGCGACACTCGACCAGGCGTTGACCGAATTGGTGAAGCTTTGGCGCAGGCCGTTGGCCGCCCATGCCGCGCCGCCGAACTGGCCGGTGTCGCCGGGATTGCCCTGCAATACATAGGTTATCGTCGATCCAGGTCGAAACGCGGTCGAATGCAGCAGCGAATCGATGTAGACGTTGCCGGTTCGCGGCACGCTGAACAGATTGGCGGGGTTGGCCATGATCGTCCTTGTCATCAGGGTCGCGGGGGCGGCCCAGTATCTCGCAAGGATTTGGCGGAATTACGCTTCGCTGTCATCCTCTATTGTCGGGCTATTGCGTGGTGCCGTCCAAGATTTAGCGCGCACGGCGCAACAGCCAGCGACGCTCCATATTCGAGCGCGTCGTTACCCTGCCATGCCGTTCATGTCGCGGGTGGCCCCGGGCATGTCATGCTACTGTCATATCCATGCTGCTTGACCACGTCTGGCAAGTTTGCGACTGCCACCATCCCCCCCCGCACTATCGGCGAAGGCCAGTATTTCCGTGATCATCGCCGGCCCCTGTGTGATCGAGACCGAGGCGCTGATAATGGCGACGGCGCGGCGGCTGGCCGATATCGGCCAGCGCTTGGGCGAAGAGATCATCTTCAAAAGCTCGTTCGACAAAGCCAACCGCAGCTCCGGCACATCGCGGCGCGGACCGGGGATGGTCGACGGGCTGGCGCTGCTGGCGCGGGTTCGTGCCGAGACCGGCCTGCGCGTGCTGACCGACGTGCATGAGGCGGGGCAGGTCGATGCCGTTGCCGAGCAGATCGACATATTGCAAATCCCCGCCTTCCTCTGCCGCCAGACCGATCTGGTGACGGCGGCGGCGGCGAGCGGGCGGACGGTGAATATCAAAAAGGGCCAGTTCCTTGCGCCCGCAGACATGGCGCATGTCGTCGCCAAGGCGACTACTGCGGGTGCGCCGATCGAGCGCATCTGGCTGACCGAGCGTGGCACCAGTTTCGGCCATCATGATCTGGTCGTCGATTTTCGGGGGGTCGCGGTATTGGCAGCGACCGGGTGCCAGGTCATTTTCGATGCGACGCACAGCGTCCAGCGGCCCGGCGGGGCGAGCGGGGTGTCGTCGGGCGACCGCGCCTTTATCCCGTTGCTGGCGCGCGCCGCAGCAGCAGCGGGGGTCGACGGGCTGTTCGCCGAAACCCACCCCGATCCGGCTGCGGCCTGGTCCGATCCGGCGACGGCGTGGCCGCTCGACCGGTTCGAGGCGCTGGCCGCCGATTTCCTCGCCCATCGCGCGCTGGCGGCGCAGCGACAGACGGTCGGGTAAGGGCGGGTGAAAAGCGATATCATGGCCAGCGGTCCGGGCCGCAGCTTGGCCCAGCCAAGCGAGCGGCACTTTTTGTTCCTGCAAGGTCTGCCGGGCCCATTTTTCCGGCGGCTTGCAACCGCGCTGCATACCGACGGTCATCGGTGCACGCGGGTGGCCTTCAGCGGCGGCGATCTGCTCGATTGGGGATGGCGCGATTGCCTCCCGTTTCGCGATCGGGCTGAGGCATGGTCGGCCTGGCTTGAGCATGTGCTCGCCAGCCGTCGCGTGACCGACATCATCCTGTTCGGCGATTGCCGCCCTCTGCACATCGCCGCGCATGATGTTGCGCGGCGGCTTGGCGTGCCGGTGCATGTCTTCGAGGAGGGGTATCTCAGGCCATATTGGGTCACGCTGGAGCAGGGCGGGGTCAATGGCTATTCGGCGCTGCCCCGCAGCGGCGCGGCGCTCGCGGCGTTGGATGCCGCAATCGCGCTCGATGAGCCGGTGGTCGAAGTGCCCAATCTGTTTGCGCGGCGCGCGCGTGAATCGATCGCGCATCACACCGCATCGGTCGCGCTGTCGCCGCTGTTTCGCCACTTCCGCGGCCACCGCAGTGCCTCCGCCGTGCACGAGACCTATGCGTGGATACGGCGCTGGTCGCGGCGGATGGCCGAGCGGGCGGCGACTGAGGCAGGGCTGGAGCGGATCGGCGACGCACCCTATTTCCTGCTGCCACTGCAACTCGATGGCGATTCGCAACTGACCCACCATTCGCCTTTCGCGGCGATGATCGCCGCAGTCGATGCCATCCTCGCGTCGTTTGCGGACCATGCGCCCGGTAGTGTGCGACTGCTGGTCAAACGCCATCCGCTAGACCCCGATGTGTGCGGCTGGCGCGGGGTGGTCGATGCGCGGGCAGCGGCTTTGGGTATATCCGAACGGGTCGTCTTCATCGAACGCGGCGATCTCGATACTATCCTCATGCGCGCCAGTGGGGTGGTAACCGTCAACAGCACGGTCGGACCGCTGGCATTGCGCCGCGCGGTACCGGTGCTGGCACTGGGCGATGCGGTTTATCGGATCGACGGGTTGACGGCGGACGTGCCGCTCGACCGTTTCTGGTCGGCCCCCGGCAGCGTCAGCCGCGCGCGCTTCGATCAATTCTGCCGCGTGCTCCGCGCAACGGCGCTGGTCAACGGCGGTTTCCATTCGGAGCAGGCGCTCGATCTGTTGGTGCGCAACGCAGGCGCACGTTTGACAGGTGCGCGGCATGGCTGATCGCGACAGTCCGATCGTTGCGGAGCGGCCTATCGCCGCTGCGCCTGCGCGCACCTCGCCGCTGGCGCTCGATATCACCCGGCTGGTGTGCCGCCCGCATCACCCGACGCCGACCGGAATCGACCGGGTCGAGTTCGCCTGGGCGCGGCATCTGCTTGGCGTGACCGAACGCCCGGTCGCCTTTCACGCCTGGGTGCCGGGGTTGGGGCATCGCAGTTTCCCGCAGGTCGCCGTTGCCAGTTTCATCGATCAGCTCGGCAGGCGCTGGCATGGTGCCCGCGTCGGCGATGCGCGCGCGGCGCTGGCGAGACTGCTCGCCGGATCGTCGCGCGCACGGCTGGGCGGCGATGCGACCGTGCTGAGCCTGTCGCACCAACGGCTGCACGAGGCCCGGGCGGTCGAGCGCTCGCGCCCCGCCAACGGACGGCTGCTGCTGTTCATCCATGATGCGATTCCCTGCACCCATCCCGAATATGCGCGGGAGGAAGGGACGACGCGGCACGCGGCACGGATGCGCCATGCCTTCGATCATGCCGACGGCATCATCGTCAATTCGGCGGCGACGGCGGTGTCGCTGCGCCGCTTTGCCGATACGACGGCGCGCGATGTGCCGCTGCTGGTCGCGCCGTTCGGTATCGATGCTCCCACAGTTGCCGCACCGACACCTGCCCATCCCGGGTGCCCGACCTTCCTCTGCATCGGCACCATCGAGCCGCGCAAGAACCACTTGCTGCTGCTCCATGCCTGGCGACGGATGGCCGAAACGCTCGCCCCCGAGGCTATGCCGCGCCTCACCGTCGTCGGGCGGCGCGGGTGGGAGAATGAGATGGTGGTCGATCTGCTCGAACGCTGCGACGCCATCCACCCGTTCGTCGAAGAGCGCGGGCGGGTCGGTGACGGCGAGCTGGCCGGGTTGATGGCCGGCGCAACTGCGCTGCTGATGCCGAGCTTTGCCGAGGGCTATGGCCTACCGGTGGCCGAGGCGCTGGCCGCAGGCACCCCGGTGATCGCCGCCGATCTGCCGGTCTATCGCGAATTTGCCGGTGACGTTCCGACCTACCTCGATCCGCTCGACGGGCCGGGGTGGATCGGGGCGATCCGCGATTATGCGCTGCCGGGCTCGCCAGTGCGTGCGGCGCAGATCGCGCGGCTGGCGCAATGGCGGCGACCTGAGTGGGCGGCGCATTTCGCCTCCATCCTCGACTTCGCCGACCGGCTCGCATGAACCGCACCCGCCATCCGGCGCGAGTGCAGGCCGACGTCATCGGCGCGCTGATCCTGCGCGAGCTGCACACGCGGTTCGGGCGGCAGAATATCGGCTATCTGTGGCTGTTCGCCGAACCGATGCTGTTGGCGGTGGCGGTGGCGCTGCTGCATTCGTCGCAGCATCTGCCCTTTTCCGGCGGCATCCGCCCGGTGCCCTTCGCCATCGGCGGCTACACGCTGTTTATCATGTTCCGGTCGGTCGTCAGCCGCGCCGAGACGCTGCTGGAGGGCAATCGCCCACTGCTCAACCACCGGCAGGTGACGCTGTTCGACATGATTGCCGCGCGCAGCCTGCTCGAATTGGCCAGCACGGTGACCGTGCTGACCATCCTGCTGACGGCGGTATGGATGCTCGATCTGTCCGATCCTGTTGCCGATCCGGTGCTGGTCGCGGGCGCGGTGCTGCTGGTCGCGTGGTTCTCATTCGGGCTCGCCATGCTGGTGACGGCGGGCAGCCATATGAGCGCAGCATTCGGGCGGCTGATCCACCCGCTGCTCTATCTCGCCATGCCGTTATCAGGGGCGTTCTTCGCACTGTCCTGGCTGCCGCAGGACTGGCGCGACGTGGCGGCATGGTTCCCGACCGTGCCGATGTTCGAACTGCTCAAGCTGGGCCAGTTCGATGGCTATCCGCCCGGCAACGCCGGCGTCGCCTATCCGATTGCGGTATGTTGCGGCTTGACGCTGGCGGGCCTCGCCGCCATCCGCGCTATCAGGCCGGGGATCGATCTGTCGTGAGCGAAGCAGTGGTGAATGATGAGGCGGAAACCGGCGCGGTGCGCTCGCGGCTGGGGCTGACGCCCGTCCGCGCCTTTGTGGCTCTGGTCATCCTGCCGACGCTGGTCTGCGCGGTCTATCTGTTCCTGTTCGCCAGCAACCAGTATCAGTCGCGCACCGCCTTCGTCATTCGCGGGATGCAGCCAGAGCCTGCCGCGCCCGGCGGGCTGGGGCAGATATTGGGGATCGGCAGCGCGGTATCGGGGGCGCAGCGCGAGGCGCAGGGGATCCGCGAGTTTCTGCTGTCCTGGGATGCGGTGCTGGCGCTGAAGGCGCGCAGGCTCGATGTCGCTGCGCTCTATTCCAAACAGGGGATCGACCCGCTGTCGCGGCTCGATCCTGCGGCGCTCGATGAACGCGTACTCGATTATTACCGCAAGCGCATCGATGTCTCGTTCAATCCCGATGACGGCATCACTCGCGTCGCGGTGCGCGCCTTTGCGCCAAGCGAGGCTCAGGCCATTGCCCGCGCGTTGCTGGCGATGGGTGAGGATCGGGTCAACCGCTTCAACACCCGCGCCATCGCCAGTGCGACGCGTAGCGCCGAAGATGAGGTGGGCGAGGCCGAGAGCGAGCTGAACGCCATTCAGGGACGGCTGACCGGCTTTCGCGATCTGACCGGCGATCTCGACCCGCAGGCCAACAGCGCCGCCGATATCCGCCAACAAAGCGAGCAGGAAAGCGAACTGGCGCGGCAACGCGCGATCCTCGCCGATATGCGCAACTATCTGTCGGCCGATGCACCGCAGGTGGTGGCCATGCGCAGCCGGGTCGCTGCGCTGGAGGGGCAATTGGGCGCGCAGCGTGCGTCATCGACCGGATCGTCGCAGTCGCAGGCGCGGCGGCTGGCCGAATATGAGCAGCTGAAACTGCGGCAGGAATTCGCCGCCAAACGCTATGACCTGTCGCGTGCCAGCCTTGAGTCGGCGCGGTCGCAGGGCGACCGGCAACGCTTGTTCATCGTTGCCATCACCGAACCCAACCTGCCCGAGCGGCCCTATGCGCCGCGCCCGGTGCGCACCACCGCGACGATCTTCGCCGCGCTGCTGGCGGCCTTTGCGATTGGCTGGCTGCTGCTGGCGGGCGTGCGAGAGCATCGGGCGTAGGGCTGGATTTTCCCATAATCGCGCCACACGCGCTGCTCCAATTCCGCGCCTACAGCGAAAGGTGAAATATTGCGCGCATTACCCGGTTTGCACAATATTTCTGCATGGGCGCACTTTGAAAGAGTGGATCGGGCGTGAATCTTTGTGAAGTTTGGAGCAATTCGTGCAACATCTCTAATTCGCAACCTGCCGCTGGAACCAGCCGATCGCTTCTTCGATGCCATCCGTCCTGATCACCCGCCCGTCATCGATCACCGCCCCGTCGTCGCAATAACGGCGCAGCGTATCGGGATCATGGCTGACCAAGATCAGCGTCCCCGTCGCCCGGCGGCGCTGCATCGCCTCCTCGCAGCGTGCCCGGAAGCGTTCGTCGCCCGCAGTAATCACCTCGTCGACCAGATAGCAGTCGAAATCGACCGCGAGCGAGGTGGCGAAGGCCAGCCGCGCCACCATGCCGGCCGAATAGTTGCGGATCGGCTCGCCCAGATAGGCGCCGAGTTCGGCGAAATCATCGACGAAGGCGAGCGTCTCGGCAATCGGGCGGCCATAGATGCGGGCGATGAAACGGACATTGTCCGCGCCCGACAGGCTGCTCTGGAAGGCGCTGGCATAGCCGATCGGCCAGGATACGCTCATGCCGCGCTCGACGCTGCCCGACGAGGGCTGCTCGACACCGGCGATGATCCGCAGCAGCGTCGATTTGCCCGCACCATTGGCCCCGCAGATGCCGAGCGCAGTGCCCGGCGCGATGCTGAGATCGATGTTGGACAGCACGGTCGCACGGCCGCTGCGGGTCGGATAATATTTGCTGACTTTGCTGAGGCGGATCATCTGTTGTGCTGCCCGAACGATGACCGCTGTTCTTTTGCCAATCGGCTGCCGATCCTCTAGGCGGCGGCTGGAAATAAGAAAAGCGAGATTCGCATCCGTGTCGCCCCCCAGCAAAGTGATGATCGACGGGTTCAACCTGGCGCTGCCGCGCGGCACGGGGGTATCGACCTACGCCAACAACCTCAGCGTCGCATTGAAGGGCATGGGGTGCGAGGTCGAAGGGCTGTACGGTCTGCGCGCGCCGTTCAACCGCCGCCTGCGCGAGATCATGTTCTACGAGGCGCTCGGCGGCGAGCATCAGACCAAATCGCCGATCTATGGCTCCTTCGCCTGGTGGCGCGAGATATCGATGCTGGGTCGCGCCAAGCGCGCCCGCGACATCCCGACCGATGGCAATGTCGTGTGGAAACAGTTCGCCAACCGCACCCCGGCCTTCGACCGGCTGTATACCTCCCCCGATCTGTTCGATCAGGCGGTACGCCATTTCCGCCGCTTTCGCCTATTCATGCCGGTGACCGTGCCCAAGCCGCCCAAGGTGATGCACTGGACCTATCCGCTGCCGGTAAAGCTGGTCGGCGCCAAGAACATCTACACGCTGCACGATCTGGTGCCGCTGCGGTTGCCGTTCGCCAGCCTCGATAACAAGCGGGCCTATTACAAGCTGATCCGCGCCTGTGTGAACAAGGCCGACCATATCTGCACGGTTAGTCAGGCCAGCCTCGACGATATCGTCCGGCAGTTCCCCAAGGCCGCCGGCAAAATCACCAACACCTATCAGGCGGTCAGCGTGCCCCCCGCGATAGAGGCGCTGAGCGACGAGGATATTGCCGCCAGCATCAAATCGATCTTCAACCTCGATTTTCGCGGCTATTTTCTGTTTTTCGGCGCGGTGGAACCCAAGAAGAATGTCGGGCGGCTGATCGAGGCCTATCTGTCGCTCGGGCTGAAGACCCCGCTGGTCATCGTCGGCACGCGGGCCTGGGGCAGCGATGTCGAGCTGCGGCTGCTGCAACGCGACGAGGTGCAGCCGCTGAAAGCGACCTTCAAGACTATCCGCCGTATCGATTATCTGCCCCGCCAGCTCCTCATGCGGCTGGTGCGCGGGGCGAAGGCGGTGACTTTCCCCTCGCTCTACGAAGGCTTCGGCCTGCCTGCGCTAGAAGCAATGCAGCTCGGCACGCCGGTGCTGACCAGCAACACATCGTCGCTGCCCGAGGTGGTCGGAGATGCCGCGCTGACTGTCGATCCCTATTCGACCGCCGATATCGCGGCGGGCTTGCGGCGGCTCGACGAAGATGCCGGTTTGCGCGCGCGCCTCTCCGCAGCGGGGCGCGTGCAGGCCGGAGAGTATTCGATGGAGCGATATCGGCAACGCTTGCAGTCGATGTACCAGACTGTACTCCAGCGGTGATGCGCACGCTCGTCCCCGCCCTGCTGCTTGCTGCCGCACTCACCGGATGCGCCAGCCTTCCGGCTGGTGCGCCGACCGCGCGGCAGGTGACGATGCCGCAGGAGATCGACGGGCGGCCCATCCAGCTGATCGACATCGCCAGCGGCTATGAATCGGCCCCGCGCAGCGATGCGCTGCCCGACTGGCGGCTGGTCGATACTGGCTATGATGGCGGGCGGATCCGCACCGGTGACCGGCTGACGGTGACGATCTACGAGATCGGCTACGGCCTGTTCTCACCGATCGGGCGCGATGGCGGCCTCAGCGGTTCCTCCGCCCCCGAGGCTTCGGGGCGGAGTCTGCCGGCGATGATCGTGCCAGAAGGCGGCGCTATCCTGATCCCGTACGTGGGCTCAGTCGCCGCCGAAGGGCGGACGCACGAAGAACTGGCCCGCGAGATCGCCCGCCGCCTGCGCGGGCAATCGCAGAACGCGCAGGTCGTCGTCTCGGGCGAGCAGGGGCCGGGGCACGGCGTCATCGTCGGCGGCGACATCAAGACGCCGGGGCGCGTGCTGCTTACCCCGGCGGGCGAGAGGTTGCTCGACGTGGTGGCGATCGCCGGAGGACCCGAGCACCGCCCCGCCGATACCATCGTCACGCTGACCCGCGCCGAAGCCAGCGTCAGCGCGCGCCTATCGGCCATTGCGCCCGATGGCCGTGCCAATGTCCGGCTGTTGCCGGGCGACCGCATCGCGCTCTCCCGCGACGCCCGCTCGCTGACCGTGCTCGGCGCAGCGCAGAGCGTCGCCGAGATCGCCTTCGAGGCCGATCGGCTGATGCTCAGCGAGGCGGTGGCGCGCGCCGGTGGTCCGCTCGACAATCGCGCCGATTTGCGCGGTATCTTCGTCTTCCGCTATGTCGAGACGCCCGATGGCGAGGTGCCGACGATCTTCCGCCTCGACCTGTCGCAGCCGACTAGCTTTTTCGCGGCGCAACGCTTCCAGATGCAGCCGCGCGACGTGGTGCTGATCGCCAACAGCCGGTCCGACCAGATCGGCAAGTTCATCCAGATGATCAACCAGCTGACATCGCCAGCGCTCACCGTCGATCTGCTGACGCGATGACCGGTACGGCGGCGCAGGCTGCCGTCCATAGGGCGGCGCGGGCGGACGGGCTGGCTTGCGTGGCGGGCATTTCCCGCTGGAAGCGCGCGCGGGTGCTTGCGATGCTCGGCGCCGATCTGCCGGTGGCGCGCGATGCCGATGCGGCGGTGCGCATCGCCCGCGAGCGCGGCGGCGCGATCGGTTGCTGGCTGTCGCGCGCGCCCGATGGTCTGATCGACAAAGCGCGCGATGCAGTTGTTCCGGTCTGGTCGATAGAAGATGGCTTCATCCGCTCACGCGGGCTCGGCGCGGGGCTGGTCCAGCCCTGTTCGCTGGTGATCGATCGGTTACGCCCACATTATGACCCGTCGGGGCCGAGCGATCTGGAGGATATGCTCCAGCAGGGCGCGCCCTACGCGGCGGACATTGCCCGCGCGGAGCGATTGATCGACCTGATCCGCACAGGCGGAGTCACCAAATATCAGCTGGGCGGCCGCCACGTCGATCTACCTGCCGGACGGCGCGTCATATTGGTACCCGGACAGGTGGCCGACGATCGCTCGGTGATCTGCGGCGCGGCGGGCATCGCCGACATGGCCGAATTGCTGGCGCGGGTGCGCGCAGCCGAGCCCGACGCCTTCATCGTCTACAAACCGCATCCCGATGTCGTCTCGGGCCTGCGCCGCGGCGCGACGAGCGTACCGCATGCCGATCTGGTCGCGCCCGATGCCGATCTCAACGCGCTGCTCGACCGCGCCGATGCCGTGCATGTGCTGTCCTCGCAAACCGGGTTCGAGGCGCTGCTGCGTGGGCGCGAGGTGGTGACGCACGGCCAACCATTCTACGCCGGTTGGGGGCTGACGCACGACATGGCCCCGATCCCCCGTCGCACCCGGCGACTGTCGCTGGCCGAACTGGTCCACGCCGTGTTGATCGCCTATCCGCTCTATGCCGATCCCGACACCGGCCAACCCTGCACCGTCGAGCAACTCGTCGCGCGGTTGGCGCAAGGCGGCGCAGTCCCTGCGCGCGCGTCGATCGGCGGGCGCATCGCTGCATGGGGCCGCACCCTCAAGGAGAAAACCGCATGACCGAGCCGCTGCCGATCTACGATATCTGGCGCATCCTCCGTTACCCGCGCGAGGATGTGGAATCGGAAATTCGCAGCCTGTGCCGCTCGGTTTATCTGGGCGATCATACCGCGCTGTGCCGCATCCTCGGCCGCTATAAAATGTATGTCGACACCCGCGATATCGGCATCGCCAGCCATCTGCTGCTCGAAGGCTATTGGGAAATGTGGGTGACCGAGGCGATGCTGAAGATGGTGCCGCGCGGCTCCACCGTGCTCGATATCGGCGCGAACCTCGGCTATTTCACCCTGCTGCTTGCCGACCTGACCGGCGCCGAAGGGCGGATGCTGTCGTTCGAACCCAATGACAATCTGGTCGGTCGCTTGCGCAAGAGCGTCGAGGTCAACGGCTTTGCCGGCTTTACCACCGTCTACGACTGCGCGCTGGGGGCCGAGGCGGGCGAGGTGGTGATGGAGGTGCGCACCGACCAGCCTGGCGGCGGCCGCACCGTCGCGCCGACCGGCGGGCTGCCGACCATCCCCGTGCGCCGCCTCGATTCGATCCCCGAGGCACTCGACGCCGACTTCATCAAAATGGATGTCGAGGGGTATGAGCAGAATGTCTGGCACGGCATGACCGCCATCCTCGCGCGCAAACGCCCGCTGACCATCTTCATGGAATTCACCGTCCAGCGCTTCGCCAACGCCGGCGGCTTCCTCGACGAAATATTGGCCGAGGGTTTCAGCCTCGAAATCATCGACTATCGCGAAGGCGTGCAACCGATCACCCGTGAGGCGCTGTTCGCCATGCCGCACACTATCGATCATATGCTGGTGTTTCGGCGGTAGGCGGAGCGGCGCGCTATTCATCGGCTGTTCAACCGCCGCAAAGCAGCTTAGTCTTGCCGAACTGCGCCGCATTTCATTTCGGTGACAGAAGTATTTAGCGGGAGAGTCGCACCATGGCCGTGATCGTCGGAACGTCGGGCAATGATGTGCTGCCGGGAACAGCAGAAGCCGACACCATCACCGCACTCGAAGGCAATGATGCGGTAGCGGCGGGCGACGGCGACGATGTCGTCGATGGCGGCCGCGGTGATGATGTGATCGAGGGTGGTGCTGGCGATGACCGGCTGACCGATGAGCGCGGCTATGACCGGCTCGACGGCGGAGCGGGCAATGACATCATCCGCATCGGCAGTTTCGATATCGAAGATGGTGGCTTCGCCGATCACGCGTTGGGCGGAGAGGGCGATGATCGCATCATCTTGTTCGGGGACAACCGCCAGAATTTCATCGACGGCGGCGCCGGCCGCGACACGCTCGTGCTCGACGGCATAGTAACCATCGACTTTCCCGGCATCATTCAAGGGTTCGAGGTTTTCGACAACGATAATGCGGTGCGGCCAATCATTCGCGGCACCCACCGCGACAGTTTTTTCGACATGTCGCAGCTCGCGCTGACCAACTCCAACAACCCGCTGGGCGTCGAGTTTATCGGACGCGGCGGGGACGATTTCTTCTCGGGCACTGCGGCTAACGACATCATCTATGGCGACGGTGACAGCACCGGCCCAAGCCAGAGCGAGAATGACAGGTTATTCGGCAACGGTGGCGATGACCAAATTTTCGGCGATTTCGGTGATGATTATATCGACGGTGGCGACGGCGACGATGTGCTGAATGGAGTTGTCGGCAATAATCAGATCTTCGGCGGCGCAGGCCGCGATCGCATCATTGGCGGGATCGATTCTGACGTCATCCGTGGTGGCGAAGGCGACGATGTCATCGAAACGGGCGGCACAATCAGCGGTGACGAAGCGTACGGCGAAGGCGGTAACGACGTCATCTCCGGCCAAGGCATGTCCGTCACGATGGATGGAGGTGAGGGGGATGACCAGATCACCGGTGGTTTCAGCAGCGAGATCATCATTGGCGGCGCTGGCAACGACCGTCTGTTCGGCGGCGGTGGAGTCGGTGACTCGATCTCCGGCGGCGAGGGTAATGACGTCATCGAAGACAATCTTGACTCAGAAGGGCAATATTCCGGCGGCGGCGGCGATGATATCATCTATGCAAGCGGCAGCGAGAAGCGGCTGCTCGGTGACGGCGGCAATGACTTCCTGAGCGGTGGCGGCGTCGATGGGTTGCTCGACGGCGGCGACGGCAACGATATCATCGAGATCATCGAAACCGGCCTCAACTTCCGCGCCGATGGCGGGGTGGGCGACGATCTCTATCGCGGCAATCTGGGCGAATTTCTCGACTATATCGTCGATGCAGGCGGCATCGACAGCATCGAGTCAGCCGGTCGGGTCACACTGCCGGGGACTATCGAAAATCTGCGGTTGGTCGGCTCCGCCGATGCCGAAGGCGGCGGCAACGCGCTGAACAACACCATCACCGGCAATCGCGGTAACAACAATATCTACGGGTATGACGGCGACGATGTGCTGAACGGCAATATCGGCGATGACTATCTCTATGCCGGCGATGGCAACGACATCGGCAACGGCGGCGATGGCCTCGACCATGCTTTCGGTGGCGAGGGCAATGACATATTTAATGGTGGCGCGGACATCGACTCGCTGTCGGGCGAGGCAGGCGACGATAGGCTGAACGGCGAAGACGGAGACGACGCGTTGTTCGGCGGCACCGGGTTCGACCGGATCAACGGCGGGGCGGGCAGCGATTTCATGGTCGCGGGCGGCTACTCCATCGTCGATGGAGGCACCGGCATCGATGCGCTGGCGATCAATCTGCTCAGTGAGACCGGCCCCAGCACGCTCGACCTTTCCGCGCTATGGACTGGCGGCACTGCCACTTTCGGCAGCGGCAGCATCACCAGCGTCGAGCGGCTGCACTCCTATCTCGGCACCCAGTTCGACGATGTGCTGATCGTCGGCAAGGATCATGCCGAAGACCTCACCGTCTTTGACAGCGGCGGCAATGACCGCGTCATCTCGGGCAGCGGCAACGACGGACTCTACCTCGGCAACGGCAACGACCATATCGAGGGCGGCGCGGGCGCGGACGAGATCATCGGCTATGGCGGCGACGATGTTGCACTGGGCGGGCTGGACAATGATGTTCTGTTCGGTGGCGACGGCAATGACGTGTTGATGGGCGGCGATGGCGACGACAATCTTGGCACACCGTTCCTCGTTTTTCACAACAACCTGCAACGCGGCGATGATCGTCATGAGGGCGGCGCGGGCGAAGACCGGCTGTATGACGATATCGGCGTCAACATCCTGTCCGGCGGCGAAGGCGATGACCGGGTTATTGGCACAGGCACCCTGTTGGGCGACGCGGGCGACGATTATGTGCTTGGGCTAGGCGCGGCGGACATCCTCGACGGCGGCGACGGCGCGGATTTGATCGCCTCGGTGGGGACGGGCGGCACGCTGCGCGGCGGCGCAGGTGACGATGTCATCCAGGCGGGCGGCAACGTCGCGCAGACTCTGGTGATCGACGGCGGAACCGGCATTGACAGGCTGCAAATCAGCGGGGCCGGGACCGAACCGGTCAACGGCCCCAGCGTCCCGCTGCTGCTCGACTTTTCGGCGATATGGAGCGGCGGCACCGGCACCTACCGCTACGGCGACAACGGCCCGGTATCGACCGTGAGCAACATCGAGATCGTCGAGATTTTCGCGCGCACCCGCCAGAGCGATTTCATCATCATCGGTGAGGGCTACACCCGCGACATCGTAATCCAGCAAGCGCAGTATGATGGCGGCCGCGACCGCATCACCGCAGGCGGCGGCAATGACACGGTGCACGGTGGGAGCGGTGCCGACGAATTCAACGGCTTGTCGGGCAACGATGTCCTGCTCGGCGGGGGTGGCGACGATCTGCTGCAGGGCGGCAACGGCAATGACCGGCTCGACGGCGACGATGGCCGAGACACGCTGCGCGGCGGCGATGGCAATGATCTGATCCGCGCGGGCAACGGCGCGGATCAGATCAACGGCAATGCCGGTGACGACGACGTCTACGCCGACGATGGCGACGATCGCTTGTTCGGCGGCGACGGCTTCGATCAGCTTCGTGGCGGCGCGGGCATCGACGTGATTCAAGGCGAGGCGGGCAACGACCAGTTGGTCGGCGACGAAGGCGATGACGAACTGCGCGGTGGCACTGGCGACGATCTCGCCATCGGCGGGCTTGGCATCGATCTGCTGTTCGGCGACGACGGCGATGATTTCCTCAATGGCAACGACGGTGATGACCGCATGTTCGGCGGACGCGGCGTCGATCAGTTGCAGGGTGGCGAAGGCAACGATGTGCTCGACGGCGGCAACGACGGCGACGTGCTCTACGGTCAGGAGGGCGACGATCTGATGTCGGGCGGTGACGGCGTCGACTTCCTCGACGGCGGCACAGGCGCGGACCGGATGGGCGGCGATGGCGGCAACGATGCCTATTATGTCGACGATGCGGGCGATGTGATCTTCGAAGGAGCGGGCGGCGGCACCGACGTCGTCGTCGCATTCGCCAGCCATTATCTGTTCGCGCATGTCGAAAATCTGCAGATGGACGATCGGGGCGGCGCGATCTTCGGCGTCGGCAACGATCTCAACAACCAGATGGGCGGCAACGCCAGTGCCAATCTGATCATCGGCGGCGCGGGCGATGACAGTATCGCGGGCGCGGGCGGCAACGATCTGCTGTTCGGCGAAAGCGGCAGCGATTCGCTGATCGGCGAAGCCGGTATCGACACCCTGATCGGCGGCGACGGCGATGACATCCTCACTGGCGGCGTCGACGCCGACGCGCTTTATGGCGGGGAAGGTGTTGATGTGCTCACCGGTGGCAGCGATTTCGCCACCGACATCCTGGTCGGCGGCAACGACCGGGACACGCTGTTCGGCAACAGCGGCCTCGGCGACTATGACCTGCTCGACGGCGGCGCGGGCAATGACGCCTATTATGTCGACACCGGCGACGATTTGACCTTCGAAGCCTTAGACGGCGGCACCGACACGGTGTTTGCCGATATCAGGGGCACGAACAGCGGGCTCTATCTCTACGCCAACGTCGAGAATCTGGTGCTGATGGGCACCACCACCTTTGGCGTCGGCAATGTCGAGAACAATATCATCACCGGCAATGCCATCCAGAACGTCCTGCTCGGCGGCGCAGGCAATGACCGCATCGACGGCGGAATGGGCAATGATGTGCTGTTCGGAGAAGCCGGAGCCGACCTGTTCGTCTTTGGCAGAGGCACCGGCGGCGATGTCATCGGCGATTTCCAGCGCGGCACCGACCGCATAGACCTTACCGCCTTCGGCATAGGCAGCTTCGCCGCGCTCCAGTCGATGTTCGTGCAGGACGGTAATATCGGTGCAATACTGCTCGGCAATGGCGATCTGGTGGTGCTGCACGGAGTGCAGATGGCGCAGTTGGTGGCTGCGGATTTTGCGATTTGATACAGACCGTTGGCGCGTCGCCATGACATGAATGCCGTTGTGCAATGCTTGGCTTTTGAGCATTGACCGGCGGCATCGGCAGATTGATTTTTCGGACAAATTCGACGGAGGCATCGTGGCTCAAATCAATGGCACCGCTGGCAACGACACGCTGGCCGGCACTTCCGGACGCGACGAGATATTCCCCGGTCAGGGGGACGACACCGTCAACGCAGGCGATGGCGACGATCTGGTCCAGGATGATACCGGTGCCGACACGATCAACGGCGAAGGCGGCAATGATTTCCTGACCGGCGGAGGTGGCAATGACATCGTCCGTGGCGGCATCGGCAATGACTATGTTTCGGGCGGCACGGGCAACGATCAGGTTTTCGGCGGCGATGGTGACGACACCGTCGATTTCACCACGGGCAGTGATTTTCTGTACGGGGAGGCGGGCAACGACCGCATCCAGATCAATGGATCCGAAGGCGACATCGTCCGCGCCGAAGGCGGGATCGGCAACGACCATTTCGTGTTCGAGCGAGGCGGCAACGCAACAACCACGATCGATGGCGGGGACGGCAATGATCTGGTCGAAATTTTTGCCGAAAAGGGTCGGCACGAAATCACCCTCGGCACCGGGCAGGACATTATCCGACAGGCGCGCACAGGTTTTATCACCGATTTTACCAACACCATCAGGCTGACGGTGACGGATTTTGCTGCGGGCGATAGCGGCGACCAACTCCAGCTCGCCGATTGGCTGCCCGGTACGTCCAACTGGCAGTCCAACACCAATCCCTTTGCCACCGGCTATCTCCGTCTGCTTCAGGACGGCAACGATACGCTGGTGCAGGTCTCACCCAACGCCGATGGCAGCTTCGTCACCTACATGACGTTGCGCAATGTCGTGGCGACCAGCCTTACGGCATATAATTTCGCCGGCCTCGCCCCTAACGGAGCGCCGCTGACCTTCAACCGCATCGAAACCACGCCCGCATCGGAATTCGTCGACGGCACTGGCGGTCCAGATCTGTTTATCGGCTCGGCCGGACAGGATAATCTGCGCGGTGGCGGCGGATATGATCGCCTGATCCTCGATCAGCGTGCAACCACCGAAGGGGTGCGCGGCGTGTTTCAAGCGCGCAGTAGCCAGATCGAAGCGACTTTTTTCGGTCCAGGTCAGGGTAATGAAACACGCACCTTCGAGATCGAGGATTTCGAATTTCGCGGCGGCAGCGGGGAGGATAACTTCACCGTCCTGCTCAACGGCACCGCATCGCCGTGGCGGATTCTGCTCGACGGCGGTGCTGGCAACGATAGCGTCAGCATCGATCTCAGCCTGAGCGCGGCGGTGGTGACCAACGACCCCAACGCCAGCTTTCAGGACGGAATCATCCTGCTCAATTTCGAGAGTATCGATGCACAACTGGGCAGGGGCAATGATGTCCTGGCGCTCGCGACGTCGGCCGGGTCGCTGTTCGGCGGCGATGGCCATGACCGGCTGACCGGCGGCACGCTGGACGATTATCTTGTGGGCGAAGGCGGGACCGACACGCTGACAGGCGCGGCCGGCAACGACACTCTCATTTCCGGTGGCTCACGCGGCGATTCGCTCGATCGCGGGCTGGAGGCCGACCAGTTGCTGGGCGAAGGCGGCAATGATTTGCTGGTCTTCGGTCTGAACGACAGCGCCGATGGCGGCAGCGGGATCGATGCCTTCTCCATCGACATGCGCCCGACCGGTTCGGCCGTCGTGGTCGATTTCAGCGGGTTGGCTGCCGGCGGCGTGGTATCAAATGGCTCGGGCAGCCTGCGTAATTTCGAATCCTATCGCATGATCTTGGGCACCGATTTTAACGATGTGATCAACGTCGGCGACCTTAGCCAGCCAGCGCGCGAGATCAATTCGACCCAGCGGGGCGTATCCGGACTCGACGGCAACGACTTATTGATTGCCGGCGCAGCGAGCAATGCCCTGTACGGCGGCAATGGCGACGATCGTATCGTCGCCGGCGGAGGCGATGATTATGCCAGCGGCGATCTGGGCCGTGATCTGCTGTACGGCGAAGATGGCAATGATCTGCTACAGGGCGACGACGGCGATGACGGACTTGATGGCGGTCGCGGCAATGACGAGTTGGACGGCGGTGCGGGCGCAGACGTGATGATCGGCGGCCTTGGCAACGATTTATTCAAGGTCGAAAACGCGAACGACATCGTCGCCGAACTGGCTGGCGAAGGCACCGACACGGTTGCTGCGATGACCAGCTACTATCTTGGTGCCAATATCGAAAATCTGACGCTTGCTGCCTTCAGCTCGAACCATTTCGGCGTCGGCAATGACCTCGCCAATGTGCTGACCGGCAATTTCGGTCAAAATCTGCTGATCGGTGGTGGTGGCAATGACATCGCCCGCGGCGGCGATGCACGCGATGCCCTGTTTGGCGAGAGCGGGGACGACCAATTGTTTGGTGAATTCGGCGTTGACTATATCGTCGGCGGCTTCGGCAACGACAGCATCGACGGCGGTATCGATGCCGACGAAATCTACGGGCAAGACGGCGACGATGTGCTGAACGGTGGTCTTGGCTTCCATACCGACATCATCGTCGGCGGAGACGGCAACGACGTGATCCGTGGCGATAGCGGACAAGGCGATTTCGATTTCCTCTACGGCAATGCAGGCAATGACAGCTTCTACGTCGATACCCCCGCAGACCTCGTCTTCGAACAGGCAAGCGAAGGCACCGATATCGTCTTCGCCAACATCAACGGTGCGGGTTTCTACCTCTACGACCATATCGAAAACCTTACCCTGCTCGGCAACACCCCGTTCGGCGTCGGCAACGCGCTGGCCAACGTCATCACCGGTAACGCGCAGGGCAATTTCCTGCTTGGCGGTGCAGGCGACGACATCCTCAACGGGCTCGGCGGCGGCGACGTGCTGTTCGGTGAGGGCGGCACCGACACCTTCGTCTTCGGGCGCGGCACCGGCGGCGACGTGATCGGCGATTTCGCGCGCGGCAGTGACCGCATCGACGTGCGCGCCTTCGGCTTCACCAGCTTCGCGCAGCTCCAGTCGGTGTTCAGCCAGGTCGGCAACGATGGGGCGATCGCGCTGGGCAATGGCGATTTTGTCGTGCTACACGCGGTGACGATGAACCAATTGGTTGCAGCCGACTTTATCCTTTGATGAACCCGATATCCCCTCGGTTGATCGCCGCCCAATCGGCGGAGGACGAGCTTGCATCGGCCCGTGCCGTGGTGCGCGCTGGCGAAGCGGCGCTCGCGGCGCTGGCCGACTCCCTCGATCATCGCGTGCTGCTGGCCGCCGATCTGCTGGTTGCCTGTCGCGGGCGGGTGGTGGTCAGTGGCTTAGGAAAATCGGGCATCGCCGCGCGCAAGATCGTAGCGACACTGGCCTCGCTCGGTTCGCCATCGCTGTTCTTGCACGCCGCCGACGCGCTCCACGGCGATCTCGGCAAGATGATCGAGGGCGATGTGTTGGTGGCGATCTCGGTCTCGGGAGAGACGGAGGAGACCAACGCCGTGGCGGCGCAAGCAGCGTCGCTCGGGGTGCCGGTTGTGGCAATCACCGCAGCGGGGGGATCGCGGCTGGCGGTGCTGGCGCGAGAGATATTGTTGCTGCCCGACATGGCAGAGGGTGGGCCCATCGGCGTCGCGCCCATGGCATCGACCGCGATGACCATGGCCATGGGCGATGTCCTGGCGACATTGGTCGCCGAGCGCCGCAGCTTCAGCCGCAGTGCATTGGCGCGACTGCATCCGGCCGGGCAGATCGGCGTGCGGCTGCGTCCCGTGTCGCGCATCATGCACGGTGGCGCGAGAATGCCGCTGGTTCCGGCCGAGGCCGACATCGATCAGGTGGTCGAGACGATCGACGTCAAGGGCATGGGCATTGCCGGCGTGGTCGATGGCGATGGCGTGCTGGTCGGTGTGATTACCGACGGCGATTTGCGCCATCAGTTCAAGACATTGGCCGGCAAATCCGCTGCCGAGGTGATGAGCGATCATGCCGTCACCGTGCCGCTCGATTGCGAATTGCAGGCGGCGATGGTATTGATGCGCGAACGGCGCATCACCGCGATTTTCGTGGTCGATGGCGATCATGGTCGCCCGGTTGGCATTGTTCATCTCCAGGATCTGCTGCGCAACGGGCTTAGCTGAACCCGGATTGCCGTCTTCATTCACTTGCCAGCCAGCCTGTTTCTGCCAGATGGGATTCAGCAACGAGTTTTGGGGGGAACAAGGCGATGAAATATTCTAGTGCGCTCGGGCAGGCTACGGCGCTTGGCGGTTTGGCGATGCTCGCAGGCTGCATGGCTCCACCACCCCCCACGCCGCCGCCCGCTCCGCCAACAATCTATCGCCCGGCGCTTGCGCCGACGCCTGTCTACGTTCCGGGACCTGCACCGGCCCCGGGACGGCCATACGATCCCAAGGCCGTTTCGCGTCCGGCACCTATGTCGCCTGTGTTCATTCCGGCTCCGGCTCCCGAGCCGATCGAGGCTTATTACTGGATCGACAGTGCAGAGGGGCTGGCGCAGGCCATCGGCACCGCACCGCCCGACTATGCCTTCCGCTTCGAAGGGCGCGATGCCTATGCCTGGGTGTCGAACGCGGGTGAGGCGATGATTGTCGAGCCAGTGGCTAGCGGTGTGATCCAGTATTTCTACGCCCCCCGCGCCGCCGCGCCTTATCTGGTTCGCGATGTCTACCAGAGCTATGGTTATGACGGTCCCGATTTCGTCGCGCTCTACGACGCCGAGGGGCGATTGCAGCGCGATACGCCATCTTACCGGATACAGGATGAGGCGGGCCACCTGCAAACGCGCGGTCGCGCGATCCTCTCCGCCTCCTACCAGCGGCGCTGGGACGGGGAGGTGGCGAGCGGCTACAGTTCGCAGACGTTCCTCGGGTTCAGCTTCGACAGTTTCGGCAGCGGCTGGAGTGGCGGCTGGCAGCCGGTATGGCGCGAGCGTGACGAGTGGCGCGAAGTCCGTCGGCAACGATCGGAGCGGGCTGGACGGCGCGACGACGACCGGCGGCTCGATGACGAGCGCCGCCGCCGCGCCGATTCAGCGCAGCGCTTCGACGGTTGGCGACGGGGCGGTCGGCGCGGCCCGCCTCCGGCGACCGTCACGCCTCCTCTAGGCGTCAGTCCTCCTCCCGCCATCGCCCCAGTACCCGTGCCGACACCGCCACCGACCGCAGGCACCCGCCCGCCACGCGGCCCACGTCCGGGGCAGGGCGCGCAACCACCGGTAGCCGTGACCCCGCCGCCGACGCCCGCTCCTGTTCCCGTCGCCAGCCCGCCGCCGCAGCTGGTCAACCCGCCGCCAGTGCGCCGCCCCGATCGCAGCGACGCGGCCGCAGGCGACCGTGGCTTTGCCGAGCCGGTGACATTGACCGAGGAAAGCGCCGCAACAGCACAAGCAGAGGCTGCGCGTGCCGAGCAGGCAGAGGCCGAGCGTCTGGCCCGCGAGGAGGAGAGACGCCAGCGGATCGAAGGGCAAGGCAGGGCACAGGCCGCAGCCCGCGCCGCCGTCGAAGCACAGGCAGCGCAAGCACAAGCTGAGGAAGCACAGGCCGCAGAAATTGCTCGCGCGCGGGCATTGGCCGACGCCGAGGCCCGCGCCGGTCAGGAAGCCGCCGCCCAAGCTCAGGCTGATGCACGTGCTCAAGCTCAAGCTCAAGCTCAAGCTCGAGCTCAAGCTCAAGCTCAAGCTCAAGCACAGGCACAGGCACAGGCACAGGAGCAAGCCGAGGCGCAGCGTCGTGCTGAAGCCCAAGCCCAAGTCCAAGCCCAAGCCCAAGCCCAAGCCCAAGCCCAAGCCCAAGCCCAAGCCCAGGCTTCAGCCCAAGCGGAGGCGCAGGAGCGCGCCGAGGCGCAAGCGCGCGCCCAGGCCGAGGCTCGCGCAGAGGCAGCAGCTCAAGCCCGCGCTGTGGCGCAGGCCAGAGCCGAAGCCGCTGCCGAAGCTGCGGCCCAGGCCGCAGCTCAAGCTGCCGCAGAAGCCCGCGATCAGGCGGCGGACCGCGCCCGCGCCAATCGTGTCGATAGTGAAAATGAGCAGCCGCAATGAGCGCCGCATCGCCCCCAATCGATGATTGAGGGCGATGCGACAGTCGCTAAAGTACGAAGTCGCCTGCTGCCAGAGCATGCACGTTATCGATGCGGATCAGGAAGTCGGCGACGCCATCGCCATTGGTGTCGCCCGACACCAGCGTCTGTCCGCCGCTGACCACCGCTCGCAATTGCCCCGCAACATTTGTGAAGGCATCGCTGCCGATGAAGCTGAAGCCGTCGTCCGCCCCACCGGCGATCGCGTCGATCAATGACAGATCGATGCGGTCACCCTGCGCGCTGCTGAAGTCGCGGATGCGGTCTGCGGTGGCCAGCGTGGTGCCACTGCTGCCGCTGAAATACTGGAATGTATCCGCGCCTGCGCCACCGAACAGCTGATCGGCCCCGCCATTGCCCTGCAGAAAGTCGTTGCCCGCCTCACCATAGAGCGTGTCGTTGCCGGTCGAGCCGCTCAATGAGTCGGTATCTGCGCCGCCATAGAGCATGTCGTCGCCGTCACCGCCGTTGATGCTGTCGGTGCCTGCCTCGCCAAAGATGCGGTCGTTGCCGCCCTCTCCCGCCAGCGAATCGTTGCCGCCGCGCCCATAGAGCGTATCCGCTCCGTCACCGGCGGTCACGATGTCGCGGCCATTGCTGCCGCCGAAGCTGTTGGCCAGCGCGTTGAGCGTGATCGTCAACATACCGCCGCTGGTGTTGCTGACCGTCTCGATATCGGCAGCAATGCTGTAGGTAAGGCCCGCGGTGGCGATCTGGACCGTGTCGCTGCCATCGCCGCCATTGGCGACATCGCCCGTTGCATCGACGATCAGGATGTCGTCGCCCGCACCGCCGTTCATCGTGTCGCTGCCGGTGCCGCCGTTGAGCCGGTCGGCGCCGTTGCCGCCGTTGAGTATGTCGTCGCCTGCCTCGCCGCCGAGCGTGTCGTCGCCGTCCAGACCGCTGAGCGTATCGCCCGTCGCCCCGCCGACGATGATGTTGGCGAGTTCGTTGCCGGTGCCGTTGAATGCCGCGCCGCCGGTATAGACCAGATTTTCGACATTGGCAGTCAGCACATAGGCGGCCAGATTGGTCTCCACCGCATCGACGCCTTCGTTCGCCAGTTCGGTCACCACATCGCCCGCGCTGTCGACGACGACGATGTCATTGCCCGCGCCGCCGTTAAACAGGTCATTGCCGCCGCCACCGAGCAGCACGTCATTGCCGCCGAGTCCATTGATCGTGTCATCGCCCGCCGTACCGGTCACTGTCTCGCTGGCGGCAGTGCCGCTGACCGTTCCGAAATTGCGATTGCCGTAGATGACGTAGGCGGACCCCGAATAGGTCGTCGCGTTGTCGGCATAGGGCGCGCCGATGATCAGATCGTCGATGCCATCGCCATTGACATCGCCGCCCCCCGAAACGCTGCGCCCGACAAAATCGCTCAAGCCCATGCCGTTGAGGACGAAGCCTTGATTGGCGGCGAGATTGCTCAGATCGAGTGTCCCACGCGTAGATCCACTCTTGCCGAAGATGACATAGACCCGCCCCGAATCGGTCGCTCCGCCATCGGCAGCGATCGCTCCGACCAGCATATCGTCGAGGCCGTCGCCGTTGATGTCACCAGCCGAAGCGACGCTCCAGCCCGTCAGCTCGCCTGCATTATCGCCCTGAATCCTGAATCCTTCGCTGGGGAGCACGCCAGTCAGGTCGATCAGGCCACGCGTGGTTCCGCTTTGGCCATAGATGACATAGGCTTCGCCGGAATCGACGCCGCCATCGTCGCCATAGGGAGCCCCGACGATCAGATCGTCGATGCCATCGCCATTGACGTCGCCTGCGCCCGACACGCTGCGTCCGGCCCGATCGCCGGCCGAATCGCCGCGAATGACGAAGCCATCTGTGGCGGCCGGGGCGGTAAGATCGAGAGTGCCGCGCGTACTGCCACTCTTGCCGTACACTACATAGGCCTCGCCGGCGCTGACGCCGCCATCGTTGCCATAATGTGCGCCGACGATCAGATCGTCGATGCCGTCGCCATTGATATCGCCCGCCGCCGAAACACTGACGCCGGCCTGATCGCTAGCCGTGTCGCCGCGAATGATGAACCCGTCGGCAGCCGACAGCGACGTTAGGTCGATGGTCCCGCGCGTGCTGCCGGTCTTGCCGTAGACGACATAAGCTTCGCCGGCGTCGCTGCCGCCGTCGTCTCCGCCGCTGGCACCGATGATCAGATCGCCGATGCCGTCGCCGTTGACGTCGCCGGCATCGGACACGCTGTATCCGGCGAAGTCGCCGACCGCAGCGCCCTGAATCCTGAAACCTTCGCTGGGCAGCACGCCGGTTAGATCGACCAGGCCCCGCGTGGTTCCGGTTTGGCCGTAAATGACATAGGCTTCTCCGGCGTTGCTACCGCCATCGTCGCCACCGGGGGCGCCGACAATCAGATCGCCGATCCCGTCGCCATTGATGTCGCCTGCCCCCGATACGCTGCCGCCCAACAGATCGCCTGCGGAATCGCCACGGATCATGAAACCGTCACTAACCGCGAGGCTGGCGAGGTTGATATTCTGGCGGGTACCGCCTGCCTTGCCATAAATGACATAGGCTTGCCCTGAATCGGCACCTCCGCCATCGCCATTTCGTGCGCCGACGATCAAGTCATCGATGCCGTCGCCGTTGATGTCGCCTGCAATCGATACGCTGAACCCGGCATAATCGCCAGCCGCAGCGCCCGAGATCAGGTAGCCGTCGCCGGCAGGCAGGGTCGAAAGGTCGATGGTCTGGGCGGGCATACTGGTCTCCGGTTGAGTGTTGTCGGCAGTAAGGCCAGGAAAACGCAGCTTTGGTTTCGCTGCCTTCTAAGCCGTTGCGATCCCGTTGCAATAGCTGGTGATACACGGAAAAACGGCGCGCAACCCGGGGCCGGGATTGCGCGCCGCTCCATAGATCCGGACTGGCGAAAGCCGGATCGAGCCCTAGCGGTTAGAGCAGGAAGTCGCCTCCGTTCAGCACACCAGCGCCATCGACCTGCAACACGAAGTCGGCGACGCCATCGCCATCGACATCGCCGGAAACGATGCGGTTGCCGCCGATGACCTCGATTGATTCAATCTCGAAACATTATCCGCTGCGTAATCGTCAGGCCGACGCAATTTCGCAAAGTCGGTCGATTGCCGGGGGAGGCGTGGCGCGAGGCGGCCATTTCAGGCGCGGTTAATGCACAGACCGCCAGCGTGGCTGGGTAAAGGCCGCGCGCGGCTCGGTGGTCATCGGTGGTGGTCGGGCCGCTTGCCGCCTTTGCAAACGGCTCGCTTTGCAAAGCCTGGGAATTGCGGCAAAGTCGCGTGGCGGCAGGCAGTATGAACAAAAGGATAGCTTCAATGGTCCGTATCGGACGAACTCCAACCGCCGTACTATTGGCATATTGTCTCGCGGCGCCGACACTCGCTGCGGCACAGCCGTTGACCGCCGCGCCCGGCAGCAACAGCGCAGCAATGGTGCAAAAATCGCCGGCCCAGACTGCCGAGCGCACCGACACCGGCGCGCTCAACCAGCAGCAAGCGGCCAGTGCCGGTGCGCAGAATGAAGCCAACACCCAGAGCCGCGAAGAATATGAGCGCGGTATGGCCGAATATCGCGCCGCCCAGGCGGTCGCTGCTGCCCAGCGCACCGCTTATGAGGCCGAGCTGGCCGACATCCGCCGCCGGACCGAGGCATATCAGGCCGCCTATGCCCGGTGGCAAGCCGATGTCGGGGCGTGCAGCGCAGGCGATTACGCCCGCTGTCGATCAAGCGCGCCCGCACCACAATAATCCTTTTCAAGCTCTGCGACTGAAATGGGGAGCGTGACGCACGTCACGCTCCCCGCTTTCGATTCGATGGCAGGACGCTGCCTATCGGCGGGTCGCACCGCCGCATTCAGCTAACAGAGTCACCACACCGCCTGTGGCGACCCATTGGCGCGGCCGGACCCGAGACCGGCTGCGCCAATGCGGCTGGGCGTCTTGCGCCGGGGGGCGCGATGACCGTGCCTGTGCGACTCGGATCATGGTTATGTCATTTTGTCAGCGCAACGAATCTGTGACGCCCGTCACGCGCGGGTGAAAATCTGCGCGTCATCCTTGTCGGCAGAGTAAGTGGAGGCGGCGGCGCGTGCGAGCGGGGAGCAGGATCGCGGCCAGTGCTGCAGCGACGATGATGCTGGCGGGCTGCGCCACGGTGGTGCCCGGCGAATGGACCGGATCGCGCACCTTCGTCGGTTTGGTGCGGGTCGATATGCCGGTGGCCGCAGGCGATGTGCAGGCGGTGCGGGTGCGCACGCTGGGCGCTGGTGGCGGCGGTGCAGGCGTGTTTCTGGGCTGGGAGGACGGCAACTGGATCGTCGCAGACCCCGCCAGATGCCAGTTGCTGGTGATCGTAAGGTCGCCAGTCGAGGTCGAGAATGCAGCGCGGGTGCTGCGCGAACTGAGGGGGCAAAACGCATGTCTGGTGGACGAAACGG
Source organism: Sphingomonas sp. (assembly GCA_043727035.1). GTDB lineage: Bacteria > Pseudomonadota > Alphaproteobacteria > Sphingomonadales > Sphingomonadaceae > Sphingopyxis. The sequence continues at coordinate 4,286 of JAYSZB010000085.1, read as the reverse complement.
AGCAATGATGCGGCTGGCGTGCGGAGTGGCGCTGGCGGTGGGGCTGGGCGGGTGTGTGCAGGCGACGCGGCACAGCAATACCATGGTGTTCGGGACGAATACTTCGGTTGGGCTGAAGGTCGGGACCGATGTCTCGTCTGTCCCGGGGATTCAGGTAGGCTACAACCGGCAAGAGGCGGTGATATTGCCACTGCTGGCCAATGTGAACGAGACTAGCGTCGAAGCAGTGGGCGGCGGCACACTGAACCGACTGGTACCATGCGATGTTGGGCAAGTGGTCCAAGTGTTGAGTGCCGAGGACGATCCAGGATTTCCAGTGCACCCGTGCCTTTTTGTAGCAACACGGGATGGTGCGGCAGACAGTTATTCCGTGCTGGCAAGTTTCGGTGCCGAGTTTGGAGCAAAACAAGGCACCAGCCTTGAAGCGCAAGGGGGCTTAGCTCAGTATTTTGCGACCGGCATGGCTGCGCAGTTATTGGCTACCACCGGCGGTGCTTCTGTGGTCAATGCATCGGCTGACCCTCCCGGTCCCGAAGCCGCGATTGCGGCAGCAGCGTTGTTTGGAAATGAAGATCAGCGCAATAGGGCAGTTGTGTTTGCCAGCCAGTATGGTGACTTTAAGACGCGTCTGGTCGAGTTGATAGGTCTTGATGCGGACGATGATACAATGTTGACGCGGTTGCAAAATTTCGAAACCCGAATCAATGCTTTGGCAAAGCTTTCCGATGACTGCCAAACCAAATCAGATTGCTTGTCGATCTTGGCCCAACCAGGCGAAACCCCTTTCAGCAACCAATATCGTGTGAACCGGGCTGGCTTGCTTGACGCGCTCAACAAATGGGCCACACCAATATCCTGAGGAGAAATGTCATGGCTTCGACCACCGTTTTTGCGACTACAAAACGCGACGATGCGGATCAGTTCATACTTGACCGCAAAGCGCTGGGGGATAACGTTATCGAAATAAGCCCAACGAACAAGGTCGAATTTTGGAAAGAGAGTACTGAACAAGCCCCGTGGAACAGTGGTCCAGCGAAAGACTGGATTCTTGTTATCGCAACTCCTGACAAATTAGTGATGCGAGGTAAACCATCTTGAGCATCATGTCATAGTTTGTAGCCAAAACGCCGTTGCCCTTGCAGTTGAGTTTAGAAATTAGATGCGTGGCTTCTGGCCTTTGAGTTCGTCGGAATAAGGGCTGGGTTGGCTCGGCACCGTGTCACTGTCACATTTTTATATCGCGTCTACGCCGACCGGGGTCATCGGCTGGCCCCGCCACCTCCCGCGCCGATACACCCCTGCCGCCATCAGCATCAGCGTGCCCATGCCCACCGGGAAGCCCCACCAGATCGCGTCGGCACCTAGCGCGGGGTAGGCCAGATAATAGAAGCCCAGTCGCACCGGGTAGAGCGCCAGTCCGAGCAGCAGCAACGGGCCGAGTACTGCGCCGTTGGCGCGCATCGCGCCGAACAGCACCATTGTTACGCCGAACAGGATGAACGACCAGGTGGCGATGAACTGGATGTGGCGGGCGATGGCGATCGCCGGGCTTTCGCCTCCTAGGAATAACGCCAGCACCGGGCGGTCGAAGGCGAGCAGGGCCAAGACCAGCGCGCCGGTCATCGCCAAGTTGACGCCGATGCCCGACAGCGTGATGCGATCGACCCGGCCCCACTGGCCTGCGCCGATATTCTGCGCGATCATCGCGCTGACCGCCGCACCCACCGCCAGCGCGGGCATCTGCACATAGGCCCACAGCTGCATCGTCGCGCCGAAGGCGGCGGCGGTGTTCAGCCCTTCATTGTTGACGAGACCGGCGACGATCAGCCCCGCGCCGGCGATGACGATCATCTGCGCGCCCATCGGCAGGCCCTTGCGCACCAAATAGCTGAGGTCGGTCAGGCTGGGGCGCAGATAGCCGAGCTCCGCGCCGCGCAGCCGCAGCGGCAAATCCTTCCAGTAGATATAGGAAACCATAGCGATCAGGCTGATAGTCCCCGCCGCCACCGTCGCCAGCGCAGAGCCCGCGATACCGAGCCGGGGGAAGGGGCCGAGGCCGAGGATCAGCACCGGGTTCAGCGCGATGTCGATTCCCACCGACAGCAGCATGAAGCGCAGCGGCGTGACGCTGTCGCCCACCCCGCGCAGCCCCATCATCACCATCACCGACAGCATCGACGCGGGGATGGCGACGAAGGTGACGCGCAGATAATCGAGCGCGAGGGTATAAGCCTCCGCCGGTGTGCCCAACGCGTCGAGGATCGCGGGCGCGGCGATCCAGCCGATCACACCGGTGGCGATGGCAATGACGCCGAGGAAGCCAAGCGCGCTGCCGAAGGCGCGCCGTGCCGCGTCGACATCGCGCCGCCCGCTCGCCTGCCCGATCATCACCGTCGCCGCCATGCCGAAGCCGAACACGGCGGCAAAGGCGAGGAACATGATGGTGTTGGCGTTGGCCGTGGCGGCGACCGCGCTCTCCCCCAAAAAGCGCCCGACCCAGATGGTGTTGATCGATCCGTTGAGCGACTGGAGGATGTTCGAGCCGAGCGTGGGAAGCGCGAAGAGGATGAGGGTCTTGGTGATGGGGCCGGAGGTGAGGTCACGCTGTTGCGGCCGCGCGCCATTGGATGGCGCTGTGGTGGCATCGACAGTATCGGTGCAAGCCACCGGAATCTCCGGTCCGGCGGGCGAAAGCGGCAGATCGGCCCCAGTGGCGCGGTCTGTCACACGCTCATCCCAGCCGAGCCAACGCCGCCCGCAACCGCTCGGCCTCGGCAGCGCGGGCGGCATGATCCTCGCGCGCTTTCTCCACTGCTTCGGGCTTGGCCTTTTCGCTGAAGGCGGGGTTGTTCAGGCGGGCGGCGAGGCCGGATGCGTCCTTCTGCGCGGCGGCGAGGGCCTTTTCGAGGCGGGCGCGTTCGGCGGTGACGTCGATGAGTCCGTCCAGCGGCACGGCATAAGTGGCATTGTCCACCACGAGCGTGAATACCGCTCGCTTGCCACTTTGATAAGCTGTGCGATCAACAGCTTGGCCCGTCTGCATATCTACCGCAGAGCCTGTCAGAGCGAATTCAACAACATCGAGTCGGCCCAATCTAGCCAATTGCGGGGCCAGCCTTTTGAACCGATCAATCAAGTCAGTCCTCTCGCCCGTAAGAACCCTTCGCTCCTCGTTCGAATAGCGGGTGTCATTTTCAGCTATAAGGTCTGTTCGAGTTCCGGGGGCTAGGCCAAGTTCGGCCTTCGCCCCGCGCAACGCCTGAATGAGCGAGATCAGCCAAGCGATGTCAGCGCTGGCGGCGGGGTCGGCTTCCACACGCGGCTCAGGCCACTTCGCGACGATCAATTCATACGCCCGCTCGCCCATCTTCGACCAAAGCTCTTCGGTGATGAAGGGCATGAACGGGTGGAGCATGACAAGAATCTGGTCGAGCACCCAGCCGGCGACGAGGCGGGTCTCGTCCTCTTGTTCCTCCCCGCTTGCGGGGAGGTGGCCCCACAGGGGTCGGAGGGGGCTCTCGTCATCGGGCTCGGTCGAAGGCGGCACCCCCCCTCCGTCAGCCGTTCCGGCTGCCACCTCCCCGTTCCGGGGAGGATTGAGAACAGGCTTGATCAACTCCAGATACCAGTCGCAGAAACTGCCCCACGCGAATTGATAAATCGCATTGGCCGCGTCGTCGAAGCGGTACGCCGCGAGTGCCGCCTCGATCCGCGTTGCAGTCGCTGCGGTTTCGCCGATGATCCAGCGGTTGACCGGCAGCGTCGCGGGCGGGGCGGCCAGCGTGGTGCTCGCGCCGATGCCGTTCGATTGGCAGAAGCGCGCGGCGTTCCACAGCTTGGTGGCGAAATTGCGATACCCCTCCAGCCGCGCGTCATCCATCTTGATGTCACGGCCCTGGCTCTCCATCGCGCTCATGAAGAAACGCAGCGCGTCGGCACCATAGCGGTCGATCAGGCCGAGCGGGTCGATGACATTGCCCTTGGATTTCGACATTTTCTGCCCGTCGGGCGCACGGACGAGGCCGTGGAGGTAGAGCGTCTTCCACGGCACTTCGTGCATGAAATGCAACCCCTGCATCATCATCCGCGCGTCCCAGAAAAACAGGATGTCGAAGCCGGAGATCAGCACGTCGTTGGGGTAGTGGCGGGAGAGTAAAGTCTCCCTCTCGCCTTCAGGGGAGAGGGCCGGGGAGAGGGGCAGTGTGGCTGGTGCAAAGCCCACGCTTGCTACGCTTCGCTCTGCCCCCTCTCCCAACCCTCTCCCCTGAAGGGGAGAGGGCATTTCG
>JAYSZB010000084.1:0-3387 GCA_043727035.1 Sphingomonas sp. | reverse complement strand
TGCGGCAGGGGATCTGGGCGCAGATCGACGCAGCCGGCTGGGCCGGCATCGTCGGCGGCTGCGCGATCCTGCTGGTTTTCGGCTATGGCGGAGCGTGGCTGGTTGCGCGGTTCGTGGGGCTGGAACGCGGCGACCGGATCGCGATGACGTTTGCCGGCGCCCAGAAAAGCATCGCTATGGGCGCGCCGTTGGCCACGGTGCTGTTCGCGCCCGCCGCCGCCGGGGTGATCCTGCTGCCCACGCTGACCTATCACCTCGCCCAGCTGCTCGTCGCCGCCCCACTGGCCGCGCGTTTCCGCAAGCCGGGCTGATCGCTAGGTCTTCGGCTGATAGGTCTGTTCGATGCCGGGAAAGGTCCGCGCCCGCACCTCGCCGGCATAACGTTCGGCCGCGCTGGCGATCACTTCGGCAATCTCCTCGTAGCGTTTGACGAACCGCGGGACGCGATCGAACATGCCGAGCATGTCCTCGGTCACCAGGACCTGCCCGTCGCATTGCGCAGAGGCGCCGATGCCGATGGTCGGGCAGGCCACCGCCCGGGTCACATCGATCGCGATCGGCTCGACCACCCCTTCGACCACGATCGCGAAGGCACCTGCATCATCCAGCGCCTTCGCATCGGCGACGATCTTGTCGGCTTCCGCTTCGCTCCTGCCCCGCGCGTTGTAGCCGCCCAGCACGTTGACCGCCTGCGGGGTCAGCCCGACATGGCCAATCACCGGTATCCCGCGATGGACGAGGAACGCCACCGTCCCGGCCATCGCCTCGCCTCCCTCGAGCTTGACAGCGGCGCAGCCGGTCTCCTTGAGTACGCGCGATGCGCTGGCGAAGGCGACCTGCGGCGAGGCTTCGTAGGTGCCGAACGGCAGATCGACCGCGACCACCGCGTGATAGCTGCCGCGGACCACCGCCGCGCCGTGAGCGATCATCATCTCGAGCGTGACCGGCACGCTCGATTCGAGTCCGTAGATCACCTGGCCCAATGAATCCCCGACCAACAACAGGTCGCAATGCGCGTCGAGCAACTGCGCCTGGCGCGCGGTGTAGGCGGTGAGCATGACGATCGGTTCGGCGGTGACCCCGTCGCTCTTGCGGTTGCGGATCGCGGGTACGGTCAGCCGCCGCATCGGCTGCGGAGTGGGATGGGACCGGCTGGTCGCGGTGTCGAGCTGGAAGGTGGTGGACATAATTGGCTATTAGGCGCTCGCGGCGCTGCTGCAAACCTGCGGAAAACAGGCTTGCGCGAGTCCATGCAAGCCTGCGGAAAACAGGCTTGCGCTCGGGGGCTTTGCCGCTAGCTTCCGCGCCATTGCATTCGCTCGGCGGCCGAAAGAAGCCGCCCTGCCAAAGGGGAATTCCATGCTTGGTCGCGTCAAGTCGCTGGACGCCATTCTGGCGACCGCACAAAAGAAATCGCTCCATCGCTCACTCGGCTGGTTCCAGCTGACGTTGTTAGGCATCGGGTGCGTCATTGGCACCGGCATCTTCGTGCTGACCGCGGTCGGCGCACAAAAGGCCGGACCGGGTTTGATGCTGGCCTTCGCCATCGCCGGCGCGGTCTGCATCGTGGCCGCGCTCTGCTATGCTGAAATCGCCTCGATGATACCGGTAGCGGGCAGCGCCTATACCTACAGTTACGCGACGATCGGCGAGTTCTTCGCCTGGACGGTGGGCTGGGCGTTGATCATGGAGTACGCGATTGCCGCCTCGGCGGTGTCGGTCGGCTGGTCGGGTTATTTCACCGGGACGATTCTCAACGAGTTCATGGGCGTGCAATTGCCTGCGTGGCTCAGCGCGGGGCCGCTCGCCTTTGGCGGGGCCGAAGGCGGGCTCATCAACTTGCCGGCGCTGCTAATCGCCCTGCTGGTGACTGGCCTGCTGGTCATCGGCACCAGCGAAAGCGCCAAGTTCAATGCCGTCCTGGTGTTGATCAAGGTAACGGCGCTGACCGTGTTCATCGCGCTAACCTTCACCAGTGCCGAATTTGAGGCCGACAAATTCAATCCGTTTCTGCCGGCGGGTGTGTTCGGAGGCTTCGGCACCGGCCTCGGCGCCGTGGGTGCGGCGGCGACCATGTTCTTCGCCTACGTCGGCTTCGACGCGGTTTCGACTGCTGCGGAGGAAACCAAGAACCCGCAACGCAACGTGCCGATCGGCTTGGTCGGCTCGCTGCTGTTCTGCACGGTGTTCTACATCCTGGTCGCGGCCGGGGCCATCGGCACGCTTGGCGGACAGCCGATCATGGGCGCGACCGGCTTTCCGCTAGAGGCGGGATCGCCCGAGCTGGCCCGCCAGTGCGCGATGCCCGAACATGCCGAGGCGCTGGTTTGCTCCAACGAGGCGCTGGCTCACGTGCTGCGGACGATCGGCTTCTCGGGCGTTGGCAACATGCTCGGCATCGCGGCGTTCCTCGCGCTGCCGTCGGTCATCCTGGTGCTGATCTTCGGCCAGACCCGTATCTTCTTTGTGATGAGCCGTGATGGGCTGCTGCCCGAGGTCTTGAGCAGGGTTCACCCGAAGTTCCGCACGCCGCACATCGTGACCATGATCACCGGCTGCGCAGTGGCGATCGCCGCAGCGTTCTTCCCGGTCGGGCAGCTTGCGGACATTTCCAATGCCGGCACGCTCTATGCCTTCCTGATGGTGGCCGTGGCGGTGATGATGCTGCGCAGGACCGACCCCGGTCGGGCGCGCAGTTTCCGCGTGCCAGCGGTGTGGATCATCGCGCCGCTTACGATTGCTGGCTGTCTGTTCCTGTTCCTCAACCTGCCGAGCGCGGCGATGCTGTTCCTGCCGGGTTGGACGATCATCGGGCTGTTGGTCTACTTCCTCTACAGCCGCAGTCGCAGCCATCTCGGCCGCGGGATCGTCGAAGTTGTCGACGATATCGGCGGCGAGGAAACCATGATCCCGATCCATCCGCCCCGCGATTCGTAACCTTTTGCGCAAATGGAAAGGGCCGCCCCCGCGAGGGAGCGGCCCTTTCGCCGGGGTCACGGGGGCATGGCGTCAGAGGGCTGTCTCGACATGCGTGCCCGCAACCTCGTCGCGAACGTCTATCCCCAGCATCATCTTGGCGGTGGCCAGCGCGCCTAGCTCGCCCGACCAGATCTCGGCATCGCCCAGGTCCAGCCGCAGGAACAGCAGGTTGGGATCGTCCTTGCCGCCGGGGAACCATGCCTCGACGAAGTTCGACCACTGCTTGTCGAGGCGGGCGCGGTCGGTTTCCTCGCTCAGCGTTCCGGCAATGCGGGCGAACAGGTCGTGCCCCTTGCTGGCGTAAGTCGCGGTGGCCGCGCCCTGCGCCGCCCAACGGCTGTCGCGCCCGGCGAAGAACCAGATCGCGTGGTTGGCGTGCTTGTCGAGACTGGCGGTCATCGGCGCGGC
>JAYSZB010000083.1:0-8859 GCA_043727035.1 Sphingomonas sp. | reverse complement strand
GCGCGTTGGCGGGCGGAAATGGACGGAATTGAGGGGTTATCCCAATTAATTGTCGCTAAGCAGCGCCATGGCTCAACCGGTACGGTGATGCTGCACTTCGATGCAAAAACTACCAAGTTCAGTAACCTTGCAAAAGATAGAGCGCGCCGAGAATACGACTGATAGATAATGAGCGAGTGCAAGGCATCTCGGCGCTGATCGTCGCCAAACTGCGCCACGGCGCGACCGGCAAGGTCCGCCTGCACTTCGAGGCGCGGACGACCAAATTCAGCGATCTGGCGGATGAAGGGCAGCGGTGGGAGGATGATTGAGGGGGGCCGTCATTGCGAGCGTAGCGAAGCAATCCAGGGCGGTGCAGCGCCGCTCTGGATTGCCGCGCTTCGCTCGCAATGACGGAGAGAAATAGCGAGCCTCATGAAGCAGCCGTTTGTCTATATCATGGTGAGCCGTCGGAACGGAACGATCTACGTCGGCGTAACGTCCAATCTGGTGCAGCGGGTGTCGCAACATCGGGAAGGCACGTTCGACGGCTTCACCAAGCGTTACGGCTGCAAGATGCTGGTCTGGTTTGAACCGGCATCGACGATGGAGCATGCCATAGCGCGGGAGAAGCAGATCAAGGCGGGGTCGCGGGCGAAGAAGCTGGCGCTGATCGAGGCGATTAATCCGCAATGGCGGGATCTATTCGGTGAGATAGCGAGCTGAACTCCCCCATTCGTCATTGCGAGCGAAGCGCGGCAATCCAGTGTTGCGCAGCGCCGCTCTGGATTGCCGCGCTGCGCTCGCAATGACAGCAAAGGGCAATCGCACTACCCCCGCCGCAACCGCACCATGAAAAACCCGTCCGCCCCGCCAGCGTCGGCCAAATCCGGCGGCGCGATCCTCAGCCAGCCGTCGTCGGCTACCGCCAGCCCCGCCGGAACCTCCTCCGCGACGATAGCATCCACCCGCCAATAGGGCTGGCGCTCGAGAAACGCCGCGACCTGCGCTTCGCCTTCTTCGGGCTCGAGGCTGCACACCGCATAGACCAGCGCGCCGCCCGCCGCGACCGCGCCCGCCGCTGCGTCGAGCATCAGCGATTGATACTGCTCGCGGTTGGCGATGTCGGTGGGGTCGATGCGGTGGAGCACGTCGGGGTGGCGGCGGAAGATGCCGGTGGCGCTGCATGGCGCGTCGATCAGCACGGCGTCCCACTCGCGTGTCCCTGGCAGCGCGCGTCCGTCGCCGCGCAGCGCCTCGGCCTGCAATCCGGTGCGCTTGAGGTTCGCCGCCAGCCGCTCGAGCCGCTTTTCCGACGCATCGAGCGCGGTCACCGCCCAGCCGGCTGCCGCCAGCTGCATCGTCTTGCCGCCGGGGGCCGCACCGACATCGAGCACCGTCCGGGCGCTTCCGTCTTCGTTTAGGCCCGCGCCGAGCAATCGCGCGGGCAGGGCGGCGGATAGATCCTGCACCCACCATGCGCCTTCGGCAAAACCCTCCAGCCGCGTCACATCGCCGCCGCGCGGCAGGCGGACATGGCCGGGGATTAGCGACACCCCGCCAAGCTTTTCCGCCCATGCCGCTGTCTCCACGACATCCTTGATCGTCAAATCGAGCGGCGGGGCGGCGGCGAGCGCGGCGCTGGCACCATCGAGCATCTCCGCCCCCCACGCCGCGCCCCATCGCTCCATCACACCGGCGGGCAGGGTCGGGCGATCGGGCAGTTTCGCACCGCCACGCATCAGCGTGCCGAACACGCCATGCACCAGCCGCCGTGGTCCGCCGTCGACCAGCGGCAGGCTGGTGGCGATGGCGGCGTGCGGCGGGGTGCCGAGCACCAGCGCCTGCACCAGCGCGATGCGCAGCACGGTGCGCGCCTTGACATCGGGGGCAAGGCGCTGCGCCGTCGCGCTATCGATCAGCGCGTCGAGATCGACCGCGTGGCGGCACACCTCGGCGGCTATCGCCACGGCCAGCGCGCGGTCGGGCGGAGACAGTCCGCGCGTCGCATTAGCCGCCACTGTATCCATCGGCTCCCCGCGCCGCAGCACGGCATCGAGCAGTTTCAGCGCGGCGAGGCGAGCGGGGAGGCCGGGGGTCTGGTCTTGGGCGTCGGTCATAAAGGGGCGGTAGTGGGCGCGGGTGTTGGGGGCAAGTTGTGGTGGATCCGACTGGCGTTGGTTGATTGGCGTCAAACGCGAACCTGCGAAGCGAACCGCATCGTGGTTCGCGCTACCTCCTCTGCGGTCTCTGCTTCCTCTGCGCCTCTGCGCGAAACGCGACTTGCCACTGCCGCCTCTGCACACCCCTTCTCAACCCGCCCCCAAAGGCTTATCCTCGTGCAATGCCCGAGACCTCGCCCCCCGACTCCCCCACCATCGGCGGTACCCCCCGCGCGCGGGTGCGGCCTGCCAATGTCGCGCCCCCCGCCAACTGGCAGAGCGACGATGGGCCGCCCGAGCCGCAAGCGGTCGAGTTTACCGGGCAGGAGATCAAGGGGCGGCCAGATCCGGTGCGCTATGGCGATTGGGAGTCTAAGGGCATCGCCATCGATTTTTGATCGTGCATTTGTATTGGCGGCCAACAGAATTTTTCGCCATCCTCGTGTAACCTGTCAACGTCATCGTGCGAACCTGCGGTGATGCGCGTCGATAATAGGGGGGGCTGGCGATGAGCGAAGCAGTGATGGATGGGCGGGCCGAAGTCGCTGCACCGGTGGCTCCACCGGAAGCCGTGCCGGAGCGCGTCTATCGCCACAAGCTGCCGGTGCGGCTGTGGCACTGGATCAACGCCATCGCTATCGTCACGCTGTTCATGAGCGGACTGATGATCTTCAATGCCCACCCGCGCGCTTACTGGGGCCATTATGGGGCCAATGCGGTCGGCGCGCCCGACCCGGCCTGGCTGGAGATCGGCCCCAATGGTGCGGGGCAGGGCGAGGTTCGCTTTCCCGGAATGGGTATCGCCATCCCGACCGACGGCGTGTTCGGTCGCGCGGCGGATGCGCAAGGCACATCGCGCACCCGTGCCTTTCCCTATTGGCTGACGCTGCCGCAAAGCTATGACCTCGCCGCCGCGCGCGGCCTGCATTTCTTTGCCGCGTGGTTCTTCGGCATCGGCTTTCTGCTGTTCTTCATCTGGGCGCTGGTGTCGCGCCATGCCAGCCGCGACCTTACGCCGGCGTTGAAAGAGCTTTCGCCCAAGCACCTGCTGCATGAGGTGGTCGAGCATGCCCAGCTCAAATTCCCCACCGGGCTGGCGGCGGCGCGGTTCAACAGCTTGCAGCGGATCAGCTATTTCGTCGTCATCCTGATCTTCGTTCCGACCATGATCCTGACCGGGTTGACCATGTCGCCGTCGATGGACGCCAGCTGGCCGTGGCTGGTCGATCTGTTCGGTGGGCGACAATCAGCACGGTCGATCCATTTCATCATTTGCTGGGCGCTGTTCGGCTTTACCATTGTCCATCTGTTGATGGTGGTGCTGGCGGGGCCGGTGAACGAGATACGTTCGATGATCAGTGGCTGGTTCAAATTGCCGCCGGAGCGGGTGGTAACAAGGGAGGAGACGGTCGATGCGGCGTGAACCAAATGCGCTCACCCCGAGCTTGTCGAAGGGCCTGGGGCCGGGGCTTCGACAGGCTCAACCCGAACGAGAGCGGGGCTTTTCGCGGCGGGCTCTCGTTGGCGGGCTCGCGGCCGGTTCGGGCCTGCTGCTGTCGGGCTGTGACGGTAATTCGAACATTGTCCGCAGCGTCGATCCGCTGAACGAAGGGCTGCACCGGTTGCTTGGCGGGCGCAATGCTCTGGCGCGTGAATTCGCAATTTCTGAACGCTCGCCGGTGTTCAAGATGAACGGCAACACCATGCCCGAAAGTTCCGCCTATCAGGCGCATATGGCGGATAATTTCGCCAGCTGGCGGCTGGTGGTCGATGGCTTGGTGGCGCGTCCGCTGGCATTGTCCTTGCGCGATCTTGCGGCGATGCCCTCGCGCAGTCAGGTGACGCGGCATGACTGTGTCGAGGGCTGGAGCGCAATCGGCCAGTGGATCGGCACGCCGCTGTCGGCGATCCTGCGGATGGCGGGGGTGCAGGAGCGCGCGCGTTATGCGGTGTTCCACTGCGCCGACGATTTCGACGGCGTGCCCTATTATGAATCGATCGACATGATCGACGCTGCGCATCCGCAGACGATCATGGCGTGGGGGATGAACGGTGGGCGGCTGCCTATCGGCCACGGCGCGCCGCTGCGGCTGCGGGTCGAACGGCAGCTGGGATACAAACATGCCAAATATGTCATGCGCATCGAACTGCGCGAGCGGCTCGACGATCTGTATCTGGGCAAGGGCGGCTATTGGGAAGATCACCACCATTATCAATGGTATGCGGGGATTTGAATAAGCACCTCTCCCCCTGCGGGAGAGGATAGACTTGGCTTGGCAGCTTGCTTGCCTTAGCAAGTCTTGGAGAGGGGGGCAGCACAGCGCAGCCTCCTGCTTTGTACTACCCCCTCTCCAAGTTTCGGTAAGTGCTGCGCGCTAACCTCCACTATCCTCTCCCGCAGGGGGAGAGGTGCCAGCCAAGTAAACAGCCCGGATGCTTTACGCATCCGGGCTTTTTCTTCGAGAGCGGGAGGGCGGCCCGAGACTGCCGCCCCTCCGAAACGTTCAGAAGTTGAAACCGACGGCGACACCATAGCGACGCGGGTCGAGGGTGAAGATGTTGGTGAACAGACCCGACGACTGGTCGGTGACGTACAGACCGGTCACCGATGCGCTGTCGAAGATGTTCTGGATGAATGCACGGGCGAACCAGCGGCGGTCAGGTCCATTCAACTGGATCTGGGCATTGGCCTGAGCATAACCGGCGATCTCGTTGATCCGGCCATTGAAGATATTGCCAGAACTGTCGCCGGTGTAGGTCAGATCGAACCGCGGGGTCAGCGTCATGTCATTGCCGAGATCCGCCTCATACTGGATGCCGATCGATGCCTTGACATTCGGTGCCTGCGGCAGCCGGTTACCGCGGATGTTGACCGCTACACCGGCGTTGAGCACCTGGAAATTAGCACCTGCGTTGGCCGCAAGCACCGCGCAGATACCGAATGCGCCGTTGGATGCAATGCCGCTGTCTGCGCCGAACCCGGTTGGCCCGCGCAGTCCGAGGCCGGCATTGACCGCCGTGACGAAGGCATTGGTCGCGGCGGCATTGCCTGCCACCACCGGCACCACGGCGCAGTTGGAACCGTTGGTGACATCCTTGATGATCACAGCGTCCGAACGGCCGCCGCCCGGATCGCGAGGGTTGGACAGGAATTTATCGGCAGACACTTCGGTATGCAGATAGCTGAAGCCCATGTTGATGGTCAGTTCGGGGCTAGGACGGACGATGCCCTCGATTTCCAGCCCATAGATTTCGGCATCGACATTGTCGTTGACCGATGTGCGGGCGACGATGCGGCTCAGCTGCAGGCTGTCATACTGGTAGTAGAACGCGGTCAGATTGAGCGTCAGTGCGCCGAACTGGTTTTTGGAACCGATTTCGAAGGCGTTGACGAACTCAGGATCGAACTGCTCTTCCACCGCGAAAATCGGCTGCAGCGGCGGGTTGATGCCGCCCGACTTGTACCCGCGCGAGTAGGAGAAATAGAGCAGATTGTCAGGCGTGACCTGCCAGTCGATTACTGCGCGACCGGTCACTTCACTGAATGACACGTCACGTTCCTGGAACGGTTCGCAACCAGACAGATTGGCCGGTGTCAGGCGACCTGACGTCGTCGTGCTGACGATCGAGCAAGCTGTTGCCGGATCGGCGTCGAACGGTGCCAGCCGCGAGCTAACTGGTGCACCGGTCACCGCGAAACCATTGACGAACGGCGAATCGAACGCGTTGGCAGTGCCGAACGGGACAAGGAACGACGCCAAAGTAGAGCGCGCCCGGACAAACTTCTCGTCGTTATTGTACCGTCCGCCTAGCGTGATCTTCACATCGTCCGATACGTTGAAATAGGCCTCACCGAAGATGCCGTAGGAAGTGACATCGAGCTGGTCGGTGTTGTTGCGGAAGAATGGCGAACCCAGATAGCCAGGTGGCGGCGGCGATGCACCCGGGATCCCGGCCAGAGCGGCACGACCCAGCGCGTTGAATGTGCCCAGCAGACCGGTCAGATAATCAATGCCGAAGCTGTTCACGAAATAGCTGTTTTCGGTCAGGCTGAAGTCCGAATAGATACCGCCGACTAGGAAGTTAAACGCCCCGTCCCAATCGGACGAAATGATCAGTTCGCCGGTGTAGCTTTCCTGCTCCTGGTTCGACCGGTCGAAATCGGTAGGCGTCGAACTGCACACACTTTGACCACCATATACCCCGGTGCCGGAAAATTCAGTGGCCGATGTGCACAGCGGACCGTTTGGACCATTGGGAATGATCGCCGATGCTATCGGAGCGAAAAATGCGGCAGGAAGCCCGGGAATTCCCCCGGCAGCGGCGGCGGCGAGCGTATTCAGTGCGGGCGCGAACAGCGAGCGGTTCTGCACCGACAGGTTGTAATCCTGCGAACTATCGACCCGCACCCGCTGATATGTTCCCGACAGCGACACCGCGATGCCACCGTCGAATTCATGTTCCAGATGCGCCTGGCCGATGATCTCGTCGGCAAAATAGGTCGATGGCGAATCAGTGCTGACCGTGCGCACATCCTGCGGATTGACCGATCCGGTATAGGCATCGGGACCATATAGGCTGCCAAGGCCGAAAGCGCTGGGAATGCCGTTGATCGTCAGGAACTCACGGCTGGTCAGCACGCCGACGAAGGTCGAGTTGGCGTTGGTGACATTCGCATCGCGACGGTTGTTGAGGCAACCCAGCACGCCGGTGGCGTCGCGCTGGCAGCGCTGCTTCTGGATGCGCAGGCGGTTATCGTTCTCGCGGAAGTAATAGCCCATCAGGTCGAGCGTCGTGCTGTCGCTCGGTTCCCAACGCAGCGAGCCACGGACAGCGTAAAGATCGCGACCATCGAGCTCGCCGCCGTCGAACAGATTCTCGGTGTAGCCGTCGCGGTTAAGATAGACACCGGCAACGCGCACGCCCAGCGTCTCGCCGATCGGCAGATTGATGAAGCCCTTGGCTTTCATGCTGTTGTAATTGCCATATTCGAATTCGGCACCCGCGCCGAAACCCGACAGGTCGGGCCGCTGGGTGCGGAAGTTGATCACGCCGGATGTGGCGTTGCGGCCGTAGAGCGTGCCTTGCGGCCCGCGCAGAACCTCAACCTGCTGAAGGTCGAAAAATTCGGTTTCGAAAATGCGCGTGCCGTAGAGTGGCTGGTCGTTGATATGAATTGCGGTAGCGCTGTCGCACGACACGCCGACGCACAGATCGCCGATGCCGCGGATGGTGAAGCTCGCACCGGTGAAATTGCCCTTGGTGAAGACAACGTTCGGCAGCGTTAGCTGAAGATCGGAAGTGTTTTCGATCTGCTGGGCCTCAAGGCTTTCAGCGGAAAAGGCACTGACCGCGATCGGCACATCCTGCAACCGCTGCGAACTGCGCTGAGCGGTGACAACGATGTCGGTCGATGACGTATCGTCCTCGGCTTGCGGTGCGGCATCCTGTGCCCAGGCAGGCGTCGCCGCCAAAGCCATTGCCAGCGCCGAAGCGCCCAGCAGATTGCGTATACGCATGTGATACTCCTCCCTCTTAAATCCCTGGCCCGGACAGGCCATGTGTCTGCCGCCATGGAGGGCGGCTCCCGTCAGGGAGAGAGGTCGGCTTGAATCATCGGCCGCCGTTTTTCCGGTCGTGCCGAGGATCACCGCGCGGTCTGATGCCGCGTCAGACGCAAAATGTGCGATGAAGTTGGGCGCGGGTCAACAGCAAAACTGCGGCTTTGCGACATTTATCGAAAGCGGAGTATGCATATTGGCACGGCAAATTGCGTCAACACAGCACTTACGCTGCGGAATGCTGCGCATTTGTCCAAAAAGGCATCCGTCAAGGGATGGCCCAGCAGCTCCATCCACCCAATCGTTTCACCTCCAGCCTGTGGCGAAATTGCCACGATTCCCTCAATTTCCGCCATTACGCAGGTACAGCAAGCATTGACCATCGGTGCGTCGCCAAGGCAGGGCAATGTCAAAGGCACTCCCCCCGGTGCACCACGGCAACAGCCGGGCAGGGGGGAAGATAGCTCTTCCCCTTTCAGGAGAAACCCCATGCGTATCACCAAAACCCTTTTGCTGGGGGCGACCATACTCGCCGCAGCACCCTCCGCCGTGTTCGCCCAGACCGCTGTCCCCGGCGATCCGTCGAGCCCCGCTGCCGAAACCAATGCGGTCGATGAGACCGATGCCGAAGGCGGCGACATTATCGTTACCGCGTCCAAGCGCGAACAGACGCTGCAGGACACGCCGATCGCCGTTTCGGTGACCACCGCCGAGACCATCGAACAGGCGCAGATCCGCGACCTCATCGACGTGCAGACGCTGATCCCGTCGTTGCGCGTCAGCCAGCTGCAAAGCTCGGCCAACACCAATTTCATCATCCGCGGCTTCGGCAATGGCGCCAACAACCCCGGGATCGAGCCTTCGGTCGGCGTGTTCGTCGATGGGGTCTATCGCAGCCGCACCGCTGCGCAGATTGGCGATCTCCCCGATGTGCAGCGGATCGAAGTGCTGCGCGGGCCGCAGTCCACGCTGTTCGGCAAGAACGCCAGCGCGGGCGTGATTTCGCTCGTCACCAGAAAGCCGCAGTTCAAGTTCGGCGGCAACGTCGAAGCCGCTTACGGCAATTACAACGCGGTCGTGGTCAAGGGTGTGGTCACCGGGCCGATCACCGAGAACATCGCTGCCAGCATCGCGGGCGGGATCAACAAGCGCGACGG
>JAYSZB010000082.1:0-8880 GCA_043727035.1 Sphingomonas sp. | reverse complement strand
CCGCGTCGCCCGGCGGTGCGATGACGATGACAATCTCTCCGCGCGGCGCTTCGGCATAATGGACAGCCAGTTCGGCAAGGGTGCCGCTGACCGTTTCCTCATGCAGCTTGGTTAGCTCGCGCGCAACCGTCGCCTCTCGTTCGCCTAGTCCTTCGGCGAGCGCCGCAAGACTGGCGGGGAGGCGGGGCCCGCTTTCATAGAACACCAAAGTCGCCTTGATCGCTGACAGTTCGGCGATGGCATCGGCGCGCGCCTTGGCCTTGGCGGGGAGAAATCCGGCGAACAGGAAACGGTCGGTGGGCAGGCCCGAGACGGTCAGTGCGGCGATGGCGGCGCAGGCCCCCGGCACCGTCGTCACCTTCCGGCCGGCCGCGCGGGCATCGCGCACCAGGCGATAGCCGGGGTCGGAGATAAGAGGCGTCCCCGCATCGCTGACCAGCACGACGACCTGCTCCGCCATGCGCTCGACCAGTGCGGCGCGTGCGCAATCGTCAGCATGATCGTCATGGCGCAGCAGGGGAGCCTTCAACCCCAGAAGATGCAATAATTTGCCTGTCATCCGCGTGTCCTCGCAAGCCACGACATCGGCTGCGGCAAAAACATCACGCGCACGCGCGCTGATGTCGCCGAGGTTGCCGATGGGCGTCGCTACGATGTAAAGACCGGGTAAGGGAGAAGACGACATGACTGCACTCATGGCAGAGGCGACGGCCCTGCGGCAAGCGACGCGCGGCGTTAAGCTGATCGCGACACTTGTCTTCGCCAGCCTGTTAGCTGCCTGCCAGACGCTGGTGCCGCGTACAGAGGCTCCGGTGACGCAGGCTCCGGTCGTCACCCAGCCCGAAGTGGCTGTCGGCCTGCCCGTCGATACAGAGCGGCATCGCGTCGCTTTGCTGGTGCCACAGACCGGGCCGGATGCGCCGGCCGGCACCTCGATCGCCAATGCCGTCACGCTGGCACTGCTCGATTCGCGCAGCGACCGGGTGCGCATCACCAGTTATGATACGGCAGGCGGTGCCGCCGCTGCGGCGCAACAAGCGATCAACGAGGGCAACAAGCTGATCCTCGGGCCGCTGCTCGCCGACGATGTTCGTGCCGTGCAGGCCATCGCCCGCGCTGCCAATGTGCCGCTGATCAGTTTCTCCAATGATTCGAGCGTGGCGGGCAACGGCACCTATCTGATGGGGTTCGAGCCTGGCCAGTCGGTGGCGCGCGTCGTCGCCCATGCCCGCACCGCTGGCCTTGCCCGATTCGGCGCGCTGGTGCCGCGCAGCACCTATGGCGAGCGCGCGCTGGCAGCGATGCGCACCGAGGTCGAGAGCGCAGGCGGCACGCTGGTTGCATCCGAGGCCTATGACCGATCGGCTACAGGACTGAGCGGTGCAGCCCGGCGGTTGGGCCGCACCACCGGCATTGACGCGATATTGATCGCCGATGCCGGGGCGACCGCCATCCGCGCCGTGCCGATCCTGCGCGAAGGCGGCGCCACGTCGGCACGCATTCTCGGCACCGAATTGTGGAACAGCGAAAGCGCGCTGGGCGGCAACGCGGCGATGCGCGGGGCATGGTATGCCAGCGTCTCCGACACATTGTTCGGCCAGATGGCGACGCGCTATCGTGAACGTTATGGCCAGTCGCCCTATCGTATCGCCAGCATGGGCTATGATGCCGTGCTTCTGACCGTGCGGATGACGCGGGACTGGCGGCCGGGTACGGCCTTTCCGCAGAACCGGCTGTTTGCGGAGGATGGATTTGGCGGCATCGACGGCATTTTCCGCTTCGACAATCGCGGCATCGCCATGCGTGCACTGGAGGTCAGCGAGGTGCGCCAGGGCGGCACGACAGTGGTCGATCCGGCACCGACGCGGTGGGAACCTTAGGCGGCTTGGCGCGCCGCCTCGGCCATCGGTCGGCTAAGCGATAGATACAGCGCAGCCACGATCATCAACATCGCTGCGCCGATCAGCAACACGACGTCATAGCCTCCGAACAGATCGTACAGCTGGCCAAAGCCGATAATGCCAATCGCAGTGCCGATCATCCCGCCGGTCACCTGCAATCCATAGACGCTGCTGAAATGGCGGTGATCGAACAGGCGTGAGACGAAATAGGCGAGCACGTCGGTCTCGGCCCCCTGCATCAGGCCGACGGTAATGACGCCGAGATAGACGATGGCCAGCGGCGTTGCACTGTGGAAAGCGAGGCAACCGAACGCCGCTACCAAGGTCACCGCCGCCGCCACTCGTGCTGCGGGCAGGCGGTCGAACAGCCAGCCGATGCCGATCCGCCCGGCCAGCACCGATACTGCATAGAGCGATAGCAGCCATGCCGCCGTCGCGCTGCCCAACCCCTTGTCGGTCAGCAGCGGGGTTAGCTGGGTCAATATGCCCGATGAAGGGATGTTGACGAGGAACATCACGGCGGCGAGCAGCCAGAAGCGGCGGGTGCGCAGCAGCGGTGCGATGGGGCCGGGCGGCAGGGCATCGGCGGCCGCCGCGTCAGGGACCGCCAGCGAATGCGCCGGACTGCGGTGTTTTTCTCGCAGGCCCAGCACGATGGCAGGCAATCCGATCAGCAGCGCGAGGGCGGCCAGCGTCAGATAGCCACCGCGCAGGCCATGATCGGCGATCACCCACGCCACCAGCGGTGTTGCCAGCAGCGCGGCGATGGAGATGCCCGACGACATCAGCCCCAGCGCCAGCCCGCGACTGTGCGAGAACCATCCGGATACAGCGCGCGAATAGACAATGCCGGTGGTACCCGGCACGGCAAAACCGAGCAGCAGCATCCAGGCGATGGCCTGAGCCACCGATCCGTCCTGCAATGACAGGCCGGCAAAGGCGATGGATATGACGATCGTGGCGACGATCGCCACCGGGCGGACGCCATAGCGGTCAGCCAGCCGCCCGATCAATGGCGCACTCATTGCCCCGATCAGCGGCGTCGCGCCGATCAGCGCAAAATCGCCGCGACTCCAGCCCAGTTCGGCTTGTGCCGGGGCGATGAACAGGCTGGAGACATACTGGTACAGCGCCGCCCCGGTGCCGATGCCAATGGCGGACGACAGAACAACCGGCCAACCGGCGCGCCATTCGGCGATCCGGTTGGATTCGATCGTCACCGCGCGCGTGGCGGTCAGGGCAGTTCGGTGATCAGCAACTGCGATCCGCTGACGCCGCCGCCATAGGTGCCCACCCATACGTCATAAGTACCGCTTTGCGGCTTGGCAAAACTGACCTGCGCGTTCAGGCCATCGCCGCCGTCATCGTCGCAATACCACAGGCCATCAGGGCCGTTGATTACTAGCGTGGTATCGACGTTGGACTGGGTGCGGAACACCAGCGGCAGAGAGCCGGAGCTGTAAGTCACTTCGAAATCGGGAGCGTTGCTGATCTGGCCGACACAACCACTGGCGGCATTGCTGGCGTCGATCGTGCCACCGGCCTGAATATTGACCCGATAGGGGTCGGGCCTGAAATTCGATTGAAGATTGATCGAACCGAAATTGGCATTCAGCCCGGTATTCTGGGCCGCCACCGGGCCGGCGAGGGCAAAGATGGCGGCAGTGACAAGTGCGATTTTTTTCATGATGATAGTCCCCTGTTCGTCCTGTTAGACCAGCCCGTCGTGGCAAGGCCCGCCTGAACGATTTCTGAGCGCCCCTGTCGGCTTTCGTTCATGTTCGGTGACCCCATTATGCTGGCTGATATGGAGTTAGCCAAGACACATTTATCCCGTGTTTTCCGTGCGCTGAATCACAGCAGCACGAATTTCGGGGCCATGCTCGTCAACTCTTGGAGGAAATGAAGCCGGCGGCATTGGCGCGTCGCCGAACGACACCGGCGGGGCCATGTCGATATAACCTCCTTCGCTGGGATGTTGACGTGTGCGGTAAAAACCAACGGCCTGCAAATGCGCGTCGTTGAGTACATCGTCGAGATCGCGCACAGGTTGCGCGGGAATATCCGCCTCGCGTAGTTTTGCGAGCAAGCCGGCAGTGGTGAAGGCGGGGGTGAGTTGCGCCATGCGCCGGTAAAGCAGCCCGCTATGCAGGAAACGATCCTTGGGCGTCGCGAATCGCGGCTCGTCGAGATATTCGGGTTCGCCCAGCAGCGCGAACAGGCGCGGCCACGCGCCGTCGGTGTAGGCGACGATACTGATCCAGCCGTCCGAACACGGAAACGGCTGACGGTCTGGATCGAGCTGGCGCGGGTATCCGGCCTTGCCAATCGGAGGGCTGAACGTGCGGTCAGACAAATGCTCAAGCAGGATGAAGCTGGCGAAGGCCTCGAACATCGGCACCTCCACCCGCTGCCCGCGCCCGGTGCGCAATTTATGGATCAGCGCCGCCTGAATAGCATAAGCGGCGTGCAGCCCGGCGACCTTGTCGGCGACCAGACTGGGCAGATAGCGTGGCTTGGGATCGCCGTCGGTGCGCGGCAGCAATGAGGCGGTGCCGGTCGCCGCCTGAATGACATCGTCATAAGCTTGGAGGTCGGCATTGGGGCCGGACTGGCCGAAACCGACGCAGTGGCAGTAGATGATATCGGGTTTGATCGCAGCGACCGCCTCATAGCCCAAGCCAAGCCGGTCCATCGCGGCGCCACGCACGTTGCAGATGAAGATGTCGGCATCGGCGAGCAGCGCCTGCATCACGCTGAGTTCGTCAGGCGATTTCAGGTCGAGCGCGATCGAACGTTTGCCGCGATTGACCGCCATCCAACCCGATCCCATTCCGGGGGTGACCGCGGCCCGGGTACCGGGGCGGAAATGGTCGCCGTGCGGCGGCTCGACCTTGATCACGTCCGCGCCCATGTCGGCAAGGATCTGGCTGGCATAAGGGCCGAACACGACCGATGTCAGGTCGATGACCCTGACCCCGCTGAGCAATGACTGTCCGTCGCCTGCTTCGATCATAGCTCTTCCCCGCACCCAATCGCTGCGTCGCAATCTGTCGCGGCGGTTGACGTAAGCGTCAAGTCCAATCGGCCTTCGACACGCTTCGGCCTATCTCCTATGGGAAGGACCAATGCCTGCCCTACCCTCCAACCAGCCCGACCTTTTGATCGTCGGCGGCGGCCTTGCCGGGGCGTTGGTGGCGCTGGCCTTTGCCAAGCATCGGCCTGAAGTCCGC
This sequence comes from Sphingomonas sp., assembly GCA_043727035.1. Classification (GTDB taxonomy): domain Bacteria; phylum Pseudomonadota; class Alphaproteobacteria; order Sphingomonadales; family Sphingomonadaceae; genus Sphingopyxis. The sequence continues at coordinate 3,746 of JAYSZB010000082.1, read as the reverse complement.
GTCGACCTGGTCGATGGGGGCAGCAGCTTCGGCGGCAATCATATCTGGTCGTTCTTCGCCAGCGATCTCGACGCGGATGGGCATGATCTGGTCGCACCGCTAGTGGCGCATCGCTGGGATGCCTATGATATCGCCTTCCCGCTGCGCAGCCGCACGCTGGACACCGCATACGCCAGCATCACCTCCGAAATGCTCGATGAGGAATTGCGCCGGGTGCTGGGCGAGCGGGCGAGGACGGATGTGCGGGTCGCCGCGCTGTCGCCAACCGCCGCAACGCTCGCCAATGGTGACGCGTTGAGCGCGGGCGCGGTGCTCGACGCGCGCGGGCCGGGGGCGGAGAGCGCGGCTTATGATTGCGGCTGGCAGAAATTCGTCGGTCAGTTACTGGTGCTCGCCGCACCGCATGGGCTGACGCGGCCCATCGTCATGGATGCGACGGTCGAGCAGATCGACGGCTATCGCTTCGTCTATGTGCTGCCGTTCGGGCCGGACCGGCTGTTCGTCGAGGACACCTACTACAGCGATGATATTGTGGTGGACCGCGATGCGATCGTTGCACGCATCTCCGATTATGCGGCGGTGAAGGGTTGGGACGTCGTGTGTGTCGAGCGCGAGGAGCAGGGCTGCCTGCCGGTGATCGTCGGTGGCGACTTCGACCGCATCTGGCCGCAAGACGACACTGTCGCCCGCGTCGGCGCACGCGCCGCGCGCTTCCATCCGACCACCGGCTATTCGCTGCCGCTCGCCGTCGCTTCGGCGCTCGATCTGGTGCGGCGCTGGCCGCTCGACGATCTTGCCACCGCCACCCGCACGACGGCGCAAACGTCATGGCAGGGCGGCGGCTTCTACCGGATGCTCGACACCATGTTGTTTCGCGGCGCAGTGCCAGATCAGCGCTATCGCATTCTCGAACATTTCTATCGTCTGCCGCGCCCGCTGGTCGAGCGTTTCTATGCGGGAAAATCATCATGGGCGGACCGCTTGCGGGTCTTGTCGGGGCGTCCGCCGATGCCCATAAGCGCGGCGGTGCGCGCGCTGTTAGGAATGAAATGAAAACCGCTATCGTCATCGGCGCCGGTTTCGGCGGCCTCGCACTCGCCATTCGTCTCCAGTCCGCAGGCATCGCCACCACGCTGGTCGAGGGTCGCGACAAGCCCGGCGGGCGCGGCTATCACTGGAAAATCGACGGTTTCACCTTCGATGCCGGCCCCACCGTCATCACCGATCCACCTTGCTTGCGCGAGCTGTGGGAGCTGACCGGCTCCGACATGGCGCAGGACGTCGAGCTGATGCCGGTGCAGCCCTTCTACCGGCTCAACTGGCCCGATGGGTCGCGGCTCGATTACACCAACGACGACGCGGTGCTGAAGGCCGGCATCGCCGCGTTCAATCCCGCCGATGTCGCGGGCTATGACCGGTTTCTGGAGTATAGCGCAGGGGTGCATGAGGAGGGCTATATCAAGCTTGGCTCTGTCCCGTTCCTCGACTTCGCCTCGATGCTGCGCGCCGCCCCGGCGCTCGCCCGTTATCAGGCATGGCGCAGCGTCTATTCGATGGTGTCGAGCTATATCAAGGACGAGCGGCTGCGGCAGGCGTTCAGCTTCCACACGCTATTGGTCGGTGGCAACCCGATGAAGACCAGTTCGATATACGCGCTGATCCACAAGTTGGAGAAAGACGGCGGCGTCTGGTTCGCGCGGGGCGGCACCAACGCGCTGATCGCCGGGATGGTGACGCATTTCGAGCGATTGGGCGGCGTGATGCGGCTGAACGATCCGGTTGCCGAAATCTCCACGCGCGGCGACCATGTCACCGGCGTCAAGACCAAGAGCGGCTGGAGCGCCGAGGCGCATGCGGTGGCGACCAATGCCGACATCATGCACAGCTATCGCGATCTGCTCGGCGGCTCGGCACGCGGCAAGCGAGCGGCCAAATCCCTCGCGCGCAAGAAATTCTCGCCGTCGCTGTTCGTCGTCCATTTCGGGCTGAAGGGCGATTTCCCGCATATAGCGCACCACACGATCATCTTTGGCCCGCGCTACAAGGAGTTGCTCGCGGACATTTACGATCATGGCGTGCTGCCCGAGGATTTCTCGCTTTACCTGCACCATCCGACGATCACCGATCCGGGCATGTCGCCGCCGGGCCACGCCAGTTTCTATGTGCTCGCGCCGGTGGCGCATATGGGCAAGCTGCCGATCGACTGGGATCAGATGGGGCCGGTGTTCGCCAAGCGCATCCTCGACGTCGTCGGCGCGCGGATGAACATCCCGGACATCCATGACAAGGTGGTGGTGCAGTTCCACTACACGCCCAAAGATTTCGCTACCGATCTCAACGCGCATCTGGGCAGCGCGTTCAGTTTGGAACCGCTGCTAACGCAGAGCGCATGGTTCCGCGCGCACAACCGTGACGATGCGATCGACAATCTCTATTTCGTCGGCGCAGGCACGCATCCGGGAGCGGGGATTCCAGGGGTTGTTGGCAGTGCGAAGGCGACGGCTGGATTGATGATCGAGGATTTGAAGTGAGCGTAGAGCAGGCGACAAAGATCAAGCCCCTCCCCTTCAGGGGAGGGGTTTAAGCGATGAACCGCCTCGCCATCTACTGCGGCTCCGCCACCCCGGCTGACCCGCTTTACATCGACACCGCGCGCGCCGTCGGCACCGCGCTGGCTGAGCGCGGCATCGGCGTAGTCTACGGCGGCGGCCGCCTCGGCCTGATGGGCGCGGTCGCCGATGCGGCGCTGGCGGCGGGCGGCGACGTGATCGGCGTGATCCCCGAGGCACTGGTCGGCAGCGAGGTCGCGCATCGCGGTTGCACCGAACTCCACGTCGTCCCCGGCATGCACGAGCGCAAGCGGATGTTCACCGATTTGTCCGATGGCTTCGTCACGCTGCCCGGCGGCGTCGGCACGATGGACGAGCTGTGGGAGGCGATCAGCTGGGCACAGCTGGGCTATCATGACAAGCCCGTGGGGCTGCTCAACGTCGGCGGATTCTATGACGGGTTGATCGAGTTCAACGCCAAGATGATCGAGACGGGTTTCATCCGAGAGGCGCATAGGGGCATCATGATCGTCCGCGACGAACTGGGCGCGCTGATCGATGCGATGGCGGCCTATGTGCCGCACAAGACGATTTTCGCGATGAAGGCGGAGCAGTTGTGAGGCGGGGGGCGGTTTTTGGAGGGCTGAACGTGGAGCAGCTCCCCGACCGCCAGACCCTCGTTACCTTCGCCAAGGCTAGTATCGCCAAGGGCTCGAAATCCTTTGGCGCTGCCAGCAAACTGTTCGATACCCGCACCCGTGAGCGCGCTTGGCTGCTCTACGCATGGTGCCGCGCCTGCGACGATATTGCCGATGGGCAGGATCATGGCGGCGTCATCGTCATCCCCGAAGCCGAGGCACTGGTTCGTGCTGGCGAAATCCGCAGTATGACCGATACGGCGTATCGCGGCGAACCCACAGGCAATCCCGCCTTCGATTGCCTCGCGGTGCTCAACGCCGAATGCCCGATCCCGCGCGCGTTTGCCGAGGCGCTGCTCGAGGGGTTCGACCGTGACGCTGCTGGCTGGCGGCCGCGCTCCGAAGCCGATCTGTTCAGTTACTGCTGGAATGTCGCGGGCGCAGTCGGCTGCATGATGGCGGTGATGGGTCGATCCGCGCGAAGAAGACACGCTCGATCGCGCCTGCGACCTCGGTCTCGCCTTCCAGCTCGCCAATATCGCGCGAGACGTGGCCGAGG
>JAYSZB010000081.1:0-27009 GCA_043727035.1 Sphingomonas sp. | reverse complement strand
GCGCCGCGACACCGACCGCCAATCCCGCCGCAACGCCGACCACCAGTGGCAGGCCGATTGCGCCATCATCGAACAGGCCCGCAAAGCCCGCTTCGGCGAAATGACCGTCGACATCGACATGCCAAACGGCGGACCAAGGATCAGGGTGCTGTAATCGTCCTCTTCCGCCGCCGATACCGACGCCACCACATCGCCATGCCGATCACTGACGCCAAAACCGCCAACACCCAAGGTGCGGCCCGCAATAACCTCGGCTTCATCACGTTGTTGAACGCATTCTCGTTGATCTGATCGTCGGCGGTATAACCGTCGGGCATATCCAGAACGCCATTGTCGCGGGCATAAGTCGCATAATCCGCCTGCATCGCCGCAAAGCGGTCGGGCATCGACGCGGCAAGATCGCGCGTCTCGCCGGGATCCTGGCGGATGTCGAACAATTGCCAGCGACCGTCGCCGGTCGGCGGCAGATTGCGGACCAGCTTGTAATCGCCCTTGAACAGCGCCGCATTGCCCGAAAGCTCGTAACCGATCGGACGTCCGTCGCCATGCACCCCCTCGACAGCGCCGGTCAGCACCGGAACCAGACTGCGGCCGATGATCGGCTCGACCGCCCTGCCCTGCCATGTGCTGCCGGGTGCGGCAGTGCCGGTCAGTTCCAGCAGCGTCGGCACGACATCGGTGACATGCGCCAGCCCCGGCGCGATACTGCCCTGGCGGAACGCCGGATTGCCCGGCCAGGCGACGATCAGCGGCACCCGCAATCCGCCCTCGGCAGCGCTGAACTTATACCCCGCCAATGGCGATGCCGCCGCACTCGCCCAGCCGGGGCCAATATAGGAGAAGCTGTTGCGCCGCCCGATATTGCCGGTCGACAGGTCATAGGCCTGCCCCAGAAACACCCGGTTGCGCCAGCGGCCCAGCGGATCGGTCGGCTCCGCGCCATTGTCCGACAGGAACAGGAAGATAGTGTTGTCATACTGCCCGCCGGCCTTCAGATGCGCCACCAGCCGCCCGACCTCGCGGTCCATCGCGGTCGCCATCGCGGCATAGGCCTGCATTACCCTGACCTGCGCCGCGCGTTCCTCTTCGGCCAGCGACGCCCAGTCGCGGGTGCTCGCCATGCGGACCATCGGTGCATCGGCGGGCATCACCCCTGCCGCCGCCGCCCGCCGCGCCCGCGCTTGCCGCAACGCAGTCCAGCCGTCGCGGTAGCTGGCAGAATAGTGGGCAATATCGGCATCGGGGGCCTGCACCGGGATGTGGTTGGCGAGAAAGTTGATAGAGGCGAGGAAGGGTTTGTTGCTGGCGCGACCACCCTCGATATAGTCGATCATCCGCTGGATGACGAAGGCCGAGCTATAGTAATCGCGCGGCAGCGTCGCCGGACGGCCATTCTCGGTCCACGCCGCACTCTCATACATCCCCTCGATCGGCCGCTGCTCGAAATTATCCGCCCCGGCATCGGCCAGACTGAAGGCGCGGTCATATCCGCGCGCGTGCGGCAGCCGGGTGGCGTCGCTGCCCAGATGCCATTTGCCAGTCAGATAGGTGCGATAACCGCTGGCGCGCAGCAGCTCGGCGATGGTCACCACCCGGTGGTTCATCACCGTATCGTAACCCGGCTGGCCGACATGTTCGGGCGGGATCGTCTCGGGCATATTGCCCAGCCCGTTGCGATGACTGCCGACACCGGTTTGCAACATGGCGCGGGTCGGCGAACAGGAACCGGCGACGTGGAAATTGGAGAATCGCACCCCCGCGCGCGCCAGCGCATCGATATACGGCGTCGCCATCTCGCCGCCGAAGGCACCGACATCGGTAAAGCCCCAGTCGTCGGCCAGCAGGATGACGATGTTGGGCCGACCCCCCTTGCTCGGCACCGGCGCGGATGTCTGCGGGATGGCCTGCGAGGCGGAGGCGAGCGCCAGCGTCGTCAACCCGATACTGCTCCACCGTCCCATAATCCGCTCCCCCAATACTATTGGCATATCATATGCCAATAGTATTGGGGGACGCAAGCGCATGTCTGCCCCTTGCGCGCTCCGGCGCGGACAGTAGGTTGCGGCACGAAACCCAATAACCGAGTCCCAAACCCTCATGAAAACCCGCGCCGCCGTTGCCTTTGCCGTCAATACCCCGCTGGAGATCGTCGAACTCGATCTGGAAGGGCCCAAGGCAGGCGAGGTGCTGGTCGAAATCATGGCGACCGGTATCTGCCACACCGACGCCTACACGCTCGACGGGCTCGACAGCGAAGGCATCTTCCCCAGCGTGTTGGGGCATGAGGGCGCGGGCATCGTCCGTGAAGTCGGCGCAGGCGTGACCAGCGTCGCGCCCGGCGATCATGTCATACCGCTTTACACCCCCGAATGCCGCCAGTGCAAAAGCTGCCTGAGCGGCAAGACCAATCTGTGCACCGCGATCCGCGCGACGCAAGGGAAGGGCTTGATGCCCGATGGCACCACCCGGTTCAGCTACAGGGGCCAGCCGATCTTCCACTATATGGGCTGCTCGACCTTCTCGAACTTCACCGTGTTACCCGAAATCGCGGTGGCCAAAATTCGCAGCGACGCGCCGTTCAACAGCGCCTGCTACGTCGGCTGCGGCGTCACCACCGGGGTCGGCGCGGTCGTCAATACCGCCAAGGTGCAGGTCGGCGAAACGGTGGTCGTCTTCGGACTCGGCGGCATCGGGCTCAACGTCATCCAGGGCGCGCGACTGGCAGGGGCGTCGATCATCGTCGGCGTCGATATCAATCCCGACCGGGAGGCGTGGGGCCGCCAGTTCGGCATGACCCATTTCCTCAACTCGAAGGGCATGTCGCGCGAAGACACGATCGCTCACATCCTCGCCCTGACCGATGGCGGCGCGGACTACAGCTTCGACGCGACGGGCAATACCGACGTGATGCGCACCGCGCTCGAATGCTGCCATCGCGGCTGGGGCACCAGCATCATCATCGGCGTGGCCGAAGCTGGCAAGGAGATCGCCACCCGCCCGTTCCAGCTGGTCACCGGGCGCAACTGGCGCGGCACTGCGTTCGGCGGAGCCAAGGGCCGCACCGATGTGCCCAAGATCGTCGACTGGTATATGGACGGCAAGATCGCCATCGACCCGATGATCACCCATGTCCTGTCGCTGGAGGAGATCAACAAGGGCTTCGATCTGATGCATTCAGGCGAAAGCATCAGGAGCGTTGTCGTCTACTGACGCCAGAACAGAAAATGATTTCACAAGGAGAGGAAAAACCAATGTTTTCACATATCATGGTCGGCACCAACGATGTCACCAAATCCAAGGCGTTCTATGACGCGACCATCGGCGCGCTCGGCGGCAAGTCGGCGATTGAGGACGACAAGGGTCGGCTGATCTACATGCACGGCGGCGGGCTGTTTCTGGTCACCCCGCCGATCGATGGCGAACCCGCCTGCCACGCCAACGGCGGCACCATCGGCTTTGCCGCGTCGAGCGGTGAACAGGCCGACGCCTGGCACGCTGCCGGTCTCGCCGCCGGCGGCACCGCAATCGAGGATGCTCCCGGCGTTCGCGAAGCCGCCTTCGGCAAGCTCTACCTCGCCTATCTGCGCGATCCCGACGGCAACAAGCTGTGCGCAATGCACCGCATGTAGGCCATGCCCGCGTCGCCCCGGCAGAACGCCGGGGCGACGCAATTGGCAGTTGGCTAAACCACGCTAGAGACTGTTACATCCGCTGCTGGCGCGGCCATAGCTGAACCCCCACGTCCGCCAGCCGGTGCCATCGACGTGAAAGCGCGCAACGCGATTGTGGCGCGTCCGCTCCGGATCATAGTAAGCGCCGAACCCCCATCGCGAACGTGCACCCGCCGCGCGCCAAGCCGCACACAGCTTGCGAAAGCTGGTCGGTGCGTCGGGCTGGTCGAGCGGGATCAGATCGAGCGCCGCAAAGCCGAGATGACGACTGCGGCGCGCGCCTCTCGAACAGGCGTTGAGCGCTGGATCACGAAAGGCCGAAGCGACCGCGACGCGGCCTATCGCCGGAACCACTTGCTCCCGAACCAGCCGCAACGCAGGCACGATATTGCGCCACAACCGGCGCGGCGGCAACACAAAGGCATCGGCATTGCACCGCCCGGTCTTGCTGGCATTGGCGCGAAGTAAAGTCCACGCCGGCAACAAGTCGGCATAGCCCTGTGCCGCCACATAATCTTCGAATTCGGCGAACTCCGCCGCGCGCGACGGATCGGCGGCAAGCCACCGGTCGAAAGCCTCCCGTCCGGCGGAAACCGGCACCACCGCCGACGGCAGCGCAGCTCTATCGCCCGGTCCCCGATCTGCAGGATACCACCATGCAATTGCACCACTCGCCAGCACCGCCAATGCGACAACCAGCGCCAGAGATCGCCTCACAAACCGCCCTCGCTGAACTGACGATGCCGCTCGGCATAGCGCGCACGGTCTGCGTCGGTGCGGGTGGCGGCGCAGTGGTGGCATTGCTGGCCATCGACATAGAGGTCGGATGCCCGGTCGGCGGCACTGAGCGGCATACGGCAGCCGCGGCATTGGCTGTGCGCGCCTTCGACCAGTCCATGGCCGACGCTGACCCGCTCGTCGAAGACGAAACAGTCGCCGTGCCAGCGGCTGTCGCTGGCGGTCACCTGTTCGAGATAGGCAAGGATGCCGCCCTTGAGGTGATGCACGTCATCGAACCCCTCGGCGCGCAGCAGCGCGGTCGATTTTTCGCAGCGGATGCCGCCAGTGCAGAACATGGCGACGCGCTTACCTTCAAGGTCGGCGCGGTGCGCGCGCAACCATTCGGGAAACTGGCTGAACGAGGCAGTATGCGGATCGAGCGCGCCGTCGAAACTGCCGATGGCCACCTCATAATCGTTGCGCGTGTCGATCACCACCGTTTCGGGATCGTCGATCAGCGCGTTCCAGTCGGCAGGTTCGACATAGTTGCCAACATCGCGCGCGGGATCGATGCCCGGCACGCCGAGCGTGACGATCTCCTTCTTCAGCCGCACTTTCATCCGGCGGAACGGCGGGACGCTGGCCGTCGAATATTTGACGTCGAGATCGGCGCATCCGGGCAGGCCACGGACATGATCGAGCACAGCGGATATGCCACCCGCCGTCCCGGCAATCGTTCCGTTGATGCCTTCGCCCGCCAGCAGCAGCGTGCCGCAGATCGCCTGCGCACGGCACCACGCCAGCAGCGGCTCGCGCAGCGCTGCCGGATCGTCGAACGGGGCAAATTTGTAGAGGGCTGCAACGGTGAACGTCATAGGCAAGCGCCTAGCGCAACCGGCTGCTTAGCGGAAATTATCCGCATAGGCCTGCAATTTCAGCGTGCGCGCTGGCGTCGGCACTATATGCGCGTCGATGCCCTGCTTGTCGGCATAGGCGCGCGCGGCATCGACACTGTCGAAGCTCAACTGCACCTGCCGCTGGGTATCGCCGCTCCCGGCCCAGCCCATCAGCGGATCGGCGCGACGCGCCTCCGATGGCGCGAATTCCAGCATCCAGCGATGCGTGCAGGCGCGGCCCGATTGCATGGCGTTCTTGGGCGACTGAAAGATGCGGGCTTGCGGCATGGGGAGAGGTTCCGTTGCTATGGCGTAGCGCTGGTAGACGACGCGCCAGAGTTCATCAACCGGGGTGAGCTCATACGATATTGTTCCTCCTGCGCTCAGGCTGAGCTTGCCGAAGCGCACAGCGGAAAGGCTGGTTCCAGCACCCTTCGACGGGCTCAGGGTGAGTGCAATGAGCGCTCAGCGCGGGCTGATTCATCGACCCGCGCCTCGCCGTGCATCCGCCGCCTTGGTGCGCAACGTCGCCGCAGCCTCCCATGGCCGCTCCGGCCAAGGGTGGCGCGGGTAGCGGCCGCGCATTTCGCGCGCGACATCGGCCCAGCTGCCCCGCCAGAAGCCGGGGAGATCGCGGGTCGTCTGGATCGGGCGACCGGCGGGCGAGGTCAGGCTTAGAACCAGCGGGACAATGGGCTGGCCGATGGCGGGGTGGGCTTCCAGCCCGAAGAAAGCTTGCACTCGCGCAGTGACGGTGGGGCCTGCCTCTGCGGTATAATCGATGGCGTGGGTCGATCCGGCAGGGGTGCGGAAGTCGGGCGGCGCGAGGCGGTCGAGGGTCTGGCGGTCTTCCCATGTCAGCAGCGCGAGTAGCGCATCGCAAAATGCATGGTGAGCGATGTCCCCGAGCCTTCGCTTCCCCTTGAGCAGTGGCGGCAGCCAATCGTTGATCGCGGACAGCAGGGCTGTATCTTCGAATGCCACAAGGCCGGCGAATGCGGCGCGGGCACGCAGGACGGTGACGTCATGCGGCCAATGGAGCAACCCCAAGCCACCGTCGCGCACGGCTTCCAGTAACAAATCAGCCGGATCGCCACTTTGCGGATCGGGTGCGCGCGCCAGCGTGATCGCGCCAATCCGGCGTTCGCGGATGGCTTCGACCTTGTCGGCGGCGGCATCGTAGCGGGCAGTGCGGCGGGTCTCGCCGCGGAGTATGATCCATTCCTCGACCAGTGCTTCATCCATAACCACGGCGGAGAGAATACGCGCGCCGCCCGCCGAACCCTGCACGTCCGCGACAGCAAGCCATTCGCTGGCGGCGAGCGGCGACGCGGCATCGAGCCGAAAGCCGCGCCCGCCGACGCTCGCCCAATCCTCTCCCGCTGCATTGCGTCGGCGAGCGACGCGATCGGGGTAGGCGGTAGCGATCAGCCGGGCGATGCGCCGGTCTAGCGGCTCGGACGGGTCGGGCGGGGTCGCGGAGAGCAACGAGGCCCAGCGCCGCGCTGTCTGCTTGGCCGCCTCCGCCCTACCCCCGCGTTCGTGCTTCCACCGGCCATAGCGGCGAGCGACATCGGAATCGCGCCCGCCGAGGCCGCGTTCGGAGAGCAGCATCGCCAGTTCGGCAGCGAGCAGCGCTGAGCCCATGGCGGCACCCTCGACCAGCATATGCGCAAGCGGAGGCGGCAGCGGCAGTGCGGCGATGGCGCGGCCATGCGCCGTGATGCTGCCGTTGTCGCCCAGCGCACCCAGCCGTAGCAGACGGGCGCGGGCTTCGTTCAGTGCAGGCATAGGCGGTGGATCGAGCCACGGTAGGCGCGCTGGATCATGCTCGCCCCATGCGGCGCAATCGAGCAGCAGCGGAGCAAGATCGGCTTCGAGGATTTCGGGCGGATCGAAGCGCGGCATGCCGCCGGTCGCCGCTTCCTCCCATAGCCGATAGGCGACGCCCGGCCCCTGTCGCGCCGCACGCCCTGCGCGCTGCGTCGCCGCCGCCTGACTGGCGCGCTCGGTGACCAGCCGTGACGTCGCGGCGGCAATGTCGAAACGGGCGCGGCGGGCGAGGCCGGAGTCGATGACGATGCGAACGCCGTCGATGGTCAGGCTGGTTTCGGCGATGCTGGTGGCGAGGATAATCTTGCGGCGACCCTTGGTGTCGGGGCGGAGCGCGGCGCGCTGTTGGGCGGGCTCGAGTTGGCCGTGGAGCAGGTGCAACGCGTGGGGGAGCGTGGCGAGTCGCTCGGCCGCGCGCTCGATCTCGCGAACGCCGGGGAGGAAGGCGAGGATATCGCCATCGGGCTGTTCGCTGAGCGCGAGGCGAATGGCGGCGGCCATCTCGTCCTCGATGGGGCGCGCCGGGTTGCGACCGATGTGGTGAAGGGTCAGCGGGTAGCTGCGCCCTTCGCTGGCGATGACTGGGGCGTTGCCGAGGATCGCGGCGAAGCGCTCACCATCGAGCGTCGCTGACATGGCCAGCAAGCGCAGGTCGGGGCGCAGCGCGGCTTGCGATTCGATGGCCAGTGCGAGTCCGAAATCGCTGTCGAGGCTGCGTTCGTGGACTTCATCGAACAGCACGGCGGAGATGCCGGCGAGTTCAGGATCGGCAATGATGCGGTTGCGAAAAATGCCTTCGGTCAGCACCAGCAGGCGGGTGTCGCGCGATTGCTTGCTGTCGAGGCGGGTGGCGTAACCGATGTTGCGGCCGATCGGCTCACCCAATGTCTCGGCGATACGCTCGGCGGCGGCGCGCGCGGCGAGGCGGCGGGGGGACAGCAGCAGGATCTGACCGGTGCACCATGGCTGGTCGAGCAGTGCGGGGGCGACGGCGGTTGTCTTGCCCGCGCCGGGCGGGGCGATCAGCACCGCGTTGAGCTGGTGCGCCAGCGCGTCCCTGATCTGCGGCAATACCGCGTGGATCGGCAGTGCCGTCATGCCGCCGGATAGCGCAACAGGCCCAGCCGCTCACGCAGGAACCAGCGCGCCAGCATCAGCACCGACACCACCGCCAGCCCGACAGCAAGTCCGAGCCAGACGCCGACGCCGGCGAGATCGGTGCGAAATGCCAAAGTCCAGGCGACGACAAAGCCCACCGCCCAGTAACCGAACGCGGCGAAGACCATCGGCCAACGGGTGTCCTGAATGCCGCGCAGGATCGCCGCGCCGATGGCTTGCGTCGCATCGACCAGCTGGAACAGCGCTGCGACCAGCGTGAACTGCACGGCAAGCGCGAAGGCGACAGACGCAGTCGCGTCATTGCGGTCGATGAACAGAGCAACCAGCGGCGTCGCCGCGAGCGCCATCGCCAGCGACAATAAGACTGCCACGGCAAAGCCCATCAGGATCGCTACCCGCCCAGCGCGCGCGACCCCTGCCCCGTCCTGTCGCCCATGCGCCAGCCCGACACGCACCGTTGCCGCCTGAGCGACACCGAACGGCAGCTGAAAGGCGAGGCTGGCGACCTGAATGGCGACGGCATGTGCGGCGAGCGAAGGCTTGCCGATGATCCCCATCAGAAATACGGCGGCGTTGAATACAGTGACTTCGAGCGCGAGCGTGACACCGATCGGCAGGCCCAGCCGCATCACTTGAGCTAGGCGCGGCCAATCGGCGCGCCACCAGCGCCCGAACAGGCGGAAACGACGGAAGCGTCGGTCGAGCGACACCACTGCGACTATGCCGACAAACAGGAATCCGTTGGCGACGGCATTGGCGATGGCCGCGCCCTCCAGCCCCAGCCCCGGCCAATCACCGACGCCGAACACAAGCGGCACGCAGACGATGATGTTGAGGAGCACTCCGCCCCCCGTCACCCACAGCGCCGACAATGGCCGCTCCAGCGCAGTGACGAAGCAGCGCAGCACGATGAACATGAGGAAGGGCAAGATGCCCCACATGGCGATGCGGACGAAGCGGGTGGCGGCCTGCGCCAGCGCCGGATCCTGACCCAGCAGAGTAAAGAGCGCGTCGGCGTTCCACAGGATCATCCACGTCGGCAGTGAGACGATCAGCGCCGCCCACAACCCCTGCCGCACCGTCCGGCGCACCTCGCGTACGCTGTGCCGCGCGCGGCCACGTTCGGCGGAGACCAGCGGCGATACCGACGTCATGACGCCGATACCGAAGATCGCGAAAGCCCACATCAAATTGAGGCCGAGGGCCGATGCCGCCAGCGCATCGACCGAATAGCGCCCGAGGATCACGACATCGGTGGTGTGGATCGCCATCTGTGCCAGTCCGCCGAGCACCAGCGGCCATGCCAGCCGCGCGGTGGCGGCGAGTTCAGCGCGGTTGCTGGCAGGTTCGGGAAGAGCGGGCGTCGCGGACATCGGCGCGCCCTAGCGGGTTTTAGCTGCGCTCAATAGCCCCGCGCGACAGCAAACTCCGCTGCCTCGGCCAGTGCGGCGCGGGCCTGTCCTGCCGGGAAGATCGCCAATGCGTCGATAGCGCGGCGGGCATAGTGGCGGGCGCGCTCGAGCGTATCGACGATGGCACCATGCGCTTCCAACAAGCGCTTTGCCTCGGCAAGATCGACAACGCCGATGCGGTGCCCGAGCATTGCCGCTTCCCAGAAGCTGCGTTCCTCCGCCGTTCCTCGGGCATAAGCAAGGATCACCGGCAGTGTTACCTTGCCGTCGCGGAAATCGTCTCCCACGTCCTTGCCCATTGCTTCGGCATCGGAAACATAGTCGATGGCATCGTCGACCAGCTGGAAAGCGATGCCGAGGTTGCGGCCATAGGCGTCGAGCGCCAGTTCGGCCTTGTCGTCACGCTCGGCGACGACAGCGGCAATACGGCAGGCGGCGGCGAACAATGCGGCGGTTTTGGCACCGATGATTGCGAGATATTTGTCTTCAGTCGTAGTCACCTGTCGCTGTGCAGTCAGCTGGTTGACCTCGCCTTCGGCAATCACCGCGCTGGCATTGGACAGGATCCGCAACACTTTCAGGCTGCCGTCCTCGACCATCAGTTCGAAACTACGACTGAACAGGAAATCGCCGACCAGCACGCTCGCCGGGTTGCCCCAGATGATGTTGGCGGTGCGGCGGCCGCGGCGCAGGTCCGATCCATCGACGACATCGTCATGCAGCAACGTCGCAGTGTGGATGAATTCGACAGCGGCGGCGAGCAGATGGTGGCGGGTGCCGCCATAATCGAGCAAACGAGCGCAAGCCAGCGTTAGCATCGGCCGCATCCGTTTGCCGCCGCCAGCAATGAGATGGCCGGCCAATTCCGGAATTAACGGAATGTCGGACTGCATCCGGTCAAGAATGACGGCGTTGACGCTGCGCATATCCGGCGACACCAACGCCATCATGGAATCGAGCGAGGGTGTACGGGCGGTGCGGAGGGGGACGACCTGAGCGCTCATAGTCATCGCTCTGCCGACCAGTCGAGCGACTGGCAATGATTTTCGCACTTGCCGACGGGCGCAAAGCCGACAATCAGGCTTGCGGGACTTGCAACAATGGAGCGCAGACGGATGGACGAACGGCTGACCCGCTATCGACAGAGCATCGACAATATCGATGCAGCGCTGGTGGCGATGCTCGCCGAGCGCTTCCGTGTGACGCAAGCGGTAGGGGAATTGAAAGCGGAACTGAAACTGCCCCCTGCCGATCCGGCCCGCGAAGCGGCCCAGGTGTCGCGTTTGCGGCAGCTGGCGTCCGACGCGCAGCTCGATCCCGATTTCACCGAGAAATTCCTTCGCTTCATTATCGACGAAGTTATCCGTCACCATGCGCAGATGCAGGCTAGGTCGTAAACTCATAAATTACGCGGTCGAGGTTCGAGGCCATTTTGTTCAGGGCAAGGAAGCAAGGCGCAGACATATGTCGATATTTCAAGGCTTGCTGACGCAGCCATGGACAAAATGGGTCGAACCCCTTCGGAGCGATGAAATGGCTTCGATCTCAGGGCCACGCGGTCTTGCAGGTAGAACCACTACCAGCGGCGACCGCCTGAACCCGATATCTTCGCCATTTCATCGCCTCGACCGCGCAATTTATGAGTTTACGACCTAACTAAACCGCGGGTAGCGTCAACCGGACAGCAAGCCCGCCTAGATCGTCGCTTTCTTCGAGAGCGACCGCTCCGCCATAGATTTCGACGACATCGCGGACAATTGCGAGGCCAAGGCCTGTGCCAGGCTTGCCGGTATCGAGCCGCGCACCACGATCGAAGATATTCTCCCTATGCGCTTCGGCAATTCCGAGACCATCGTCCTCGATCAGGAAACTGACGGAATTCTGCACACGGGCAATGGTGACGAAGACGCTGCCCCCACCATATTTGGCAGCATTTTCCATTAGATTTCCGAGGATTTCGTCCAAGTCCTGACGTTCGATCCGAACCATGATGTCGCGCGGGCCATCGGCGTCGAGGCGGACATGCGGGTAGAGGCGGGTAACCGCGCGCTCGACCGCCTCGACACTTTGCCACGCGTCAGCCCGCAATTGCGTTTGTCCCCGGCGTCCGACTGCACGAGCACGAGCAAGATGATGATCGACTTGGCGGCGCATTGTCGCCGATTCGCGCACGACCAGTTCGGCGAGATCGTCTGCATCGGCTGTCGCCGCGTTCATGATTACCGTGAGCGGCGTTTTGAGGGCATGAGCCAGATTGCCGGCATGGGTCCGCGCCTCCTCGGCCTGTTTTTCATTATGGTCGATCAGCCCGCGCAATTCATCGACCATCGGGCGAACCTCGACTGGCATCGGCGCATCGAGCAAGCTGCGATCACCCTGGCGCAGGGCGGCGATGCCTGTGCGGATGCGACGTAGCGGCCAAAGGCCATAAATTGCCTGCAAGCTCGCCATAACGATTAGCCCAAGTGCAAGAATGGCGAAACTGCGGACCAAAGTTTTGCGCACGGCGCCAAGCTGCTCGTTGAGCGCCTTGCGCGTTTGGGCGACCTGAAACCGCCAAATCACCGGTGATCCAGGCAACAGGACATCGCGTTCAGCGACCCGCAATGGCTCCTCGGCAAACTGGCCGCTGTCACGCAGATGGACCACCTCGTCGCTGTGCGCTGGCCCGGTGTCGAGCGTCCTGTCCCACAGCGAGCGGGATGCTTCGGGATCTGCTCCGGTGCCGGAAATCTGCCAGTACAGGCCGCTATAGGGTTCGAAAAAACGCTGCTCGCTCAATTCTTCGAGCAGGCCGACATCGCCGTCAGGTTCGATCTGCGCCGAGCGGATTAACGCGACGAGCTGATATTCAAGGCTGTCGTCAAAGCTCTGGGTTATTGCCTGCGCCAGCACACGATCGAGAGCCACTCCACCGCCGACCAGCAAAAGCAGTATCCACGCTGCCGCGACGCCGATCATGCGCCGTCCGAGCGACCCTGTGCTGCGCGGCCTGGGATCGCGCTGCGATGTCTTGCGCGGCGGTGGTACGGCGAGTGGCGGCACCGCCAATCCCACTCAGCCGACCGGATCGTCGAGCTGATAGCCTAGCCCGCGAATGGTGGTGATGATTTCCGCACCAAGCTTTTTACGAATTCTGGTAACAAAAACCTCAATCGTGTTGGAATCACGGTCGAAATCCTGATCATAGATATGTTCGATCAGTTCGGTTCGGCTGACCACCTTGCCCTTGTGGTGGAGCAGGTACGACAAAAGCTTATATTCTTGCGCGGTCAGCTTGACCGGATCGCCGGCCAGCGTAACCTTGCCCGAACGGGTATCGAGCCGGACATCGCCAGCAATCAGCTCGCTCGACGCATTGCCGCTGGAGCGACGGATCAGCGCGCGCAAGCGGGCAATCAGTTCCTCGGTCTGGAACGGCTTTGCCAGATAGTCGTCCGCCCCGGCATCGAGCCCGGCCACTTTGTCCGACCAGCTATCCCGCGCGGTGAGGACGAGCACCGGAAAGTTCCGCTTTTCCTTGCGCCAGCGGTCAAGAACGGTCAGCCCGTCTACCTCGGGCAGGCCGAGATCGAGGATGACGGCGTCATATTGCTCGTTCGAACCAAGATAATGACCTTCCTCTCCATCGGTCGCGAGATCGATGGCATAGCCTGCGGACTCGAGGGTCGACTTCAACTGACGGCCAAGCGTTGGCTCGTCCTCGACGATCAGGACACGCATAATGATATTCTCCGGACTATTGTTGCTTCAATGACAGCGACAGCAGTGCGCGGCAAGTGCGGCGCTGGAATGGGCAGGCGGGTCAGGGCGTACGGCCGAGGATACGCCCGCTGCGCGCATCGACATGAACAACGACCACTTGCCGCCCGTCGAGAAAACGCAGCACATAGACCATCGTCCGCGTCTCGAAACCGGCAACACCGATATAGTCCATGCCACTGAACGGTGAAATCGACTGCACTCGCGCAACGATTTCTGGCAATGGTCGGGTTTGGTTGGGGCTCGGACGCTCTTCCGACTGATCTGCGCGGGGGCTGCGTGACCGTGACTGCGCATCTGCCGCCGTAGGAGAAACGGCTGTAGCGGCGACTAGTGCAACCGTTACGAGCACTTGGGCAAGAATGCCTCCGTGGCGCCAGATTGTGGTTGAAATCATCGTCGGCCCATCATTGTCGTCGGCGAGCGTTCCGTAGCGGGACGCTTTTGCAGGAAGTCGGCACTAGTCCTGCCGCTTTTAATGGCGGATGAATGCGGTTGTCGGCAAGGCTTCATGTGATTGCAGTGTCAATGGCATTCGCACCCGGCAATCCGTTGGGCAGTGTGGGAGTAATAGCGCCTATTTCCGTCGATTCGATAGCAAGCACAGGTTTGAATGGGTCGCTTTATGGCCCACGTCTGCGGGTCGTTGCGAGTGACTCGAACGCCGAAGCGTATCGGGGGCCCGACGACTTTCGGGACAGTCGATAGGCCAATCAGCGCTTCCCTTGGTGCGCAGCGATGGCTAAGGCTTTCGCATAATAAAAATATATGAGTGGGTCGCCTCACAGTTCCGGCTTGGCCGGGGGCCAGCCAGTGGTGGCGTGGAGGAGGCGAAGTGACCAAGTCTAGCGCAAATTGCACAGGTCGGGTACTGCGGCATCCGGTCGGCAGTCGTAACCAGGCACCCCTCAACTTCCAGCGGAGCGTCGGCTGCGTGTCGGCGTTGGCGATGTTGGCGGCATTGGTTTTGCCGACCCAGTTGGCGGCGCAGAGCAGCGAATCGGCTGTAGAGATTGCTGCTCGCGCTGATACGCTGATGCGCGACAGTTTTGCCATCGGATCGAATGATGGTGCCGTTTGCCAGGTGCAGGCCGAACTGCGCGACCCGGCCTTTTCCAGCATGTTCGATCGCGCCTGGACGATAGTTTGCCGCGACGCGGCGCAGGCCGTAGGCAGGGTTTATGCCCTGCGCGGAGCCGATGCGATTGCCCGGGTCACTGGGAGAGCAGGTGCGCCGTCGTGCACTTCCGGACAAGCCGATGGCATATTGAGCCGCAGTGAGTGTGGCGATCTGTTTCCCGGCGTCACGGGACGCCGCTACGCCACGTCGGGCGGCGGCACGACCTATGTGGTCGAGGGCATCTCCGCTTATGACGATGCGCTGAAGCTGGCGATAACCAGCGTCATGAACGGCCGTCCAGCGCAGGGCACCATCCGGGTAGCGACCACGTCGGTCGGCGATGCGGATGCATTGGCGCGGATTCAGGTGGCCAGCTTGCCCGCAGATCGCGCGCTTGCCGAGGGCTATCGCCAGAATAACAGTGGCGACTATGCTTCGGCAGCGGTCTATTTCGAGGCATTGGAACGGCGTGGCAGCGCCACCAGCGTGTATGGCATCGAGCCGAGCGAATTCACTCTCAACCGGGCGCTGCAATTGTCCAATCTCGGCGATTTTGCCGAGGCGGAGCGTCTGTTTGCCCTGGTTGAGGAAACCCGGACCACCGACATCGTCCAGACGCGGCTGCGGCGAAATTTTCGCGCAATGAACGCGCTGAACCGCCGCGATTATGAAGGCGCGCTGGCCTATCTGGCGACCCCCGTCGAAGCGCCGGGGCTCGATGCGGTGTTGGCTGGCGGCGCGATCATTATTACCCCGACGATTGCAAGCGGGCTGAACAGCGGCGTCAATTCCGTCGCGCAACTCGCGGACGAGCAACGTTTATCTCCGGGTGAACGCGCAGTGTTGCTGGATGCGCAGGCCGACCAATTGACCGGCACAGTGCGTCGACTGAACGAAGATTTGCCCGGTGCACGCATTGCGCTGGAGAACGCACTAATCAGGGCCTTGTCGGTGCGTGAAGGCCGGGTGACCAGCATTGTCCGTTTGCGCGCGCAGACCATGGCCGAACTGGCGATGGTCGATGAAGCATCGGGCAATCTGCCGGGTGCCGATCAATTGTTGCGCGATGCAATTGTCTTGGTCGAAACCCAATATCCCGAGACTATGGCGCTGGCATCTTCGCGGGCCCGCTATGCCGCATTCGCCAGCCGCAATGGCCGAGAGGAAGAGGCTCTGACAACCTATCGCCTGGTCGTGGCCGGGCTAATGCAGCAAAAGCGCCAGCTAACCGGCCTGTTCAACCAGATGACCCCCTATTTCCGTATGCTGGTGGCGCGTCAGGCAAGCGATCCCGGCGCGGCAGCAGAATTTTTCACTGCGTCGCAATTGCTGGTGCGTCCCGGTGTCGCTGACACCCAAGCCGTTCTGGCCCGCGAATTGTCGGGCGGATCGGGCGAGGCTGCGGGGGCTTTTCGTCAAGCCAATACACTGAGCCGGGAGATCGAGCGTTCACGCATTGCGTTGTCCGGGTTGAACGGAGACGAAAACGCAACGGCGCGGACCGACATGCTGGCGCGGATCGAAACGCTGTCGGGTTTGCAAACCGCCACGCTGTCCCGTCTTGCCGAATTTCCGCAGTATCGCGCCGTGTCGCAGGACAGCATAACGCTGCAAGACCTGCAGGGCACATTGGAAGCGCATGAGGCCTATCTCAAGCTGATGGTCGTTGGTGAAACGGTCTACGCGATGATGGTCACCAACGGCGGCGCGTGGGTATGGCAGCCAACTATCGACCGGGCGGGCCTCGATTCAGCCGTCGATAATCTGCGCAGCACGATATCGGTGTTCGAAGGCGGAGCCTATAATACCTATCCGTTCGACGCGCAGGCATCGCACAAGCTCTACACCGACCTGTTCTCTCCGGTCGCGAGCCAGCTGCGGGGCTACCGCCACATCGTCTTCGAGCCCGATGGCGCAATGCTGCGTATGCCGATCAACGTGCTGATCCCCGATCAGTCGAGCGTCGACGCCTATGTGGCGCGCGCCAGCCAGCCCGGGGCTGATCCCTTCGACATGCGCGGCGTCCAATGGCTGGGCCGCAGCAGCCGGGTCAGCACGTCGGTTTCACCGCTTGCCTTTCGCACCACTCGACGGACGCCGGCATCGTTGGCGAGCCGTCGCTATCTGGGGATGGGCAACAATACTCCGGTAAGCGATGTCACGACAGTTGCAGCAGTGCGTGCAGCGTCGCCCGACGCGGCATCGGGATGCAACTGGGGCTTGGGCGAATGGAATCGCCCTATCCCGGCGACCGAACTGACGGCGGCACGGACGTTGCTGGGTGAAGCGACGGGTGAAGTTATCACCGGTAATGCCTTCACTGACCGACAGATCAGGGAACGGACCGACCTGAGCAGCTATCGCATCCTGCATTTCGCGACCCATGGGCTTGTTACTCCGCCACGTCCCGAATGTCCTACGCGCCCTGCCCTGCTGACATCGTTCGACAGTGCCGATTCGGACGGACTGCTCAGCTTCGACGAAATTTTCGATCTGAGAATCGACGCCGATCTGGTGATTCTTTCCGCGTGCGACACCGCCGGTCAGGCGAGTGTTGCGGCCACCCGCGCGGCAGGTGTTACCACAGGAGGAGGCTCGTCGCTCGACGGGCTGGTCCGCGCCTTCATCGGCGCCGGCGGACGATCAGTGTTGGCCAGCCATTGGCCCGTGCCCGATGATTTCAACGCCACCGGGCGATTGATCACCGGACTGTTCACCGGGCTTGGCACTGCGACGCTGGCCGATGCGCTGGGCGGAGCCCAGGACGAGTTGATGGATCAGGCGGAAACATCGCATCCCTATTATTGGGCGGGCTTTGCCATCATCGGTGACGGACAAAGGCGGCTGCTGGCAGGGAGCATGGCGGAGGCTGAGACCACCGCTACGCAGATCGCCTACGACATGAGCCATGAGCAAAGCGCGGCACGGCGCGGATTGTGATCGCCGACACGGAACGTGCGGCAACAAGGGGATAAGCAGCGGTGATGAACCGGACGTCCAATCGACTGACCCTGTTGGGAGTGGCCGTAGCAGCCGGCGCCTTGGCGGTGGCGGTGCCGACTGCCGCGCAGGTCACTCCGACGCGCGAGGAAATTTTACGTCAGGGGGTGCAGCCGCTTCCGCCGCCCGTTGCCACCATAGACGGCGATGACGGCATCGAACGGGCGCCCTGCCCGCTTGCCGCTCCCGAATTTGCCGACGTGCGCTTTACCCTGCGCACGGTGACATTCAGCAATGTCGGTCCTATCGACCCTGCACTGCTTGCAGAAGCCTGGAGCGAGAGCGCTGGACAGGAAATCACCATCGCGCAGATTTGCGAAATCCGCGACAGAGCCGCGACCCTGCTGCGCCGCGCTGGCTATCTTGCCGCGGTGCGGGTGCCGGTGCAAACAATCGAGAATGGCGAGGTCAAGCTCGACATATTGGCGGCACGGTTGGTCGGATTCCAGGTGCGTGGCGATGCCGGCCCGAGCGAGGGGCAACTGGCGCGTTATCTGTCGCAATTGCAAGATCAGCCGCTGTTCAATACCTTCGACGCTGAACGCTATCTGCTGTTGGCAAGTTCGATCCCGGGGTTGAGCGCGCGGATGACGCTTCGCCCGGCGGGTGCGCCGGGGGAAGTCATTGGTGAGGTGACGGTCGATCGCACCCCTGTCTTTTTCGACATTAATGCGCAAAATTATGGCGGCAATTCGGTCGGTCGCTGGGGCGCGATCGCGCGGGTGCGCGTCAACGGCCTTACCGGCCTTGGCGATGAAACCACCTTGGGTTTCTACGCGACGCCCGATTTCGACGAACAAAAGGTACTGCAGGGCACACATGAGTTTCGCGTTGGCGGCGACGGGCTGACTTTTGGCACCACCGCCACCTATGCGTGGACGCGACCTACTCTGCCGGGCAATCTCGATGTGAAATCGGAAACCTTGGTTTGGTCGACTTACGCCCGCTTTCCGCTGACATTGCGGCAGGCCCATACTGCGTGGGTTGGAGGCGGCTTCGATTATGTCGATCAGGATGTCGATGCGGCCGGCGTCGATCTCAACCGTGATCGGCTGCGCATCGCCTTTGCACGGCTCGATGCGCGTTGGACCGATTCTGCGGCATTCACCGGCACGACCGCCTACAGCCCCGCCGAGCCGCGCTGGTCGGTCGGGGTATCTCTCGAAGCTCGGCAAGGCATTGCCGGGCTTGGTGCCAGCCCGAATTGCGCGCAAAATCCGGCGCTGTGCTTCGGACCAGGACGCACCCCTACCAGCCGCGCTGAGGGCGATCCGTCTGCAACAGTCTTGCGCGCCGAGGGTGAACTGAGCTGGCGGCCCGCGCCTGAATTCGCAATCACGCTATTGCCGCGCGCACAATATGCCAGCGATCCGCTGCTCGCCTTCGAGGAATTTTCGATCGGCAACTTCACCGTCGGTCGCGGTTACGATCCGGGAACCGTGTCGGGCGACAGCGGCGTTGGCAGCGGCATCGAACTGCGCTTGGGTTCGCTGGTGCCGGCCAACAGCAAGGACATCGCTCTCCAGCCGTTTGCCTTCTTCGACGCGGCGTTGGTGTGGAACGAGGACAGCGCTTTCGCGGGACTGAAGCCGGAAGAAATCTACTCGGTCGGCGGCGGTGTGCGGATCGCCTATGGCGATGTGTTACGGCTCGAACTGACCGCTGCACAGCCACTGCGACGCACGACATTCGAGACCGAGCGTAGCGATCTCCGTTTCCTCGTATCGCTGACGATGCAATTCGGCCTCGGCCGTTGACCAAGAGACTTGCCATGACTGGACAGCAAATGATCGCCGTCAAAGCACCCCGCGCCAAGGCCCGCACCCGCAACCGGCTAATGGCCAGCGGCGCTATGGGCATGGCCATCGGCGCAGTGATGCTTGCCCCACAGATGGCGCGGGCACAGGCCACCATTCCGAGCGGCCAAGCGTTTCAGGGCAACGCTCAGGTCGTCGCGGGCGGCGCGACGGTCGTGCAGACGGCGACGCAGGACACGATCACCGTCACCACGCCCCAGGCGGTCATTAACTGGACGCCAAATGACCGCACTGGCACCGGAACCATCGACTTCCTGCCTGAGGGCCTTCGCGGGCTGTTTACCGGCGATGCCGATTTTACCGTGCTCAACCGGATCATTCCGCTCGATGGCAATGACATCCCCATTGCGCGGATGATCGCTTTGAATGGCATCATCGAATCGCAGGTCGGCAATGCCACGGGTTTGGCCCAGGGCGGCAATGTCTGGTTCTACTCCCCCGGCGGCATTTTGATCGGTGGGACGAGCATCATCAACGTCGGCAGCTTGCTGCTGACCAGCCGCGATATCGACACGACCGGCGGTCTGTTTGGTCCCGGCCAAACAATCCGGTTTCGCAATCCGTCCATCGCTGGGGCAAACGGGCGGATCGAAATCGATGTTCTGGCGCGGATCAACGCCCGCAATGCCACTCCCGGCAGCGCCTATGTAGCAATGGTCGCGCCGCGCGTGGTGCAGGCAGGCACGGTGCGCTCCGATGGTGCCATTGCGCTGGTTGCCGCCGAGGAAGTGGATATCCGCATCAATCGCGGCTTGTTCGACATCGTCGTCACGACAGGCACAAGCGATCCGAACGGGATCGTCCACACCGGTTCGTCTACAGGTCCGTCAGACACTTCGACGGTGTTCGAAAATCGCGCCTATCTGGTCGCTGTGCCGAAAAATCAGGCGTTGACCATGCTTTTGTCGGGCACCATCGGTTTCGAGACCGCATCCAGCGTCAGCATTGCCGCCAATGGCGGTATTCTGCTGTCGGCAGGCGGCAGCATCCTGCAGGGATCGCTGTTGCCGCCACCTGCGTCGACCGGCGTTGGCAATATCTCGATAACCGACAGCCGCTTTGCGAATAATTTCGGCGCGATTGCCAGCGGTACCATCGTCGCGCGTCCAAATCAGTCTTGTGCCCCGCTTTGCAGCGCAACAAATCCCGCAGGACAATTGCTGTTCGGCGGCAGCGCGACATTCGCCGCTAGCAACGGCGTCAGCATCAGCGTCGGTCAAGCGCAGCGCATGACCGTGGCCGGAAACCTGCTGATCCTGACGGCACGGCCCGGACAAGGCGGCAGCGCGTCACTGACCATCGACAATGCCTTGCCCCCCTCCACATCCACCGCCGGCGGTGGCGTAATCCAGGTGGCGGGCGCCATTTTGCTCGACGCAAGCGCGGGTGGAAACGCCGTTACCGGTGTAGCAATCGGAGGAACAGCGACTGTATCGGCCAATGGCGGCACGCTGTCAGCGGCGGCCATATCGGTGCTGGCTAACGGCGCAGCTCGAATTGGCAGTTTGGGCAGCGGCGCGGACGGACTAGGCGGCACGGCGGGCGTAAGCGTTGAGAATGGCGGCCTGCTGACCACCGGTGCGCTGACCGTCTCGGCCAATGGACGCGGCAGCGGCCCTGGCCGTGATGCCCAGGCCAATCCGTTCCTGACTGCCAATGGCGGCGACGGCACCGGCGGCACCGCCACCCTGATCATCGACAACGCCAGTGTGAATGTGGGGCAAGCGGTTACCGTGTCGGCCAACGGGTTCGGCGCGGCAGGCTTGCAAAGCTCGGGCGACGGCACCGGCGGCACCGCCAGCGCCAGTATCGACAATCCTACCGCTTTTTCAGCCGGCACCATGCAGATACAGGCACGCGGCAATGGCGGCGGGTCCGGTTTCGACCAGACGACATCAACCTTCTTTACAACACCGGACGGCGGCGATGCGGTAGGGGGCAGGGCGAGCTTTGCTGCGTCCGGCACGGCAACCAGCACTTTCAGCATCGGATTCCTCGCCGTCGATTCCAGCGCACTTGGTGGTACTGCCGCCGATTCGAGCAATCCACCGCTTGGAACAGCCAATGGCGGCGACGCGCAAGGCGGCATTTCGACATTCGCACTCACTGCAACGGCGACCAATGCGGTGATAAGCCAGATCAACGTCACCGCGTCGGGAACCGGCGGCGCTGCTAACAGCCCGCTCGGTAACGCCGGGGATGGAACCGGTGGGTCAGCCGGTTTGACACTGGCGACCGGATCCAACCTTCAAAGTGACACTTCGGTAAACATCCGGGCCGACGGCTCGGGGGGCGAAGGCACCGATATATCCGGTGATGGCGTCGGCGGATCGGCGACAGCCGATTTTGCATTGGCATCGGAGTTCAATACCGCAGCGCTGCGGTTGTCGGCTTCCGGCATCGGCGGGGGGGCCTCGCAGGTTACGCAGAGTTTCGCACCGGTAACGACGATTGGCGGCGACGGCACAGGCGGCATTGTCTCGGTCAGCACGGCAGGCAATCTGACGGTTACCGAAGTCGATCTTGACGCCAATGGCTTTGGTGGTTCGTCCAATCCTCCAGCCAACCCGGTCAGCGCATTGAGCGGCGGCGACGCCGATGGCGGCTCGAGCCGGTTCGTCCAAACCGGCGGATCGTTGACCGCTAGCACGGTCGATATCCGCGCCAATGCCGCGGCAGGCGGCAGTGGCAACAGCACTGGCACGACAGGTGCGGCAACCGGCGGATCGGCTTCCTTTGCCAGCAGCGGCGGTGCCAGCGCGACAGGAACCGATTTGTTGATCGAGGCTTTCGCTCAGATTGGAGCCAGTAGCGGTGGGGCCATGCTTGCCCAGCAAGGTGGCAGCGCGGCACTGTCGGCATCCGGCAGCACTGTAAATTTCGACGGCAGAGTGACATTGGTTGCTTCGGCAGGTGCGCTTGGCGGCGGCTTTGCCGATACCGCAGAACTCGCCACTGGCGGAATCATCACTGTCGAAGCGGACAATGCTGCTGTCGTGACAGCTGGCACGCTGGAACTATTTGCGGACGCCAGCGGCGCTGGCTTCGGCACGGTCGGAGGATCGGCAACCGGTGGCACGATTTCGGTGCGCTCTGCCAATTCGGCTTCAGTAACGGCGCTGAGCGGCATTACCGCCAGCACATCGGGCAATGGTGGGTCCGCCGACCAAGGTGGCCAAGGCATTGGCGGCAGCATCGATCTGACCGCCGATGGCGGTAGCTTGGGCGGCCCCGCGTCGATTTTCCTTTATGCGGATGGCGCTTCCGGCAGTTCGTTCGGAGATTTCGCTTCGCCCGACGGGCGCGGGGGCGCGGTGACGATCCGGCTGACGGAAAATGATCAGTCGGCGCTGACATTCTCCGGCGTTCAGATCACCGCTGACGGCATGATTGGCCAGCCATTTTCGGCATTCGGCCCGAATACGCCGGCGGGCGGCGGCGATGGCATCGGCGGGACCGTCAACATCTTGGTCGAGGGTGGCACCCTTACCGGCACCAGCTTTGCTGCATCGGCCTCGGGCAGTGGCAGCGGCGGCGGTCTCGGCCAGGGCGGGACAATGAATTACTCGCAGAGCGGCGGCGACGTGACGCTCAGCTTCCTGTCGATCGGCGCCAGCGGATTCGGGGGGACGAGTCCGTTCGACCAAGACAATAGCGACGCGCCGGGGGTCGGCGGAGTCGGCCAGGGCGGCACGGTGACACTGGACTTCACCGGCGGTAATTTCACCGCCGATATCGCCAGCGCATCGGCAATCGGCCGCGGCGGCAGCGGGCATCAGGGATTCAGCAACCTGTCCAACGGCGAGGGCGGGGAGCTCAACTATTCCGGTGACGGCGGCGAGGGCGTTGGTGGATCGATCAACGTCACCATCGACGGGGACGCCGACGTGGCGTCCAACTTCCTGGCGTTCAGCGCAGACGGCAGCGGCGGCAACGGCGGCAATTTCAGCGCTTTCGGCAGCGACTCGTCTTATGCGCCTGGTCGAGGCGGCAATGGCAGTGGTGGCAATGTCACGATCGAGCTACTCGGCGGAAATTCGACTGCTGCCGAAATTGCTGCCTTCGCCGGCGGGCGAGGCGGCGATGCCGGCCAGGCATTCACCAACGACAACGGCGTTGTCGTTTTTGCCGGTCCGGCAAACCACCCGTCGCCCGATGGCGGCAATGGCACCGGCGGCAATGCTCTGATCCGGCTCGCAGGAACTACAGTCAGCGGCACCTTGTCGGCAAACGCCACGGCCAGCGGCGGCGAGGGCGGATCAATCCTCAGCGGCTTTACGGGCGGCACCGGGCGTGGGGGGTTGGCTGAAATTACGATCGATGGCGTCACCGGCATTTCGGTCCCGGTGAACATTGTTGCCGACGGCTTTGGCGGGCGAGGTGGGCGCCCCAACCATGGCGAAGGTGGCGACGGGGGCGATGGCTTCGGCGGCACCGTCCGACTTACAGCGATCAACGGGGCCGATTTTATATTCGACAACAACCAGAGAAGTAACACCGATCTTCGCGCCAGCGGTGTTGGTGGCGATGGCCGCATCGCGCGTGTTGACAGCGACTTCGCGCCGGTTGCAACGGGCTTCGACGGGGGCGATGGCGGTGACGGCCGGGCCGGTACGATCGAGCTGTCGGCGATCGACAGTAATCTGACCATAGCTGCGGGCAGCGGTGAGGGTTTCAACACCGGTTTCGGCGGGCTCGGCGGTGCCGGTGCCAGTAATACCGACGGCGATTCGTTGATTCCAACGTTCGGTGGCAACGGCGGCGATGGCGGCGACGGCTATGGTGGCGATCTGCGACTTGTCGCCATTGGCGGCACTTTGTCCGCCGGCGATTTGTCGCCGCAAGCTGGTGGGCAGCGCGGTGATGGCGGAGGTGGCGGGTTAGGCAATATTACGTCGACGACCGATCCTCTTACCGGCGTAACGACGTTTTTCGGTGGCAATGGAAACGCTGGATTCAGCGGATTCACCTTTGGCGGCAGCGTGCGTCTGGAAGCGGGAGCGACCGAGAGTGGGGCTGGCCTGATCGATCTGGCATCGCTGGCGATCGACGTCAGCGGCGATGTCGGCGGTCGGGCAGAGCTGATCGACAACAGCAGTGGTCCGGGCATCGCGCTCGGCGCGTTCTCAATGGTCAACGGCACCAACGGCTTCTCCTTCTGCGGCGCATTGCCGCTGTGCGGCAGCGGCTTGTATGTCAGCAGCCGCGATGGGACGATCACGATTGACGGCAATGTCGATCTCAATCTGGTTGGTGGATTCCAGGTCGATGCATTCGATACAGGCGGGCTGACGGTCGGCGGCAATCTGTCGGTCGTCGTCGGGCTCGACATCATCGCTCGGCACGAAGGACGCGAGAACAGCGCGACAATCGAAGCCAACAGCATCGTCTTCGGCGGCGGGCCGATCGATTTGCAGACCGGCACGCTGGTGCGCTCGACGTCGGGCAGCATCGATCTGACGTCGGGATCGTTCATCAATTTCGACAGGCTTGACTCCGCGCTCGACGTCTATCTCGACGCAGTAGGTGATATCGCCGGTACCGAATTGGCGTCCGAATTTGTCGTGACCACGCTGTCCGACGGGGCGATCAATATCGAAAGCGTGTTTGCCGGCGACTATGCCAATATGAATGCCGGTGGAGCGTTACGCATCGGCGACTTGACGACGCGCTCGGGTTACGCGGATCTCATTGGTAACGGGATCACCCTCGACACTGCCAATGTCAGCACCGGTCTGCGCGTGCTAGCGCAGAATGGCGATGCGGTGATCGGCACAACGACCAGCGGTGCAGCGACCGAGATCAATTCGCTGCGCAACATCCGCGTTGGCAGCATCACCACCACCAATGCGCGAATCGACCCGCGTAATCCTGGCCTCGGCGCAACCATATTGCTCAATGCGGCAGGTACGATCACGCTGGGCAGCCTGTCATCGGCTGACGGCGTCGCGATCACTGCCGACAATCTCGATCAGTCGAGCGGCAACAGCGGGACCTTGCCGGGGGCCAGCAGCATCACCGCCGTCGGTGCGATCAGCATCGGCACCGCGCTCGATATCGACTTCGGCAGCGCCGATGGCGCGTCGATCTCGCTGTTCACCACCGGCGGGGATATCCGCTTCGGCACGACGACCAGCGATGTCGACACCAGCATGACCGCAACAGTTGGATCGATCAGTGGCAATTTCGTCACCACCGACGATGGCGACGCAACGCTGACGGCGGGCAACGCTATCGCTCTGGACAATGCCGATGTCGGCGATGCCCTGTCGCTGACGTCCGGATTTGGCGGGATTACGCTGGGCACCAGTGTCAGCGGCTACGACACGCTGATCGATAGCGACGGCGATGTCTCGATCGTCTCGGCGACGACCACAGACGTTGGCACGTCTGCGCCGACATCGACCGCCAATATCGTGATCGATGCAGTGGGAACCGTCTCCCTCGGCACGCTCGTTTCCGCCGAAAATATCACCGTCGCAGGCAATGCAGTCGGCGGACCGAACAGCGTGCTGAACGCGATCGGCACTGTCGGCCTGACCAGTACCGGCAATAGCATCGTCGGCTCGGTCGATGCCAATGCCCTGACCATCGACGCCGGTGGTGCAGTGTCGGTGGCGAATGCCGAACTGGTCGGCGGAATGACCGCCGATGCCGGCACCACGCTAACCCTAGGCTCTATCAATGCTGGCGGCACCATCGCGCTGACGGCGGTGAACAACGCCACAATCGATCTGATCACCACCAGCGGCGCGCTCGATGTGACGGTGACGACAGGCGGATTCCGTTTGGTGCAGGGTGGCAGCGGCGACGCGACATTCGATGTCAACGGATTGATCGACATCGACAGCTTCACGGCGGGCGGCACACTTTCCATCGCTGGCAACAGCAATGCGATTCTCGACGACGTCAGCGGATTCGATGCTGTTATCGACGTGTCCGGCTTGCTGACCTTCTCCGCTCTGGACGCCAGCGAGACGTTGCAAGCCACCGCATCGCAGATCGCCGGGCTGGGTAGCACTGTGACTGCCGGCGTATCGGCCAACCTCACCACGACATCGGGATCGATGATTCTCGGCACGGTCGAGGCGCCTGCCACCACCCTAACCTCGGCTGATGGCATCGCCTTCAACTTGGTGCGCGCCGCCAATGCGACCCTGCAGGCGGAGCAGGATATCGAAGCGTCGAGCAGTTTCGGCGCAACAATCATCGTCGGCGACAGCGCCTCGCTGACCAGCGCC
The DNA here is from genome assembly GCA_043727035.1 of Sphingomonas sp. Lineage (GTDB taxonomy): Bacteria > Pseudomonadota > Alphaproteobacteria > Sphingomonadales > Sphingomonadaceae > Sphingopyxis. Next base: position 418 of record JAYSZB010000081.1, on the reverse strand, counting down.
GAAGGTGGTATCTCGATCGGGTCGATCGATGCCAATAACGACATCGCGCTGGTCGCGGCGACCGATATCACCACGGGGACGCTCACCGCATTGTTCGGCGATATTGATGCCGATGCCGGCGGCAATCTTGTCATCCGTGCGGCTGGTGCAGGCGGCGATCTGACTACCAGCAGCGGCGGTGATACCGAGATCGACCGCGCAACCGTCGGCGGCATCGCTACCATCGGGTCACTGGGTGACATCGATATCGAACGGCTGGTAACGACAGGCGCCAGCGGCGGTCAGGGCGGGCTTTTGCCCACCAACGGCGACATGGTGATCACCGCGCTCGGCAATGTCACGCTGGGATCACTCGATGCGGCCAATGACATCACCATCGACGCAGCGGCGCTGCTCGGTGCCACCAGCAGCATAGTCG
>JAYSZB010000080.1:0-9325 GCA_043727035.1 Sphingomonas sp. | reverse complement strand
CCGTTAACGTTGAATTTTGAGCAGTCATGCTTTGAAAGTCCACCGCGCATAAAAAATTACACTAGAACACGGCATCCTAGCGGCGCGAAAGATCTGCTTTTTGACCCATTGTCACCCACTCTTCGCCACAGCGTTTACCCTTGAGGGCAGCGAAGGGCTCCTCGCAATGTGATGCATGGCTGGTATTCGAACTGTCACAAGACCAGAATTCTAAGGGCAATCGGGTGATTCGACAAGCGGGCGTATAATCATGTCCTTCAAAAAATACCGATAATCACTATGCGTTTCTCAGGCACCGATACCTATGTGGCGACCGATGATTTGATGTTGGCGGTGAACGCCGCGATTACTCTGCAGCGCCCACTCCTCATCAAGGGTGAGCCCGGTACGGGCAAGACCTTGCTGGCCGAAGAAGTGGCGCGTGCGCTTAACAAACCCATTTTCGAATGGCACGTAAAGTCCACCACCAAAGCTCAGCAAGGCTTGTACGAATACGACGCCGTCTCGCGCCTGCGCGATTCTCAACTTGGCGATGGCCGAGTGCACGACATCGGCAATTACATCGTCAAGGGAAAGCTATGGGAAGCGTTCGATTCTCAACAACAGACAGTGTTACTGATCGACGAAATCGACAAGGCCGACATCGAATTTCCCAACGACTTATTGCGCGAACTCGATCGCATGGAGTTCTACGTCTATGAAACTCGCGAGATGGTGAAGGCGCGCTACCGGCCTATCGTCTTCATCACCAGCAACAATGAAAAGGAACTGCCCGACGCTTTCCTGCGCCGCTGTTTCTTCCACTATATCAAATTCCCCGACCGTGACACGATGCAGGCGATTGTCGATGTCCACTTCCCCGGCATCCAGAAAATCCTGGTCAGCCGCGCGATGGATATTTTCTACGAGGTGCGCGAAGTTCCCGGCCTCAAGAAGAAGCCATCGACGAGCGAACTGATCGATTGGCTCAAGCTGCTGCTCAACGAGGATATGCCGCTGGAGGTACTCCAGTCGAAGGACAACCGCACCGCCATCCCGCCGCTGCATGGCGCGCTGCTCAAGAACGAGCAGGATATCATGCTGTTCGAACGACTGGCATTCATGGCGCGGCGGCAGGGCGGATGAAGGCTGGTGCGGGGTGCCTTTGCGGACGGGTCAGCATAGACATCAGCGGCGATCCCGTTCGGGTCCGCATGTGCTGGTGCCGGGACTGCCAATATTGGGGAGCAGGAAACGGCACCACCAACGCAGCATTCAAACGCGCGGACATCAAAATTTCGGGCGCTGTCAGCTGGTACGAAAGTGTCGCCGACAGCGGCGATGGTGTGACGCGGGGCTTTTGTCCGGAATGCGGGACACCGCTGTTTACCGGAAACACCGCTCGTGGTGATTTCATCGCAATACGGGTCGGGTGTCTGGATGATCCCTCATCGATGAAGCCGACTGAAATCATCTGGACCGCATCTGCACCCGAATGGGCCGTTCTCGACGCGGCTCTGCCGCACAGCAAAAACCAGTCGGCACCGATCCGCTAGCGTGTCCCGGACCATCAAATCCGGTAGCTGATCTCCAGATCGCCCCAGCGCTTTCCGGCAAAATGCAGCGGCACATAGACGTTGCGCACCACATCGTAATAGGAACCGTCGCCTTCGCGGCGATACACCGCCATGAAGAAGGGTTCGTCGGACGCCTTCGCCTTGGCATCGATCTTGTCGTAAAAGCGGCGGCCGTTGCGGCAATATTTGGTGTCGTGCGCGATATCGCCGGTCGGTTCGCGCGAATAGAGGCTTAGATGGGTTGGCAGATAGCCGTCCTTGCTGGTGCAAGCGGTGCTGATCACCCGGTTATCGAAGCCAGCGATCTCGTCGAGCATGGGGCGCCAGTGAGCGTGTGCCCAGTCCCATAGTCGCGTCTTGAACCGCTCGGGCTTGCTGCCCGGAACCAGCTGGTAATCGACGTCGAACAGCTGCGCCATGCTCAGCGTGCCGTCGGCCAGCGCCCGCTCGGTCATTGCCACGCAATCGTCGCGGCGCTGGGTTGCGTAGGCAACGAAATTCCAATCGTCGGGTGAAGCGCCAGAGGCGACGAGACCGTGGAACACCTGGTTCGACAATGCCTCCAGCCGGTCGACATGCGCATGGGTATCTACCAGTTGTTCGGAACTGGTCCGCACCCGCTGGCCGAATTCCTGCAACGCGCCGCGCACCTGCTGGCTATTGCCGTGGATCAAGCTGGCGCTGCGGGCGATCTGGTCGCTCTGTCCATCGACCAGCCCGACCAGATCGATGGCCCGGCCGAGCGCGTCGGCGATTGTCTCGAACCCCTTTTCGGCGCGATGGCTTTCCTCGACGCCGGCGCTGATTTCGCGCATCAACCCTTCGGCCTCGCTCGACAGGCTTCCGACGGTGCGGCGGATTTCCTCGGTCGCAGCGCGGGTGTGGCTGGCGAGTTTCTTGACCTCCGAGGCGACGACGGCAAAGGTCCGCCCCGCATCGCCTGCGCGCTCGGCCTCGATGGCCGCATTCAGCGCCAGCATGTTGGTGGTCTTGGCGATCGTCTCGATGCTCGCCGACACCGCCTTCACCTGCTCCATCGCCGCAGTGAAATTGGTGACATGCGTGCCCATCCGCTCGATCAGATCGGTCAGTTGGCCGAATTCGGCGACTGTGCTCGAAATTTGCCGCGCGCTCGACTGGATATTCTCCGCCGCTTTGGCCGACAGCACCTTGGCTTCCTCGGTGGCGCGCGCGACCTGTGCCTGATCCGCCTCGAGATCGGCGGTGACGCGCTCGAGCTTGCTCAGCGCCGTCACCTGATCGGCCAGTTCGCCCGCGACCTCCTCTATCCGCCCGCCGACATCGGCGCAGCCAACAGCCAGTTCGCCGGTATCGGCGGCCAGACGCGGGTCCATCGTCAGTTCGGCTGCGGTAAATGTCTCATGCTTCATGGGGTGATCGATCCCGGTTTGGTCCAGCGCAGACGCACGCCGATATGCCAAAGGTCTGTGACAGAATGCGGTTAATGCCGCGTCAACGCCTTGCGCTCCGGGCCGGCAACCCCTTGCGCACCCCCGCTGCTTCATGCTTTACGTTAACGTCACCCAGCGGAGCCGCGCCATGTTCTTCCAGTTCCTCGACGAAATGCGCCTCGCGGGCATTCCCGCCAGCCTCAAGGAGCATCTGCTGATGCTCGAGGCGCTCGATGCCGAGGTGATCGAGCGCAAGCCCGAGCAATTCTATTACCTCGCCCGCGCCACCTATGTGAAGGACGAGGGCCTGCTCGACCGTTTCGATCAGGTGTTCGCCAAGGTGTTCAAGGGACTGGAAAAAACTTGGGCCGAGCAGAATGCCGAAATCCCCGCCGACTGGCTGAAGGCGGTCGCCGAGAAATTCCTTACTGACGAGGAGATGGAAGAGATCAAGTCGCTGGGCAGCTGGGACGAGATTATGGAGACGTTGAAAAAGCGTCTGGAGGAGCAGGAAAAAAAGCATCAGGGCGGCAGCAAGTGGATCGGCACCGGTGGCACGTCGCCCTACGGGAATTCCGGCTATAACCCCGAAGGCGTACGCATCGGCGGCGAAAGCAAGCACAAGCGCGCGCTGAAGGTGTGGGACAAGCGCGAGGTCCGCAACCTCGACAACACCAAGGAACTGGGCACCCGCAACATCAAGATCGCGCTGCGCCGCCTGCGCCGCTTCGCGCGCGATGGCGCGCAGGACGAGCTCGACATCGGCGCGACGATAGATGGCACCGCGCGGCAGGGCTGGCTCGACATCCACATGCGCGCCGAGCGCCGAAACGCGATCAAGGTGCTACTTTTCCTCGACGTCGGCGGATCGATGGACCCGTTCATCAAGCTGTGCGAGGAGTTGTTCAGCGCGGCATCGACCGAGTTCAAGAATCTCGAATTCTTCTACTTCCACAACTGCCCCTACGAAGGCGTGTGGAAGGACAACAAGCGCCGCTTTTCGGAGCGCACGCCGATGTGGGACGTGCTGCACAAATATGGCCATGACTATAAGCTGATCTTCGTCGGCGACGCGGCGATGAGCCCTTATGAAATCACCCACCCCGGCGGCTCGGTCGAGCATTTCAACGAGGAATCGGGATCGGTGTGGCTGCAACGCCTGACCAACACCTACCCCGCCGCCGCGTGGCTCAACCCGGTGCCGGAGAATCACTGGGGCTATTCGCAATCGACCAAGATCATCTCGGCTGCGATGACCAACCGCATGTTTCCGCTGACGCTGGCGGGGCTCGACAATGCGATGCGGGAATTGACGCGGAAGCGGTGATCGGCGCGCAGGTGCTTCCTCCCCCTCGGGGGAGGAAGCAACATTTAACCCACCCATGTTACACCCCGCCGCGATGACCCCGCCCGCTCCCCGCAAACCCCGCATCCTCGTCGTCTTCGGCACCCGGCCTGAGGCGATCAAAATGTTTCCCGTGGTCCACGCCCTGCGCACTTACCCGACGCTCGACACCCGCGTCGCCGTCACCGCACAGCATCGCGGCCTGCTCGATCAGGTGCTCGACATCGCCGGTATTGTCCCCGATATCGATCTCGACCTGATGCAGGCCGGCCAGTCGCTCGATGCGCTCTCCGCGCGCATCCTTACCCAATTCGGTGCAGCGCTCGATGCCGAGAAACCCGACCGCATCCTCGTCCACGGCGATACACTGACGACGATGATGGCAACCATCTCCGCCTATTTCCGGCAAATCCCCATCGGCCATGTCGAAGCGGGATTGCGCAGCGGCAACATCTACTCGCCCTGGCCCGAGGAAGTGAACCGCAAGGTCACCGGGGCCATCGCCGACCTGCATTTCGCCCCGACCGATGCCGCCGCTGCCGCGCTGCGTGCCGAAAATGTCCCCGCCAGCGCCATCCACATCACCGGCAACACCGTGATCGACGCGCTGCTCGCCACCCGCGCGCGCATTGAGGCCGAACCCGCGCTCGCCGCCGGGCTAAACCCGCTCGCTGCGCGCTTCAGCGACAAGCGCATCATCGCCGTCACCAGCCACCGCCGCGAGAACTTCGGCGAGGGCATGGCGAGCATCGCGCGCGCCATCGCCCGCATCGCAGCGCGACCCGATGCCGCAGTAATCTTCCCGGTCCACCCCAACCCCAATGTCCGCCCGGTGATGGAGGCGATGCTCGGCGCCCTGCCCAATGTCGCGCTGATCGACCCGCTCGACTATCCGCATTTCGTCCGGTTGATGGCGATGAGCGAACTCGTGCTGACCGACAGCGGCGGCGTGCAGGAAGAAGCACCCAGCCTCGGCAAGCCCGTCCTCGTCATGCGCGACACTACCGAACGGCCAGAGGGGGTCGCTGCGGGCACCGCGCGGCTGGTCGGCACCGACGAGGACAGCATCGTTTGCGGAATCTTCACCCTGCTCGACGATAGCGGGGCCTATGCCGCCATGGCCCGCGCCCATAATCCCTATGGCGATGGACAGGCCGCCCAAAGGATCGCAAGGATAGTCGCCGATGCCCATGGACAATGAACAAAAGGTCGTCGTCGTCGGCCTCGGCTATATCGGCCTGCCCACCGCTGCGGTGATCGCACGCGCCGGCGCACATGTGCTCGGGCTCGACGTCAACAAGCATGTCGTCGACACAGTTAACGAAGGCCGCGTCCACATCGAGGAAGTCGATCTGCACGGACTGGTGCAGGGCGTGGTCGATCGTGGTCGCCTGCGCGCCAGCATCACCCCCGAACCCGCCGATGCCTTCGTCATCGCCGTGCCGACGCCGATCCGTGACGACCATGCGCCAGACATCAGCTATGTGCTCGACGCCGCGCGCACCATTGCGCCGGTGCTAAAAGTCGGCGATCTCGTCATTCTCGAATCGACCTCGCCAGTCGGCACCACCGATCAGGTCGCCGCCTTGCTCGCCGCCGCCCGCCCCGATCTCAAAATCCCTGGCCATAGCACCGGCACCCCCGATCTCTACATCGCCTACTGCCCCGAGCGGGTGCTGCCTGGTCGCATTCTCATCGAGCTGATCGAGAACGACCGCGTCATCGGCGGCATCACTCCGCGCTGCGCGCGCAAGGCGATGGGCTTCTACCGTAGCTTCGTGCGCGGTGCCTGCCTGACGACAACCGCTCGCGCCGCCGAAATGGTCAAGCTGGTCGAGAACAGCTATCGCGACGTCAACATCGCTTTCGCCAACGAACTCAGCATGATCGCCGAGGAAATGGGCGTCGATGTGTGGGAGGTGATCCGCCTCGCCAACCGCCACCCGCGCGTCAACATCCTCCAGCCCGGCCCCGGCGTCGGCGGCCATTGCATCGCTGTCGATCCATGGTTCCTCGTCGCCGGAGCGCCCGACACCGCACACATCATCCGCACCGCGCGAGAAGTGAACGAGGCCAAGACCGACTTCGTCATCGGCCGCGCCATCCGCCAGGTCGAAACGCTGCTCGAGGCCAATCCGGCCGCCAAGGTCGCTTGCCTCGGCCTCGCCTTCAAACCCAATATCGACGATTTCCGCGAAAGCCCAGCCGTCACCGTCGCTGCCGCCCTCGCCCGCCGCTTCGGCCGCACCGTCCAGCTGGTCGAACCCTACGCCCGCGCGCTGCCGATGGATTTCGCAGGCACTGGCGCCGAACTGGTCGAACTCGACGACGCGTTGAGCGATTGCGCTTTGCTGATCGTGCTGGTCGACCATGACATGTTCCGTTCGATCCCGCTCGAGGAGCGCGAGGACAAGCAAGTCTATGACACGCGCGGGCTGTGGCCCGATCAACCGAAAGCGCCCCCCGAGGGAAACCGCGCCCGGCGGGCGGCCTGACGGCCTGACCCGCCGGTCCGCATCACCGCGATGAAACTCCGCACCCGCATAGTCGAAAAGCCTTGGGGCCGCACCGACATCGCCGCAGCCTTCGGCGACTTCGGCGGTCGGCGCATCGGTGAAATCTGGTTCGAGCATCCGGCCGGCGATGCCGCGCCGCTGATGGTCAAATTCCTCTTCACGTCCGAACGTCTGTCGATCCAGGTCCACCCCGACGATGAGGCAGCGCAGGCTTTCGGCTGTCCACGCGGCAAGGACGAATGCTGGCTGGTGCTCGACGCCACGCCCGATGCCGAACTTGGCGCAGGCCTGGCGCGCGACAGCAGCATCGACGAGCTGCGCTCCGCCGCCGAGGCCGGGACGATCGAACGGCTGATCGACTGGCGGGCCGCGCGCACCGGCGATTTCGTCTACAACGCTGCCGGCACCATCCACGCCATCGGCCCCGGCCTGACCGTGATCGAGGTGCAGCAGAATATCGACTGCACCTTGCGCCTCTACGACTATGGTCGCCCGCGCGCGCTGCATCTCGACGCGGGGCTGGCGGTGGCACGGACGGTGACCCACAGCGATGCGCGCGATTGCCGCGTACCTGACTGCGGCACGGTCAAGCTGGTCGAAGGCCCGAAATTCCACCTCGTGCGCGCAGAAGGCCCGCTGAACCCCGCCGATTATCCCGCCACCGAACTGACCGTCACGCCGCTCGGCGAGGGCTGCACCGTCGATGGCGAAGCGATTGCCTTCGGCGAATGCGCGGTAACAAGCGATGCAGGAAGTATCGTGCTGGCACCGGGCGCCCTTGCGTTGATCGCTTGGCCGAACGAAACCAGCGCATGACCCGCATCACCCCCGTCATCCTCTCCGGCGGCTCCGGCACCCGGCTGTGGCCGCTCTCGACTGCCGAGCGCCCCAAGCAGTTCCACGCGCTCACCGGCACCACATCGATGTTTGCGCAAACCCTCGCCCGAGCTGCAGACCGCACCCGCTTCACCGCGCCGATCATCGTCTGCGGCGCCGGCCATGTTGCGCATGTCCGCGCCGATCTCTCGGCAAGCGGCATCGAAGACGCCACCGTTATCGTCGAACCCGCCGCACGCAATACCGCCCCTGCTATCGGGCTGGCCGCGCATTTGCTGACAGCCAGCGATGCAATGATGCTGGTCATGCCGTCCGACCATGTCATTGCGGATTTGCCCGCCTTCCTTGCCGCCGTCGAGCGCGCCGTCCCGGTTGTACAGGATGGCGCTCTGGCGACGTTCGGCATCCAGCCGACCGGTCCAGAAACCGGCTATGGCTATATCGCCTGCGGCAAGGAAATCGAAGCCGCGCCCGGCGTCCACCGCATCGACCGCTTCATCGAAAAGCCGGACCGGACCCGCGCCGAAGCTATGCTTTTGGAAGGGGGCAATTTGTGGAATGCCGGCATATTCCTGATGCGTGCCGATGCTTATCGTGCAGCGTTGGGCAATTTTGCTCCGGCAATCGACACTGCATGCGCACGGTCCATCGGGGCTATCTATTATCAGCCCGATAGCGTGTTCGGTCTGATCGAGCCCGACGCCGCCGCTTTCGCCGCTTCACCGTCGGACTCGATCGATTATGCCGTCATGGAAAAGGCGCGCAACGTCGTCACCGTGCCCGTCAACCCCGGCTGGTCCGACATTGGCAGCTGGGGCGCGCTCCACGATCTCGCCGACAAGGACGAGGCAGGCAACGCGCACACCGGCGACACGCTCGCCATCGACAGCAGCGGCACCCTGCTCCACGCCGCCCCCGGCATCCGCATATCCACGCTCGGCGTCCACGACCTGATCGTCATCGCCACCGGCACCGAGGTGCTGGTCATGTCCAGAGACCGGGCGCAGGATATCAAGGCGCTCATCGACAAGTTGAACTAGCCGACGCCCCCTCCCATATCGCGCACAATGACCGACCACTCCTCCGCCGCGCACGCCGGGTCACCCTGGCACGGCACCACCATCCTCTCCGTCCGCACCGCGTCCCGCGTCGTCATCATCGGCGACGGGCAGGTGTCGATGGGCAACACCATCATGAAGCCGAACGCGCGCAAGGTCCGCCGCCTGCACGACGGCAGCGTCATCGCCGGGTTTGCCGGAGCGACCGCCGACGCCTTCACCCTGTTCGACCGGCTCGAGAAAAAGCTGGAGGCGCACAACGGCCAGCTGCTCCGCGCCGCCGTCGAACTCGCCAAGGACTGGCGCACCGACAAATATCTCCGCAATCTTGAGGCGATGATGATCGTCGCCGACAAGGACCTCACCCTCGTCCTCACCGGCAACGGCGACGTCCTCGAACCCGCGCACGGCGTCACCGCCATCGGCTCGGGCGGCAATTTCGCGCTCAGCGCCGCGCTGGCGCTGGTCGATTACGAGCCCGACGCCGAGAGACTCGCGCGCAAGGCGATGGCCATCGCCAACAGCATCTGCGTCTTCACCAACGATCAGCTGACGATGGAAGCGATCGATCTTCTTCTCCCCTCCCCTTCAGGGGAGGGGT
>JAYSZB010000079.1:0-3644 GCA_043727035.1 Sphingomonas sp. | reverse complement strand
GGCGTGGTGTTGCTGAATTCGAGCGTCACATGCCCTTCCCACCCCGGCTCCAAGGGCGTCACGTTGACGATGATCCCGCAGCGCGCATAGGTCGATTTGCCGAGGCAGATGACGAGCACGTCGCGCGGCACGCGGAAATATTCGACCGTCCGGGCGAGCGCGAAGCTGTTCGGCGGGATGATGCAGACGTCGGTCTTGCGATCGACGAAGCTGCGCGGATCGAAATCCTTGGGATCGACGATGGTCGAATCGACATTGGTGAAGATCTTGAACTCGTCGGCGACGCGCGCGTCATAGCCATAGGACGACAGGCCGTAGCTGATACAGCCCTCGCGGCGCTGCGCCTCGACGAACGGCTCGATCATCGCATGATCCTGCGCCTGCGTGCGTATCCATTTGTCCGAAAGAATGGCCATTCTAACTCCCTCTCCCCTTCAGGGGAGAGGGCTGGGGAGAGGGGGAGTCCGCCAGCCCGAAATTGCGTTGTTTCAGGAGACTTCCCCTCTCCCAACCCTCTCCCCGGAGGGGAGAGGGCTTTGCGTCACTCTAAGCCTAGATCGCCAGGCCCGAACGCGTGCGGCAAAAGTTCCGATAGCGAGAAACTTTCGACCACCGCCCCATCCGCCGAGCTGCAATGCACGACGATATCGCGCTTAGCCAGACTGGCCGATTCATTGAGCATCTGGCGGCAGCGCCCGCACGGTGTAACTACGTCCGCGCCACCGATCGCTCCGTCCGCACCGATCATCCCGCCGATCACCGCCACCTCGATCACACGGCGCAGATCGCCCTCGCAATTCGCCCGCGCCAGCGCCACCGTTTCGGCGCAGAGGGACAGACCATAGCTGGCGTTTTCGAAATTGCAGCCGGTCACCACCCGCCCGTCGTCGAGCAGTAGCGCCGCACCGACGCCGAAGCGCGAGTAGGGCGCGTGGGCGTTGAGCGCGGCAGCGCGGGCAGCGGCGATCAGATCTTCGCGGGTCATTGTCCGTCTCCGTTCACGCCGGCACCGTCATTGGCGACCAGCCGCCGCGCCAGACCGGCTATACCGTCGATGGTCGCCGCGTCATTGGCCTGCCAGATCACCCATTGCGGCTGGTCCGGTGCCGGCTCGAGACGATCGCTGCGCAGCCATAACGGCCGATCGACCGCATCGACCACTGCATAGTCGGCCTCAATGTCGTCTGCCGGGCCGATCAGCGCCACTTTGCCCATGTGCGTTTCGACCTGGGTCAGAAACGTCGTCAGTTCGGTGACGAGCAGTGCTTTGGTCGGTCGCCGCGCGCAAGTGTCGTTGAAATCGACCATCACCGCCGGCGGCAGGGCATCGGCTTCGCGCGGGACCAGCGTGACGAATGCCGCGGCCTGCTCGCTGGCCATCGCACAGACATTGAAATGATGGATCGCCCCGACGCTCAGCCCCGCAGCCAGCGCGGCAGCATGCTGCGCGGTGAAATCGGCCGATGCGGTGTCGGCGCCATCGGTTGCATCGATGTAGACGAAATCGACGCCCTGCCGTGACAGCGCGGCCCAATCGACCGGGGCATTGGCTGCGCCGACCGCAACACCCTGCGTCGGCCAGCGCGCCTGATCGGGGGCCCAGCCGCCGGTCCACGCCTGCACGCCCCACCATCCCCCGGCAGCGACAAACAGCGCCAGCGCGCCGAGCAGCAGCGCACCGCGCCGTTTGGGCGCGGGGAGGGACGGGAGGCGATCAGCCACGGATGTGCAGCACGCAGATCAAAGTGAACAGGCGGCGCGCGGTGTCGAAATCCAGTTCGACCTTGCCGTCGAGCCGTTCGATCAGCAGCTCCGCTGCCTCATTATGCACCGCGCGCCGGGCCATATCGACGGTTTCGATCTGGTCGGCGGTGGCGGCGCGGATCGCCTGATAATAGCTGTCGCAAATGGCGAAATAATCGCGGATCGGGCGGCGGAAGCGGCCGAGGCTGAGGATCAATGTCTCGAACGGGCTATCGTCGGCGCGGGATATGGCCATGACCAGCCGCCCTTCCTCGACCGAAATCGCCAGCTTGTAGGGGCCGTGATAGCCATCGCCATGATCGCGTAACGGCTTGAAGAAATTGGTTTCGAGCAGATCGAACATGGCGATCCGCCGCTCCTGCTCGATATCGGCATTGCGCCACAATATCGTCGCTTCGTCGAGCGTGATTGCGATGATGCGATGATCGGCCATGGTCGCCCCTTCTTTGCCGCTGCGGGGTGAGGGGTGCAAGGGGGAGGGGGCGTCGGATGGGCGAGCATGTAATCCATCCACAGCTTTCTTGCCCCAACCACCTTGCACCGCCGCTGCCAAGGCGCGACAATTGCGCATGGCCACCATCATCGATTTCGAGACGACTCAGCCCATCCCCGCCGCCAAGGCGCTGCCCGCCAATATCGAGGCGGAGGCGGCGTTTCTCGGCGCGTGCCTGATCGACAACCGCGTGCTCGAAGACCTGCCGGTGCCGCTGACCCCCGAACATTTCTTCGAACCGCTGCACGGGCGGATTTTCGCCAAACTGTCCGATGTCGCGGGCAACAACATGCTCGCCAACCCGGTGACGCTGAAGCCCTATTTCGAGGGCGACGAGGCGATGAAGGCGATCGGCGGGGTCGGCTATCTCGCGCTGCTCACCGGCTCGGGCGCCAGCCTGATCGGCGCGCGCGATTTCGCCCGGCAAATCCACGATCTCGCCATGCTGCGCGCGCTGGTCGATGTCGGCCGCACGCTGGTCGAGACCGCGACCGACACCAGCCAGTCGATCGAACCCAAGAAACAGATCGAGGAAGCCGAGACCGCGCTCTACAAGGTGGCGGGCGGCGATGCCGAGCTGGGGCAGGCGCGCAGTTTCGGCACCGCGGCGAAGGTGGCGCTTGCAAATGCCGAGCGGGCTATGAACTCTGGCGGCAAGTTGTCAGGAGTCACTACCGGACTAGATGACCTGAACGCCAAAGTCGGTGGCTTGCACAAGTCTGATCTCATGATCCTCGCCGGTCGCCCCGGTATGGGTAAGACCTCACTCGCTACCAACATCGCATTTGCGGCAGCAGAGCGGTGGATGTACGACAAAGGCTGCGGGATCGACGATGAGAAGAATATGGGCGCAAAGGCCGTGTTTTTCTCACTCGAAATGTCTGCGGATCAACTTGCAACCCGCATCCTAGCCGAGCAGTCAGGCATCAGTGCTGAAGAGTTACGTATGGGCACGATGCCCCGAGACAAATTCCAAGACCTCTCGGACGCTGCTTCTCGGCTGAATGAATTACCGTTGTACATTGACGACACCCCCGCGCTAACCATTGCCGCGCTCCGAACGCGTGCTCGGCGACTTCAGCGCAAGCATGGCATTGGCTTGGTGGTGGTTGACTACCTTCAACTTCTTCAGGGTGGTGGAAAAGGCGGCGACAATCGGGTTCAGGAAATCTCGGAGATTAGCCGTGGCCTCAAAACTTTGGCCAAGGAATTGCAGGTTCCTGTTTTGGCACTTTCGCAGCTAAGTCGCGCCGTAGAGAGTCGAGATGACAAGCGTCCGCAACTGTCTGATCTTCGAGAGTCAGGTTCGATTGAGCAGGACGCTGACATGGTGTGGTTTGTTTTCCGAGAGGATTACTATCACCAGTTCAAACAACCTTACCGCCCT
>JAYSZB010000078.1:0-9595 GCA_043727035.1 Sphingomonas sp. | reverse complement strand
AGGTAAATGGTGACCATGTTGAAGGCTGCCGTATCTGGCGCAGTTTTGGTCAGCGGCCCCGTGCCCCAGTCTTGGGAGAACAAATGCACGTGGTCGGTTTTGCCGCTGCGTAAGTGACCTAGCTGATTGAGCAAATTTTCGAGACTTGATCTGGTCAGGTAAACGTCAAGCTGCTCTCCGCTTACGTCGACGTCGCCACGAACGCGAAATTCGTACTGTTCCTCGCTCACATCCGGAACACCCCGAACCGGGGTGCCTCCTCGACTGGCGCGTTAAGCGCCGCCGCAAATGCCAGCCCCAGCACATCGCGCGTCTGCGCCGGGTCGATGATGCCATCGTCCCAGAGCCGCGCGGTGGCGTGGTAGGGGTTGCCTTCGTCTTCGTATTTCTGGCGGATCGGGGCCTTGAAGGCTTCGGCCTCTTCCGGCGTCCAGTTGTCGGCATCGCGGTGGACAGTGGCCAGCACGCTCGCCGCTTGTTCGCCGCCCATCACGCTGATCCGCGCGTTGGGCCAGCTAAACAGGAATCGCGGCGAGTAAGCCCGCCCGCACATGCCGTAATTGCCCGCGCCGAACGACCCGCCGATCAGCACGGTGATCTTGGGCACGCTCGCGGTGGCGACGGCGGTGACGAGTTTCGCGCCGTGTTTGGCGATCCCTTCCGCCTCATATTTGCCGCCGACCATGAAGCCGCTGATGTTCTGGAGGAATAGCAAGGGCACGCCGCGTTGCTGGGCGAGCTGGATGAAATGCGCGCCTTTGACCGCGCTCTCGCTGAACAGCACGCCGTTGTTGGCGAGCATCGCGACGGGCATGCCCCAGATGTGCGCGAAGCCGCAGACCAGCGTGCTGCCGTAGAGCGCCTTGAATTCGTGGAATTCGCTAGCGTCCACCAGCCGCGCGATAACGTCGTGGACGTCATAGGGCGCGCGGACGTCCTGGGGGACGATGCCGTAAAGCTCTTCGGCGTCATATTTGGGGGGGCGGGGGACCCCTCCACCACCCTGCGGGCGGTCTACCTCCCCGTTCCGGGGAGGTCCCAGATGGCTGACGATATCGCGGACGATGGTCAGCGCATGCTCGTCATTCTCCGCGACATGATCGACCACGCCCGATTTGCGGCCATGGAGGTCGCCGCCGCCCAGATCCTCGGCGCTGATTTCCTCGCCGGTGGCGGCTTTGACCAGCGGCGGACCGGCGAGAAAGATCGTGCCCTGGTTGCGGACGATGACGCTCTCGTCGGACATGGCGGGGACATACGCCCCGCCCGCCGTGCAACTGCCCATGACGCAGGCGATCTGCGGAATCTGCCGTGCGCTCATATTGGCCTGGTTGAAGAAGATGCGGCCGAAATGCTCGCGGTCGGGGAAGACCTCGTCCTGATGCGGCAGGTTGGCGCCGCCGCTGTCGACCAGATAGATGCACGGCAGCCGGTTTTCGAGCGCGATCTCCTGCGCGCGAAGATGCTTCTTGACGGTCAGCGGATAGTAGGTGCCGCCCTTCACCGTCGCGTCGTTGCAGACGATCATGCACTGACGCCCCGACACGCGGCCGATGCCGCAGATCAGGCTCGCTCCATGGACATCGCCTTCGTACATGCCGTTGGCGGCAAGCTGGCCGATTTCGAGGAAGGGCGAGCCGGGGTCGAGCAGCCGTTCGACGCGCTCGCGGGGGAGCAATTTGCCGCGCGCGATGTGGCGTTCGCGGGATTTTTCGTTGCCGCCCAGCGCGGCTTCGGCGACCTTGGCCCATAGTTCGTCGCGCAAGGCGTGGTTGTGCGCGGCGTTGGCGCGGAAGCTTTCGCTATCGGGATCGATGGCGGTGGCAAGGACGGGGGCGGTCATTCTGGCTTGGCTTCCTCTTCCGCGACCGCCTGTTCGGCGGCCTCAATCTTGCGCTTATTGTTCGGGCTCAGCCAATATTGCCAGACACCGTAGATGTTGATCAGCAGCAATAGCGCGTTCTGCACCGCCAGCGGCGTCGCGCCCGACTGCACGCTGCTGTATATCCAGGCGATCGACGCGGTAACAAACAGCGCAAAGCCGAAGCCGGTCGTGCGGCGACCGAAATCGCCTGCGATCATGAAAGCGGCGATGATGCCGGCGATCGAGGCGTACCAGTCGGCGGGGCCGTTCATGCGCGCACACCGCCAATTGTCTTGCGGCTGACAACGCGAGTTCCGACTTTGGGGCTCCTGCGATTTGACTTCGAGGTGCGACTAGGTGCGGTCAAATCGTATCCTCCAATTGACTAATCTCGCCATCGACCCAGAGACGGGCCGGAATCCGGTCGCCCTCGATGGCGAAATCATCACCGTCACACCACCGCCCGTTCTCGCAAATGAACCGGACGCGGTCGCCTTCGAGAATGGGGCTGGCCGACGACGAAATGACGTAGCTCCCCAGAAAGCGTCCATTTTCCGTGACGGCCAGACGCCTCATGCCGTGAAGGTTTTGTGGATTGACGAACCATAGCTCATAGATCGCAAAGCTTCGGCTACCCGAGCGAATTTCACCAACGTTCGATACCTCAGAGTGAACCAGACGACCGCAGCAGTCATTTTGCGCAAAAGCTTGCATCACCTGTTCGTCAGAACCGGACTCCTGCGCGGGTGCCACGCACCCTGTTGCCAAAAGCGCAAGGGCGAACCTGCGGCTCATGCCCCGATCAATTCCCGCCCGATCAGCATCCGCCTGATCTCGTTGGTACCCGCGCCGATATCGAGCAGCTTGGCGTCGCGGTAATAGCGTTCGACCGGCCAGTCCTTGGTGTAACCCGCGCCGCCGAGCGCCTGCACCGCTTCGTTGGCGACCTTCACCGCATTCTCGCTGGCGAGCAGGATCGCGCCCGCCGCGTCATGCCGCGTTGTCTGCCCGGCATCGCACGCCTTGGCCACTGCATAGACATAGGCGCGTGCCGAATTGAGCGCGACGACCATGTCGGCGACCTTGCCCTGCATCAGCTGGAACGCGCCGATCGGTTTGCCGAACTGCTTGCGCTCGCGCAGGTAAGGCAGCACCGTGTCGAGGCAGGCCTGCATGATGCCGAGTTGGAGCCCGGCGAGCACCACCCGCTCGTAATCGAGCCCGCTCATCAGCACGCCGACGCCGCCGTGCAGCGGGCCCATGATATTGTCTTCCGGAACCTCGCAATCGTTGAACACGAGTTCGGCGGTCGGCGACCCGCGCATCCCCATCTTGTCGATTTTTTGGCCGATGCTAAACCCCGGCATGTCCTTTTCGATCAGGAACGCCGTGATCCCGCGCGATCCGGCCTCCGGCGCGCTCTTGGCATAGACCACCAGCGTGTCGGCGTGCGTTGCATTGGTGATCCAGAATTTGGTGCCGTTGAGCACATAGCCGCCCTGCACCGCGTCGGCCTTGAGCTTCATCGAAACGACATCGCTGCCCGCACCCGCTTCGGACATGGCTAGGCTGCCGACATGCTCGCCCGAGACGAGCTTGGGGAGATATTTCGCCTTTTGCTCAGTATTTCCCCAGCGCCGCAGCTGATTGACGCACAGGTTACTGTGCGCACCATAGGACAAGCCGATGGATGCGGAGGCGCGGCTGACTTCCTCGACCGCGACGACATGCTCGAGATAGCCGAGCCCCAGTCCGCCCCATTCCTCCTCGACGGTAATGCCGTGCAGTCCCAATTCACCCATTGCCGTCCACAGCTCGTTGCGCGGAAACCAGTCCTCGGCATCGACCCTCGCCGCCAAAGGCGCGATCTTGTCTGCGGCAAAGCGGCTGGTCGTGTCGCGGATCATGTCCGCCGCCTCACCCAGCGCGAAATCGAGCATCATCGTCACAGGCCAGTCTCCTCTTTCCGGACGATAGCCGAACCCGCGAGCGCGACCAAGAGGTGCGTAATAAAATTACGCGGGTTGCTGACGAAGAAAAGCCGCTTGGTGCCGCAGGTCGTCCATGCCTATCACCCGGTGACAGCTAAGCCGCCGCATTTCCCGTGCTTGAGGACAAAGAATCGATGCTGATCCGACATATATTTCTGCCCGCACTACTGTGCGCGACGATGGGCTGCGCCGTGACGCCACCTCCGCTGCCGATAAACCCGATGCGCTGGCCCGATCTGCTCGACCGCCCCCGTCCGACCGGCGCTATCACAATCGCCTATGGAACCGATCCGCACCAGGTCGGCGATTTGTGGCTACCCGCGCAACCGGTGCGCACGCCGACGCCGCTGGTCCTGATGGTCCATGGCGGCTGCTGGCAGACCGGCATCGCCGACCGCAGCATCATGGACTGGATCGCCGCAGATCTTGCCGGTCGTGGCATTGCCGTATGGAACATCGATTATCGCGGGGTCGATCGTCCCGGCGGCGCATATCCCGGCATCTTTGCCGATGTTGCCGCCGCGACCGACCATTTGCGCGTCATCGGCCCACGATACAGGCTCGAGACGCGCCGCGTTGTCGCCATCGGCCATAGCGCAGGCGGGCATCTGGCGCTGTGGGTGGCGGCGCGGCGCCGCCTGCCGTCCACCTCCGTGCTGGCGGGCGGCGATCCGCTGCCGATAGCCTCGGTCATCGCCGTCGGCGCGCTGCCCGATATCGCGGCGGCGCAGCAAATCGAGAACAGCAGTTGCACGCGAAGCGCAATGCCCGCGCTGGCCGGAACCGCCAGCGCCGAACGCCCCGATGTCCTCGCCGACACATCGGTCCCGCGCTTGTTGCCACTCGGCGTGCGTCAGATCCTGCTCAACGGTGGCCGCGACACCATCGCCCCGCCCGCGCTCGCCACCGCTTATGCCGAACAGGCCCGTGCTGCCGGAGAGCACGTCCGCACCGTCGAAATCGCCGGAGAAGGCCATGTCGAACTCATCGCACCGGGCAGTCGCTCATGGGCGGCGGAGGTCGCACTGATCATGGCCGAACTTGGCTTGACCGGAGAATAAGCGGTCTGCCTGTTCCCGCTTCACATCGGGCGCGAAGCGCCGCCCTGCCCGGCCGCCGTCTCGCCAGACGCAATCGCCGCCTGCGCCGCACGCGCCAGACGGAAATAATTCATCAGCGCCGCTCCGCGCACATGCGCTGGACGCAGCCGGATGGTCGTCCCGGGCGGGATGCATTGGGCGATAGCCGGTCGCAACGCGTCCAAAGCCGCCGTTTCGCCGGGCGTTCCGGTTTCTGTCAGCGCCAGCAGCCGGGTCGCTTCAGGCGCCGACCGCGCGACGCATTCACCCAGCCGCGACATCAGATCGAAGGCGCGGCGCTCGGCATAATCCTCGCTCGCGTCCTCCCGCCGCCGCAGGCTGAGCCGCAACTGCGCCTCGCCCGACGGTGCGTCGATCGCCGGCTCTTCCACCGGTGGGCGGGACAAGGGCGGCACTGCACCGAAGCTTGGCGCTGCGACGGTCGAGAAATGCATCCGCACCAGCGCTTCGCTCAGCATATAACGGAAATTGTCGCCGCTGTAGCGCACACCCCCTGCCGCCGTTCCCTCGGTCGCCCGTCCCATGCACCCGACATTGTTCAATCGGCGATAGCGGCGGGAGATTTCGTCATTGTCGATCTGCGACACTACGACCTGCTCGGCATCCTGAGGATATCGCGCGACGACGCAATCACCATAGTCGAGCGACGTCGCACGGACGTTGCGCTCTTCCTGGCGATCGGTTTGTGCGGCTCCCGGAAAGGCAGCGACAAGCACGGATACAGCCACGGTCAGACGGATCGACATGCGGTCACCTCATCATACTTTTGTAACAGCCTATTCTTGAACCCCCACCTGCTTTTGACAAGCATAAAGGGTGGGTGGTGCCTCTCTTTCAATAGCGATGACTTGGCTGCCTTGCTTCCCTGCCCATTGTAGGGGGGGGAAATCACAATGGCAGCGAAACTTCGAACTGCGACAGTACCAAAGGGTGGCCTGCCTTTACAATCCTGCCCGACCGTGTCGCTTCGTTCAACCGACCGGTAACAATTATCATTGCAGCCCCGGGCCACGCCGTTCATCGTGCGTTCCACTATTCCCATCCATGGCATCCGCACCTAGAAATCCATCGTATCAAATAGAGCCAGCCACGCTCTGCCCTACAGGAAACGCCAGAACCCATGCGCCGTTCGATTACCAGCCTCGCCCTTGTAGCGCTCACACTCACCGCTTGCGGGGGCGGGGGCGGCGGCGGATCGCCGAGCGGCGGCGGAACAGTCGTGCTGCCGTCCCCGACGCCGACACCCGCGCCCACCTCGACGTGCGGCCTGGCGCAGCGGCAGGCATTTGCGTTGTCGACCTTGCAGGAATGGTATCTGTTCCCCGCCGATCTCGCCACCGGCGTCAATCCTGCCAGCTTCACCACGATCGACGATTATATCGACGCGCTGGTCGCCCCCGCCCGCGCGCAGGGCAAAGACCGTTTCTTCACCTACATCACGTCGATTGCCGAGGAGAACGCCTTCTTCTCCAGTGGATCGAGCGCCGGCTTCGGCATCCGCCTGTCCTATGACAACACCAACCGCCGGTTGTTCGTCGCCGAGGCGTTCGAGGGCGCACCGGCGCTGACCGCCGGGATCGACCGCGGCGACGAAATCACCGCCATCGGTGCGACCAGCGGCGCACTGCAAAGCGTCACCAGCTTGTTCATGGCCGGCGGCTCGGCAGCTGTCAGCGACGCACTCGGGCCGACCACAGCCGGAGTTGCGCGGACGCTGACGGTTACCGGCCCGTCGGGTACGCGCACCGTCACAGTCACCAAGGCCGATTTCAATCTGACCCCGGTTTCGTCGCGCTATGGGTCGCGGATCATCAACGATGGTGCCAAGCAGATCGGCTACCTCAATCTCAGAACCTTCATCTCCTCCGCCGATCCGGCGCTGCGCGATGCGTTCCTGTCGTTTCGCAATGCTGGGGTTACCGAATTTATCATCGATTTCCGTTACAATGGCGGCGGGCTGGTATCGACGGCCGAGTTGATGGGCGATCTGCTGGGTCGTAACCGTTCGACCAGCGAAGTGTGGTCGCGCACCACTTTCCGCCCCGAAAAATCGTCGAACAACGATACCCACTTCTTCGCCCCCGGTCCGCAATCGGTCGCGCCGGTGAAGATCGCCTTCATCGGCTTTGGCGGCACCGCGTCGGCCAGCGAGTTGGTGATCAATTCGACCCTGCCGTACCTCGGCAGCAATGTCGCGCTGGTCGGTGGCAATACCTTCGGCAAGCCGGTCGGCCAGATTGCCGTGGATCGCGCCTCTTGCGATGACCGCATCCGGGTCGTCGCCTTCGCCACCGGCAATTCGCTGGGGCAGAGCGACTATTACACTGGGCTGGCCAGCAAGGTGGCCAACACCTGCCGCGCAGCCGACGATCTCGCTTTCCCGCTGGGCGATGCACGCGAGGAATCGGTGCGCACCGCTATCGATTTCCTCGCCGGTCGCAGTTGCACAGCGATTACCGCGACAGCCGGCGCCCGCACCGCCAGCCCCGACCGCAAGCTCGATGCAGCCTCGTATGAATTGCTGCTGCCGAACGCTCCCACCGCTGCACAACGCGAGGTGCCGGGCCTTTTTTGACGCGCATTTCGACCGGTTTGGTCTGGTCGGTCTCCAACGGTACCCGCAATAAACATCGGTTCACACTGTCGCCCTGACTTGCCGCCGCCCGCGGCGCAAACCGCGTGCACCGGTCAAACCTATGTGTAGCCTCACTTTCGACTGGTCAAAACCGGTCCGCATGCCTATGCGCCAGCCGGACAGTGGATGCGGGGGCATCTTCTCCGATGGGCTGGCAGAGGATATCGATGACGCTGCGGGACACAAAGACGATTGTGCTGGTGACCCGGGCATCGACCCGCAATCAGGGCAATGTCACACTGTCGCGCGTCTGGCGCGATCTGCTCGGCCAGCTGTTTCCCGATCGCAGTGTAACGGTGCTGGAACGCATTCCGCCTTTCCTCAAACGCTACACGCTCGCCCAGTTCGACAATTCCGCCGATCCGCTAGCGGCATTCGATGCCGCTGCAAAGACGCTGGCCGATGCCGGTCGCGCCGCCCCGGTCGACGGCTGGCCGGGTGACAGCATCGAACTGGACCGGCGCGCCGGGCGGTCGATCCGCTTCGCCAAGCTGCGCCACCTGCTGCAAGTGCGCCAGCGCCTCGCTGCGTTCGGCCTGTTCGATTCTGCACGCACCCGCCGCCAGGGCAAAGTGGCGCAGGCCAGCCTGTATGTGATGAACGCTGCCGGTGAATTTCTGCCAAAGCTGACCGATACGCCGATCCAGTATCTGCTCGACATGCGCGCCGCCCAATTGCTCGGTATCCCGACCGCTTTCGTCAACACCAGTTTCGAGGTCGAACATCCGCTGGTGCGCCGCATCGCCGCCCATGTCCTCGACAAGGCGGATATCCTGCTGTTCCGCGATCATGCCAGCGCGGCCAATTATCGCGACGGCGGCGGCACATGCCAACCGGTGGTCCTGCCCGATGCCGCGATGCTGCACGGCTACTTACGCGCACCGCGCCCCGCCACTGGCCGCGTGGCGCTATCGTTCAACGGCCCCGCGACGACCAAGGCGGGACTTGGCGATCATTGGCTGGCACTCGCCCGCGCGATCCGCACCGCCGGTCTGGAGCCGGTGTTCATCAGCAACGAATGGTTCAACGACGCGCAGGTCTGGTCCGCATGGCAGGCGAGCGATGGCTTTGCCGCCGAAGGCGAAAATCTCGACACCGACGATTATGTCGGGTTTCTCGGCGGCTTCGACGCGGTCGTCAGCGGGCGACTGCACACCTGTGTGCTGGCGATAGAGGCGGGCACGCCGATCATTCCGGTGGAAACCGGCACGTTCAAACTGACCGGACTGTTCAACCAGATCGGCCTGATCGACCGGCCCGAACAGCCGCATGAGGGCTGGGCACCGCCGCTGGTCGCGCGCCTCATTGCGATATGCGCCGACAGTCAGGGCGAGGCCGAACGGCAGCAGGCGATCATTGGCGCAGCCCGCACCAGACTGAAAGCCGACATCACCACATTGTTCGCAGAAAAAATCCCCGCCGCCTGATCGGGCGGTCGCACGCGCGCGCTGCAACCGCAGCGCCCCCGCTACCGCACCCCTCAGTCCGGCTTGATAATCAGCCGGACAGCGCGGTCGACGCGGTGCATCCACAGCTTGCGACCGGCGAAATATTCCTCGGTCGCCTTGCGCGCCCCGGCCCATTCGCCGAAATCGTCGATCATCAGCACGCCGCCTGCAGCAAGCCGGGGCCACAGCGTCTCGAGCTCGACCAGCGTGCTGTCATAAAAATCGGTGTCGAGGCGCAGGACGGAAATACGCTCGGGAATGTTGGCGGGGTCGCGCAGCGTGTCGAGCACCGATCCCTTGATCGTCACCAGCGCATCGTCGCCGACCAGCCGGGCATAATTGTCGCGGACATCGTCGAGGCTGGCGTAGCACCAGTCATTATGATCGCCGTTGGCCAGCCGGTCGAACTTGGCTTTGACATCCAGTTCGGACAACGGTTTGGCGTCGAATTCGGTCGGCGGAGTCATTCCGGCAAAGGTATCATAGGCGTGGATGGTAAAGTCAGCGCCCAGCCGTTTGCGCATCAGACCGGCCAGGATGATATTGCCACCGCGCCA
>JAYSZB010000077.1:0-28236 GCA_043727035.1 Sphingomonas sp. | reverse complement strand
GCCGCCCCCCTCTCCAAGGTCCGGTAGCCAGCAAGCTGGCAACCTTCCCTATGCTCTCCCTCAAGGGGAGAGGTTTGATGCTACTTCAACTTCATCCTGTCGCCGCTGATCGTCACTTCGCTCAGCGTCCCCAGGAACGATTGCCCCAGCAGCGGCGTCGGCAGCGAGACGCCGCGCATCACGCCTGCCGGGATATCAACCCGCTCGACGTCGCCGATGCGGACGCTGGCAAGGCGGATTGGGGCGAACTGCGCTTCGCCATTGGCGGTCATCGCGGTACCGGTATAGGCCGTGGCAGGCGGAGCGATGCCGAGGCGCTGGGCCAGCGCCTCATCGATGACGATGAAGCTCGCGCCCGAATCGACCAGCATCCGCACACGCTGGCCGTTGACCAGCACATCGGCCCGAAAATGTCCGTCCATGTCGCGCTCGATTTCGACGGTTGCGCCATAGCGCGGTGGCGGCATCGCGTCGGCGGCGGGGGTCGGCGCGTTGACCATGCCCGCCTTGGGCGCGGTATCGCCCGCCATCGACCCAAACTGAAGCGTCGCCAGCGCAATGGCGAAGGCGGCGAGAAAGGTGATCGAGATGGTGCGCCAGAGCATGGTCCGGCTATGTCAGAACGAGGTTTAGGGGCGGTGAATGGAGTTGAAGATTTTTCCCGCAGTCCTCTCCTCAAGCGCTCAGTGAGCGGGCTCCGCCACCCCGCTCCTCGCCTGATCGGTATCGAAACTGGCGGGGGCGTCGGCACCGGTGCTGGCGATGTGGATGCGGGTGCAGGCGTAGGGGCGGCCGGGGATATTGTCGGCGTCCTTGCTGTCGATCGGCCATAGGGTGGCGGCGTCGGCGCGCGCCGAGAAGCAGGCGATAGCGTCGGCGGCCCCGATGCGCGCGGTTTCACTGCGCCATGCGTCATCGGCCCAGAGCGGCGGTTTCCAGCCGAAGATTTCAGTCGTCACCGCGCTGCGCGTCCGCAAATCGGCAAAAGGCGAATCGGGCGACTCGAGCATAATAGCCAGTACGCGCTCTAGATCGCCCCGCGCGCGTTGGCCGCCGGGTCCGCCGCCGTGCATGGTGGCAAGTGCCGTGCGATCGCCGGAACGGATTGCGCCGAGAAAGCGTGCGGCGGCAGTCTGCATCTGGCGGCGGCTGTCGCCCTCGGGCAGCGGTGAGAGATTGCCCAGGTCGCTCGTCGCCTCTCCCGGTCGCAGCCGGACAAAATCGGCTGGCCCCAGATCGACAACATGCGTGACGCGGATGGCCCGCCCGTTGAAGCTCTCGCAATAGCTTGAGAGCATCGGTCGCGCGCGTCGTTCGCCCGCGCAATCGACGATGACTCCATGAACGCGCACCCGCGTCGGCACATCGAACCGCTGTCCGCCGTTAAGGCCGAGCACTGCACCGGTGCTCGACGGATCGTTGGCACGCGTCTCGCGCCGATAGCGCGCGCTGCCGTCGGCGACGAGCACCGAACCGACGGCGATTCCCTCGACGTTCATGCACCAGTAGAGCTGAGAATCGGTCGCGGCTT
Source organism: Sphingomonas sp. (assembly GCA_043727035.1). GTDB lineage: Bacteria > Pseudomonadota > Alphaproteobacteria > Sphingomonadales > Sphingomonadaceae > Sphingopyxis. The sequence continues at coordinate 26,705 of JAYSZB010000077.1, read as the reverse complement.
CGGCAAAGTCGATCGGTAACGGCATCGAACGTTGACACGGAGTGCGCTCGTCAATCGCTTCCTGTGCCTGGGCTGTAACGCCAAAGGTTACAAAGAGTGATGCGACTGTCGCAGCGAAAACACGGAAAACTGCGGGTTTGATCGCGCAGCATAACGGTCGAGTCGAGCGCATTGTCATGGCATGATCTTACCTGCCGGGGAGGGTGTAGGAAAGCGGGACGTGCGGCTGTGGCGGCGATACGTCTGCCGGGGCTGAGAGGTTGGTGCCAGCACCCTTCGACAGGCTCAGGGTGAGCGCGGTGGGGGCCGGGCTATGCCCGCGCGCCCATCCAGTCGCGCCAGGCGTGGGCGGGGATGTCCTCGACGCGCCAATGTTCGACCGTCCGAGCGAGATCGGGATAAGCGGTCATCTGCCGTTTGGGATCGGTATCGACCAAGGGCAACACCACCAGCCGCCGGTTGACCTTGGCGCGCCAGTTCATTCGTGCGGTGTTTTCCTGTCCGACATAGCAGCCCTTGGTAAAGCTGACGCCGTTCAGCTCCGCCGCGTTGCATTCGAGCCAGAGCGTCTGGCCGCTGCCGAGTTCGGCGAGGCCTTCGGTGACACCGAGCGAGAGGCGGTGGGCACGGTAGGCGTCGTCGGCTGCGCCTTCGCTGGCGGGGGCGAGCCAGCGGTGGCCGAGTGCGGGGAGGCGAGGGTCGGGTGCGCCTTCGCCCGGTTCGAGCGACCAGTGAACGCACAACTCCGGTTCACGCTCGATGCCGATCTTGCGGCGCAGGCGGTAGAGCGTCAGGCGTTTGGCGAGATCGCCAGCCGCTGCGCGCTCGCAATCGATCAGCAGATCGTCGCCATCGGCCCAGATCAGGAAATCGAACAGGCATTTGCCCTGCGCGGTCAGCAGCGCCGCCCACACCGGCAGTGCGCCGGTAACATCGTTGGTCACCAGTCCTTGCAGGAAACCGCGCACATCCTCTCCCGACAGGCGGATCAGGACGCGGTCGGTGAGGGTTGTTGCTAGCATGGCGCTTAGGTAGGGCGACCCCATGCAAATGTCACCCGACCGCATCACCATCCGCCGCCCCGACGACTGGCATGTCCATCTGCGCGATGGCGCGATGCTCGAGGCGGTGGCACCCTTTACCGCGCGGCAGTTTGCAAGGGCCATCGTCATGCCCAACCTGTCGCCGCCGGTGACCACGGTCGAGGCGGGCGCGGCCTATCGGAATCGTATCCTTGCCGCGACGGCGGGGCATGATTTCACGCCGCTGATCACTTGTTATCTGACCGATGGTCTGGACCCCGACGAGCTGGCGCGGGGCCATGCCGAGGGGGTGTTCACCGCCGCCAAGCTCTATCCCGCCCATGCCACCACGGGCAGCGCGCATGGCGTGACCGATGTGCGGCACATTCGCAGCGTGCTCGAAGCGATGCAGGCCATCGACATGCCGCTGCTGATCCATGGCGAGGTGACCGACACGCACGTCGACATTTTCGATCGCGAGGCGGTGTTCATCGAGCGGACGCTGAGCGCCATCGTCCGTGACTTTCCGCAGCTGCGCATCGTTTTCGAGCATATCACCACGGCGGAGGCCGTGGCGTTCGTCGATGCCAGCGGGCCGAGGATCGCCGCGACGATTACGCCGCAGCATCTGCACATCAACCGCAATGCGATGTTCGCTGGCGGCATCCGGCCGCACGCTTACTGCCTGCCCGTCGCCAAGCGCGAGACGCACCGGCTGGCGCTGCGCAAGGCGGCGACGTCAGGATCGGGCAAATATTTCCTCGGCACCGACAGCGCGCCGCACGCGGTGGAAGCGAAGGAGGCGGCCTGTGGCTGCGCCGGGATATTCAACGCGCCGTTTGCGCTGGAAAGCTATGCGGCGGTGTTCGATGAGGAGGGGGCGCTCGATCGGTTGGAGGCGTTCGCTTCGGAATATGGTCCGCGATTCTATGGGCTAGCGTTGAACGAGGGAACGGTGACGCTGGAGCGGGTGGCGCACGTGGTTCCGGCGTCGATCACGGCGGCGGGGACGAGGGTGGTGCCGTTTCATGGCGGTGAGACTTTGGCGTGGCGATTGGTCTCGACGCCATAGTCGCGCTCGGGCTGAGCCTGTCGAAGCCCCCAGCGCAAAAGGTCGGTGCCAGACCCTTCGACAAGCTCAGAGTGAGCGCGGTGGGTGCCGGGCTCAGGGTGAGCGCGGTTGATGGTCAGGCTGGTTACCGGCTCAGCCCGAACGGATCGTCGGCGCATTCATACCCCCCTCAACGCTCGACGCGCGAAAAGGTCCGCCACGCCGACCAGCTGTAGAGCGCAAGCCCTGCCCAGATCAGCGGAAAGGCGATGAGATGCGCGGTGGTCAGCGGTTCGCGGAACAAAAATACCGCCAGCCCGAACTGGATGGTGGGCGCGACATATTGGATCAGGCCGATGGTGGCGAAGCTGAGTTTCTTGACCGCGAGGTTGAACAGCAGCAGCGGCAGAGCAGTTACCGCGCCCGATCCGATCAGCAGCAGGTCGGTCCAGCCGCTCTGGCCGAATGGGTGCGCCTGACCCAGCGCCATCTGCCAGACGATCCAGCCCAGAGCGAAGGGCAGCAACAGGCCGGTCTCGATAGCAAGGCCGGGCATGGCATCGACCACCGCTACCCGCCGCGCCAGGCTGTAGAGCGCCCAAAGTCCGGCGAGCGCGAGGCTGATCCACAAAGTCTGCCACGCGCCGATGCCCAGTACCAGCACCCCGACAGCGGCGACCGCCACAGCCAGCCATTGCACCGGTTGCAAGCGTTCCTTGAGCACCAGCGCGCCGAGCATCACCGTCAACAGCGGGCTGATGAAATAGCCGAGGCTGGCGGCAAGGACATGGCCGCCGTTGACCGCAAGGACATAGACCGTCCAGTTGCCGACGATGAATAGGCTGGTCAGCAGCAACAGGCCGAGGGTGCGCGGCACCGCCAGCGCGGCACCAATGGCGGGCAATTCCGCCCTCCACCACAATATGACCAGCAGCAGCGGCAGCGACCACAGGATGCGGTGCGCGACGATTTCCCCCGCAGCGACCGTGTCGAGCAGTTTGAAGTAGAGCGGGATGATGCCCCAGACGACGCCTGCGCCGATCGCCTGGGCCAGCCCGGTACGGGCGGTGGGTGCGGGGGAAATCACGCCAGCGCGCTACGCGCACCGTGCTGCCCCGGCAAGGGTCAGATGATGCCGCCGCCGAGGAACAGGCGGACGACGCCGATGACGATCACCACCAGATTGAGATTGCGCCCTGCCCGGCTGCTCGACAATTGGCCGAGCGCCAAGCCGACCAGCGCGATCGGGATGATCAGCCAATAAGCCCAGCCCAGAAAGGGAAAGAAAGCGAAGATGCCGAGGAACAGGGCGACGACGCCGACGATCAGGGAGAGAATGTTTAGCATGCCGTCACGATAGCGTGCGGTATCGCGTTGGCAAGTGTATTATTGAAATAATACGCGCGGCGTGCAAGGTTGGCTTGTTCCGTCCCATATGCGAACAGCCGCGCGTGCGCTTAACCTTGTTCCTAACTTGCGATTAACCGCTATCCGTCACACTGTCGGGGCTGGAAATCCGCGTCCTGATCGGCGCAACCGCAACCGGAGTACGACCATGTCCCCTCGCACGCTGATGTTGGCCGGTGCCGCCGCACTGATGAGCCTGTCGCTCGGCGCATGTGGCCGCGAAACGGCCGAACTTGCTGCACAGGACGACGGGCTGACCAGCAACGATCCGGCGGTCAAGGGCGCGCTGGGTGACACGATCATGGTCGATCCGGCACTGACCGGCCAGTCGAATGCCAGTGCGGCAACTGCCGGAGCGAGCCCGACCACCGGCGGCGTGCCGAGCAGCAGCGGTGGCGGCACTGCCGTCGAGGCCGTTGCCGATGCCCGCCGCGTGGTTGGCGGACAATTGATCGCCGCCCCCGCCGCGCTCCGCTGGGAAGACACGTGCGACACGAGCTGCGACCGGAGTGCCGTACGCCCCGCCACGCTGGGCGGCGTCGCCCGCCAGCAGGCGGGTGAAGCCTGCGCCGCCGACATCCAATATGGAGCAGGCTGGGTGCAGCGCCTGCCCGCCGCCTTCCCGGTCTATCCGCGCGCCGCAGTGGTCGAGGCTGCGGGGGTGATGAACGGTCGCTGCAACGTCCGCGTCGTCAATTTCCAGAGCCGCGCCGGATTGCAGGCGGTGCTCGATTTCTATCACACCCAGGCCAGCCGCAGCGGCTACACCTCCGAACATGTGCTGCGCGGCACCGAACATTATCTCGGCGGCACCAAGGGTGATCTGGCCTTTATCGTGATGATCCGGCCGATGGCGGGCGGGCTGGTCGATGTCGATCTGGTGGCTAGCGGCGGGCGCTGAGGCGCGGCGCTGCAAGCCGGGAAGTCAGTGACAGGTCGGCGACACGCCTTCGCCGGCCAACCAGCCGAGCAACCGCTCGACCTCGCGCCAGTGACAGAAATTGATGCTGTTGTCGCGCGCGCGGCTTTGGGCGGCGCGGAGTTGCGCGGCCATCGCCGCATCGCTGCCGAACTCGCGCAGCAATGATGCGGCGTCGGTGACCGCTGCCGATCCCGACAGAAAGGGCGGCACCGGAGCAGGGCGCCCGGCGATGAGGATCGGCTGGTTTGTCATCATGATCCTGGTGTAGCGCGGCAGGGGTTGAGCCATCGCCCACAGGAAAGGGTGAATGGCGGGTTCACTGTGATTTGGCGGGCGCGCTGGATCGCCCGTTGCGCGGCGCGTCTCACCCGCCTAATCTGCGTCCATGCTGAAAAAAATCCTCATCGCCTTGCTGGTCCTGATCGTTGCAGCCGCTGCCGCCGTCTGGTTCCTGACCCGACCCGACTTGGCCCGCCTGTCCAATGCCGAACTGACCGGGCGCGTGCCGGTGCTGTCGGGTGTGCGCGAGCAGACGTTCCCGACGATCCGCGTCGCCGATGCGGTCGGCTGGGCGGATGGTGCCGCGCCGGTGGCTGCGCCGGGGCTGCGGGTCAACCGCTTTGCGCAAGGGCTCGACCATCCGCGCCAGATGCTGGTGCTGCCCAATGGCGATGTTCTGGTCGCCGAAACCAACTCACCGCCGCGAGAGACCGGCGGAATCGAGGGCTGGTTTGCGCAGCAGATATTGGGGCGTGCGGGTGCGGCGGTGCCATCCGCCAACCGCATCACCCTGCTGCGTGATGCCGACGGCGATGGTGTGGCGGAAGTGAAGACGCCCTATATCACCGGGCTGAACTCTCCCTATGGCATGGCGCTGGTCGGATCGACGCTGTATGTCGCCAACACCGACGCACTGCTGGCATTCGATTACAGCCCGACCGCGACCAGCATCACCACGCCGGGGCGCAAGATCGTCGATCTGCCCGCCTATGGCAGCAATTCGCACTGGACCAAGAGCCTGATCGCCGACGCCGATGGCAAACTCTATGTCGGGGTCGGATCGAACAGCAATATCGCCGACGGCGGCATCGACAACGAGCGCGGTCGCGCGCTGGTGCTCGAGGTGCGGCCCGAGAGCAATTACAAGCGCACCTATGCCGATGGTCTGCGCAACCCCTCGGGTCTCGGCATCCATCCGGTCACCGGCGATTTGTGGGCGACCGTCAACGAGCGCGACATGCTGGGGTCCGACATGGTGCCCGACTATCTGACCGAGGTGAATATCGGCACATTTTACGGCTGGCCCTGGTATTATTGGGGCGGCTTTACCGACACGCGCGTGCCGCCCGATCCGCAAGACCGCGCGCAATATGTCCGCCGCCCCGATTACGCGCTGGGCGTGCATGTCGCACCGCTGGGCTTTGCCTTTGCCGAGGGCACCGAATTGGGTGCGCCATGGGCCAATGGTGCGTTTATCGCGCTGCACGGATCGTGGAACCGCTCACCTGCGTCGGGTTACAAAGTGGTGTTCGTGCAATTCGGCGCGAACGGAAAGCCGACCGACGCGCTGCCGATCGATGTGCTGTCAGGCTTCGTCAGCGAAGATGCCAAGGCATGGGGCCGCCCCGCCGATACGCGGCAAGCGCGCGACGGCGCGTTGCTGGTGGCGGACGATGTCGGCAATGTGATCTGGCGGGTGACGCGGGGGACTCGGAAGCCCTGATACAATCCGATGATGCCAGAGTATCTCGTTGACTAGCCAAAGTGAGACGACGCTTGGGCTTAAGCTTAGTGTGTAAACAATAAACCGAGGCAGACGTTTTCTTTCACGAAACTGGCGCCTCAGGCAGCCATGCGCAGGACAATGCCATCGGGAAGGTAGAAGCCGTTCACGCGGTTATTGTTGAGGTGGGTGCTCCCCAGCCCATCCAGACGAATGACGCCACGAACTGCCGATATTGCTGGATCCTTAGCGGTTCTGAACCGAACATCACTGATTTCCAGATTGTCGAATTTTTCCCGATGCTCTGCAAAAACGCGGGCCAAAGCGCTAAAAAACTCCAACTTGTCGTTGAACTCTGCTGACGGAACCAACCAAAACTGCCAAGTATCTTCTTCGGTGTTGTGCACCCACATCGCCGCAATCGGCTTAATTCCAATCTCGTCCAAAACCTCGACCAGCGCTGTGCCTTCTTTCACCAGTATGTTCGTATCCATGGGAGAATTCCGCTTTCTTCATCCGAAATTGCCATGAGCAAGATTTGGCATTCGATCGCTTCGCATATACCATATCTCGCTTCCGGACTCCAGTCAGCCACAATGCCCCAGTAAGCGGCAAACTTTGGAAACGCTTGTTCGCGTTCCACGAGACGTTGTTTCAAACCGGCCAGTCCAACGAGTTTTCGAAAGTCGTGGGTATGTACGTCCACGATGAATCTCTTGTCGGGTATCGTTTCGGCTACGATCTGCCTCGCGATACAGGCTTTGAGGCCGATCTCCACAGAGTAGCCTGCAAGATAGAAGGCGTTTGCATACCGTCCGTTTGAGGCCAGCAACTGAGCATCGGCTATTTTCGCATTCGAGACTCTTTGAAATTCGAATCTGCCGCTATTTCCGGGCATTGCGTTCACACCCGCATCGGCATCAGCACATACAACGCGGGGCTTTTGTCATTTTCCTTGATCAGCGTCGGCGCGCTGGCGTCGGCGAGATGCAGTTCGACTGAATCGCCGTCGATCTGGGCGATGATGTCCTGCAGGTAACGCGCGTTGAAGCCGATCTCCATCGGCGCGCTGCTGTAGTCGCCGCTGATTTCCTCGGTCGCGGTGCCGTTTTCGGGGCTGGTGACAGAGAGTGTCACGCGATCGGCGTCGAGCGCCATCTTGACGGCGCGGGTCTTGTCGGTGGCGATGGTGGCGACACGGTCGACGCCCTGACCGAAGCTCTTGGGATCGACCTTGAGCAGCTTGTCGTTGGCGGTGGGGATGACGCGGCTGTAATCGGGGAAGGTGCCGTCGATCAGCTTGCTGGTCAGCACCGCGCTGCCGAGCGTGAAGCGGATTTTCGACGGGGACAGTTCCACCTGCACGCGGTTCTCACCGACTTCCTGAAGCAACTTGTGCAGTTCGGCGACGCATTTGCGCGGCACGATGACGTCGGGCATCGATTCGGCGCCAGCAGGACGCGGCAGCGTGTAGCGGGCCAGCCGGTGGCCGTCGGTGGCGGCGGCGCGGAGCAGGCCGCCTGCTTCGTCGGTGACGTGCAGGAAAATGCCGTTGAGATAGTAGCGGGTTTCCTCGGTCGATATGGCGAAGCGGGTCTTTTCGATGATGCGGACGATGTCTTTCGCATCCAGCTCGAACGTCGTCGGCAATTCACCCTCGGCGATCACCGGGAAATCGTCGCGCGGCAACGTCTTGAGCTTCGACTGATAACGCCCTGCCCGCACCACCATCTCGCCATCGGCAGCGGCTAGGCTGACTTCGCTGCCCTCGGGCAATTTACGGGCGATTTCGAACAGCAGGTGTGCCGAGACAGTGGTTGCGCCGGGGGTTTCCACCCGCGCATCGACGGTCTCGACGATCTGCATGTCAAGATCGGTCGCCATCACCCGGATGACGCTGTCGCCGATCGCCTCGATCAGCACATTGGACAGGATGGGGATGGTGTTGCGTCGTTCGACCACCGACTGGATGTGGCCCAGGCACCGCAACAATGTCGCCCGCTCGATTTTCGCCTGCATGACCGTCCTGTTCTTTCACTATTCTCGTGCCGCGCCGGTCGGCCGCTTGGCCGAATCCCCCATAACGTGGCACTGCCATCTCTAACGTTGTCCCCACGAGTCGCAAGCCGCGTGGGGCGGCATCTTTGGCCGCGCGGGCGCGGTGGCGCAAGCACGGGCAACCCCTGAAGGACGGCAATGACGGTCAAAGGTAAATTCTACATCGCCCGACACGGCGAAACCATTTTCAACGCCGACAAGCGGATGCAAGGCGCGCTGGGCCACACCCCCTTCACCCGCGCCGGATTCACCCAGATTGACGCGATGGGTGCGGCACTGGCGCAGCGGATCGCGCCCGCTGCACCGCTGGAGCTGTGGGTATCCCCCACCGGCCGCACGCTGCAAACGCTGGCGATCCTGTGCGAGCATCTCGGCCGCGACTGGCATGGCGCGCACCGCGACGAGCGCCTGGTCGAGATCGGCATGGGGACGTGGGACGGGCGTTTCTATACCGACATCATCGCTGAGCATGGGCCGATTTATAGCGAGAGCCATTCCGTTTTCACCCATGTCGCGCCGGGCGGGGGTGAGAGCTATGCCGAAGTCCGCGCGCGACTGGAGAACTGGCTGGCATCGCTGTCCGGCGATACCGACCGTCTGATTGTCACCCATGGCGTGACGGCGGTGGTGCTGCGCGGGCTGCTGTCGGGCAGCGATCGCACCCACCCTGTCTGCGGCACGCCGGTTGCGGCGCCAGTGCCACAGGGATCGCTGGTCGTCATCGAGGACGGTCTGGAAAAGCAGATACTGGTGCTGCCATGAGGCTTTGGCAGCTCGCGCCGATGGCGATGCTGGTTGCGTCGGCACCGGCTGCGGCGCGCGATTCGCTCGGCATTTTTGGCGACTGGGCCGCCTTCCGCGATCCGGCGCGTGGGACTGCACCGTTGCGCTGCTATGCCATCGCCGAACCCAGCCAAGCCAATGGCCGCGGCTTCTATGCGACCATCGGCCATTGGCCCGCCAGCCGCGTGCGCGGGCAATTTTACATTCGCCTGCCGCGTGCCGCGCGCGACACGGCCACGCTGACCATTGGCAGTCGCCGCTTCACGCTTACCGCGCGCGCACAAGGGCTGTGGGCAGCAGACGCGCGCTCGGACGCCGCCATCGTCGCGGCGATGCGCAGTGCGGCGCGGATGAGCGTGTCGGCGGGCGGACTGAGTGCAAGCTGGCGGTTGCGCGGCGCGGCGACGGCGATCGATGCGGCAGCGCTGGGTTGCGCGGGGCGATAGAGCGCACCCCGGGTGTTGACGCTCTTAGCCCGCCATCTGTCCGAACAATTCAGGCAATAACGCAAAACCGGTCAGCACCGCTGCCAGGGCAGGCCATTTCCACCACCCCATGCCGCGTCCCATTGCCGGTGCGCTGGCGCGCCAGTTCAGTTTTTCGCGCGCGTCACGGGTGATACGCAGGGCGTATATGGCAACGCCGGAGACGCACAGCGCAGTCATCGCCAACCCGAACAGGAACCACGGAATTTTGGTCCAGTAGCCTCCGAAGGTGCCGAAATGCAGCGGATCGGCCATTTCGCTGATCCGCTGATGGGCGTTCAGATCGGTCGCGTCGCTTACAAGCATCACCTTGCCGGTTTCGACCGCCGTCCACACCGCATTGGCGCGCTGGCGGACCAGCCACGCGCTTTTCTGGCCTTCGAAAATGAAGCTGGCATTCGCGTCGTCAGGGAAACGGATTCCGGTGATGACCAGTTGCGGATCGGCTGCACGCGCCGCGGCGAGACTGAGCGCCAGCTGGTGACCGATCGCGTAATGATCGACCGCGCCGGCGATCTCCTTGCCCTCGGGCGTGCGCGGCGCATCTCCGCCCAGGCTTTCGACTAGATACCATAGGCCGGTGACGCCGATCAGCAGAACGAACCATAGGCTCCACACGCCCGCCAGCCGGTGGAAATCGCCCCACCATGTCCGCGCATTGCGTTGGCGCGGCGATCGCAGGAACCCGCGCCACCATTTTTTGTAGACGATCATCGACGTTGCAAAGCTAATCAGCAACAGCACCGACAGCGCGGAAACCAACGGCACGCCATATTTGGCCGGCAGGTTGAGATGGCGGTGCATGTTGCGCAAAATCCGCTGCGCACCGACCCACCAGCCCTCTCCCTGCACCACGCCGGTGGTCGGGTGGATGTGGAGGAAGCCGAGCGTTCCATCTTCCCATTCGACCATCGCCCGTGCAGCAAAAGCACCGGCGATGGGCGCATCGACCGACAGCACGCGCGCGGCCCTTGGATATTCCGCCGTGCTGATCGCTATTGCCGACCAGTTTGGTTCGCCCTCCGCAACACTCGACGGTGTCACCCGCAGGCTCGGCTGGAGCAGCCAGTCGATCTCATAGCTGACGACGGCGAGGCTGCCAGTCAGCAGGATGAAGCTCATGAAGATCGACAGTTTCAGGCCTACCCATTGATGGACATGCCACCACAGGCGCGATGCCTTCTGCTTTTTTGCCGGGGCGGAGACTGTCTCCGCCGGGTTGCCCGCCACACTTGCCATCAGAAACTATACCGTGCCTCGACAAAGGCGGATTGCGGAATACCGAGGAAATACCCGCTACGATCGCTGAAGCCTGACGCGGCATAGATTTTGTCGCGGATATTGTCGACGCGGAACAACAGATTGATCGGCTCGCTCGTCAAGCTGACCGATCCGTCGATTGCTTGCGCCGGCGTCATCGTCGGTAGCGCCAACATCATCGCCAGTGCGCTGTTTTTCATTATTCGCCTCATCGTCGCCCCTATCGAAGCACTCTTGCGATTCACTCGCATTATCGGCGATCGCTGGATGAGGCAACATCTATCCGGCCATGCGATCGCACGGTTGAGCCAAGTGGTGCGCTCCGCTAGGCAGTTTCAAAGCCTTCTCCCGCACAGGAACCCCGTCCATGCCCTCAGGTCTAGTCGCCCTGCTCGACGATATTGCCAGCATCACCAAGGTCGCTGCCGCCTCGATCGACGATATCGGTGCAGCTGCGGCCAAGGCGGGGAGCAAGGCGGCGGGGGTGGTGGTTGACGATGCAGCGGTGACGCCGCGCTATGTCACCGGTTTTACCCCGGCGCGCGAGCTGCCGATCATCTGGGCGATCGCCAAGGGATCGTTGAAGAATAAGCTGCTGATCCTGTTGCCGGTCGCGCTGTTGCTTAGCGCGTTTCTGCCATGGGCGATCACGCCGTTGCTGATGATCGGCGGCGCGTTCCTGTGCTTCGAGGGCGCGGAAAAGGTGATCGAGGCGTTCGGCGGCGACAAACATGGCGCGACGGTCGAGGATGTCATCACCGATCCGGTCGCGTTCGAGCAAGAGCGGGTCGGCGGCGCGATCCGTACCGATTTCATCCTGTCGGCAGAGATCATGGCGATCGCGCTCAACGATGTCGCCCCCGACACGCCATTACGCGATGCAGCACGCGACAGTTTGCTGGGGATGGACTGGACGCTGTTCGGCACGCAGGCAGCGATCCTCGCCGTCGTCGGTATCGGCATCACCATCCTAGTCTATGGCGCAGTCGGACTGATCGTCAAAATGGACGACATCGGTCTGCATCTCGCCGAACGGCGCAATCGTGGCTCGCAGGCGCTGGGGCGCGGGCTGCTGGTCGGTATGCCGAAGGTCATGGCGGCGCTATCGGTGATCGGCACGGCGGCGATGCTGTGGGTCGGCGGGCAGATCGTGCTGCATGGCGCAGGATTGCTGGGGCTACATGGGCCAGAAGAGATGGTTCATGCGGCGGGCGTCGGTGCGGGCGCGCTGATTCCTGCATTGTCCGGGGTGGTGACATGGACTGTCGAAGCCGCGCTGGCCGGCGTGTTCGGATTGGCGCTCGGCGCGCTGATCGCGGTGCTGGTGCATCAGCTGCAGAAGGCGCGCGGTAAAGCGCATTGAGTCCCCCTCCCGCAAGCGGGAGGGGAGCAGCTCGCTTGCGCCTGCCGACACTGGCGCTACGCTGACCGGATGAGCGACTGGACCCCGGAAATAGACGACCTCTCCCGCCGCCGTGCCATGGCGGACAAAATGGGCGGCGAAGAGAAAGTCGCGCGCCAGCATGGTCGTGGCAAGATGGATGCGCGGGCGCGGCTGGCGGCGCTGGTCGATCCGGGCAGTTTCCGCGAAATCGGCAAGATTGCCGGACGTGCCAGCTATGACGAGGACGGCCATCTGGTCGATCTGGCGGCCTCCAATTTCATTTTCGGACGGGCGGACATCGATGGGCGGCCAGTGGTGGCATCCGCCGACGATTTTACCGTGCGTGGTGGATCGGCGGATGCGGCACTGCACCGCAAGTTCGTCCAGTGCGAGGCGATGGCGCATGAATATCGCCTGCCGCTGATCCGCATGATCGACGGCACCGGCGGCGGCGGATCGGTCAAGACACTCGAGGATATGGGCTACACTTATATCCCGATGGTGCCCGGCTGGGGGGAGATCATTGCCAATCTCGATAGCGTGCCGGTGGTGGCACTGGCGCTGGGGCCAACAGCGGGGCTGGGCGCGGCACGGACGGTGGCGAGCCATTATAGCGTGATGGTGCGCGGGCTGAGCCAGTTGTTTGCTGCGGGCCCTGCGGTCGCCGCCGCCATCGGCGACACGCTCGACCGCGAGGAACTGGGCGGGGTCGATGTCCATACGCGCAACGGCGTGGTCGATGACGAGGTGGCCAGCGAGGCCGATGCGTTCGCGGCGGCGCGGCGGTTCCTGTCCTATCTGCCCTCTTCGATCGACCGGTTAGTGGAGCGGACCACGCCGACCGACCGGATCGACCGGCGCGATCAGTCGCTGCTGTCTGCGGTGCCGCGCGATGCCAAGCAGGTTTATTCGATGCGCAAGATTCTGGCGTCGGTGGTCGATAAGGGGTCGCTGTTCGAGATGGGGCGGCGCTGGGGGCAGGCAGCGATCACCGCCTTTGCCCGGCTCGATGGCTGGCCTGTCGCGGTGCTCGCAAGTGACCCGAGTTTCCTCGGCGGATCGTGGGACGCCAAGACATCGGAAAAGGCAGAGCGCTTCGTCAAGCTGGCCGACCAGTTCCGCCTGCCGATCGTCCATCTGGTCGACAACCCCGGCTTCATGATCGGTGGAGAGGCCGAGCGCACCGGCACCATCCGCTATGGCGTGCAGGCGATGAACGCGATCTACCGCGCGCGGGTGCCGCTCGCCAGCGTCATCATCCGCCGCGCCTATGGCATCGCCGGCAGCGCGATGAGCAACGCCGAACGCTTCCAGTATCGCTTCGCCTGGCCGAGCGGCGACTGGGGCAGCTTGCCGATCGAGGGCGGGGTCGAAGTCGCCTACAAGAGCGAGCTGGAGGCGGCGGCAGACCCGGCGGCGCATCTTGCGGCGATCCGCGAACGGCTGAACAAGGTGCGCAGCCCGTTCCGCACCGCAGAGCGGTTCGGAGTCGAGGACATCATCGATCCGCGCGATACGCGGCCGTTGTTGTGCGAGTTCGCGGAATTGGCGTGGCGGAAATTGGGGGCGGGCTAAGCTTCAGTCGCACTCCGGCCCGCTGACGCCATCGATTACATCGTCATCAGCGCCGTCGCCGAGATTCGCCAGCAGGCCAGCGTCCACGCGCGACTCGCGCTTTTCGGCGAGCAGGCCTTCCTTGTCCCATGCCGCCGCTGCAGTCAGTTCGACATTTCGAACATTGTCGAGCCCCGCCGCTTCGGCAAGGCCGCGATGGTGGGCGGCGCGGGTGTGGCACAATGTAGCGGTCGGTCGCATGTCGGTACTCCTGCATCGGGTGGCGGATGTGACCGAACAGCGGCAAGACCGTTCGACGCGCGATCTCGACGACGAAATGGATATGGGGATAGACCGAGCGAGTTACGAGGGCAGGTGAAAGTTCAACACCCCGTCGCGCAGGCGGGGTCGTCGCTCCACCACCCGATGCGCATGACCATCGATCCCTCGTCGCGGCGCGGATCGGTGGCGATGCTGACCACCTGGCCCGCGACTGGCGCAGTCAACGTGGCACGCACGCGACCGAAGGCGTCGCTGATCGTTGCCACCGGCTGGCCCGCCAGCACCCGATCGTTCAGCCCGACCAGCAACCGCATCCAGCCTCCATGGGGGGAGCGGATTTCGTCCTGCTTGTTGGCGACGAACGGCGTCGCAATTGCTGCGGGGGCCTGCGATGTCGGGATCATCTGCATCTGCGCCATGACCCGCAGGATGCCGCCATAAGTGCGGGTGTTCATCGCATCGTCCCAGATTTCGGGGCGGCCCAGTTCCAGTGTGATCGCAGGCACGCCAGCGGGAACCATCTCGTTCTCGACCGTGCCGGGCTCGCCGGGATCGAGGCGGATGGTGTCAGGGGCAATCGCTTCGGCAATTTCGCGCGCTTCCGGCGAGGAGACGAAGGCATAGAGATTGTAAGCGGTGCCGCGCGACTGGGTGTGCAGGTCGATCATCCGGTCGGCATTGGGGCGCATCAGCCCGTTCCACAGCCGGTGCGCGTAGGTGCGCGACAGGGTGCTGCCTGCCTCTGCGCTACCCGGCATTACCCGGTTGAGATTGTCGCCATCGGTGCCGCCGCGCGGGGTGAACAGGCGGGTGCTGTTGTTGAGGCCGGGGATGTTGAGGCCGGGGACCATGACCAATGTGCCCGACAATGTGGCAGGATCGATGCCATTGGTCAGCCGCTGGATAACATCGATGCCGTTGAGTTCATCGCCATGGATACCGGCGGTGAGCAGCAGGCGGGGGCCCGGGCGGGTGCCGCGGATGACGATCACTGGCACATGCCATGCCTGCCCGAGCGCGGTATCGCCGGTACGGAACCAGAAGCGATGGACTTGCCCGGGTGGCAGATCGCTCGCGTCGAGCCGGTCGATGACGGGGGTGCCATCGAGCCGGTCTCCGGTCGGTTGGGTTTGCGCTGCCAGCGGGGCAGCGCACCCCAGCAGTGCAGTCGCAACCATCGTCAGGCCAAATCGGTACATATCAGCGCTCCAGCATCGTCATGCTGCAGCGCTAACCCATGCCACCGGTGCGGCCAAGTGGAAGCTCAGGCGGGCACCGTCTCGAGCGCCGCGAGAATGGCATCGCTGAAATCCTCTAGATCGTCAGGATTGCGGCTGGTGATGATCGCGCGATCGACCACCACCGACTGATCGACCCATTCGACACCGGCGTTGACCATATCGGTCTTGATCGAGCTATAGCTTGTCGCCTTGAGGCCGTTCGCGAGCCCCGCTTCGATCAGCAGCCATGGCGCATGGCACACCGCAGCGACCGGCTTGCCCGCGCTGTGAAATGCCTCGATCAACGCGATCGCCTTGGGTTCGACGCGCAGAAGATCGGGGTTGATCTGTCCGCCCGGCAGCACGAGCGCGTCGAACTGGGCTGCGTCGGCGTCATCGAGTGTCATGTCGACATCGACGCTGTCGGCCCAGTCCTTGCCCTGCCAGCCGCGGATGCTGCCTTGCTCGGGCGATGCGATTACGACGTCATGGCCGGCTTCGGACAAACGGTCGCGGGGGACGACAAGCTCGGAATATTCGAAACCGTGCGTAGCGAGAATGAGGATGCGGGACATGGCGAGGCTCCTGTCGTGGATGTCTCCCGCTCAATGCGCGACGCGGATATGCGTTGCGTCTCTATTTCACCGCCAGCGCGGTCAACGCGTCGCCGTCGACTCGGAACACCGTCCATCCGTCCATCGGTTTGGCCCCCAGCGATGTGTAGAAACCGATGGCGGGCTCGTTCCAGTCGAGCACCGACCATTCGAGCCGCGCACAATCGCGCTCAACGGCGATGCGGGCGAGTTCGGCGAGCAGTGCCTTGCCTAGGCCGGAGCCGCGCGCCTGTGGCTGCACGAACAGGTCCTCGAGATAGATGCCGGGGCGACCTTCGAAGGTCGAGAAATTGTGGAAGAACAGGGCGAAGCCCTGCGGCGCGCCATCGACTTCGCCGATGATCACCTCGGCATAGGGGCGCGGGCCGAACAGCTGGGCGGCGAGGGTGGCTTCGTCGAAACGGACTTCGTGCGCGAGCTGTTCATAATCGGCGAGCCCGCGGATGAGCTCGGCGATGAGGGGGAGGTCGGCGGGGGTGGCGGGGCGGATGGTGGGGGTCATGGATCGGCCTGTAACTCGAGAAGTTCGCTTACCGTTACAATGCGCAATCCGCGCGCAGCAAGCCCATCGAGCACCAGCGGCAACGCGCGGCGCTCGACCGCGTTGGTCCGGTACATCGGGTGGATCAGGATGATCGATCCGGGGCGGGCGCGGGCGACGATGTCGGCCGCATAGGCCCGAGCCGTCGGGTGGTGGGCAATGTCGTCGGCCACATCCCACATGATCTGGCGCAGCTGCGCGCGGGCGATGGCGCGCGGCAGGCCGATCAGGCGCTTGCCGAACGGCGGGCGGAACAGCCCCGAGGGCCTGGCACCGGCCGCGCGCAGCAACGCTTCGGTGCGGGCGATCTCGCGGTCGTAATGCGCCTCGCTCTGGCCGATCATCCGCTTGTGGCTATAGCTGTGATTGCCCAGCTCCATGCCCGCCGCTGCCAGCCGCTCGGCCTGCCCCGGCCAGCGTTCGATGCGGTTGCCGATCAGGAAGAAGGTGGCGCGCAGGTTGCGGCTTTGCAGTTCGGCAAGGACGATATCGACGCCCTCGGGCGTCGGCCCGTCGTCGAATGAGAGCGCGATGACCGGTTGGCTGGTCTCGACGCGGCAGATGACCGAGCCGACCAGCCCCCAGCATTCGGCCTTGCTGGCGCGCCAGAGCAAGAGCGCGGTGGCAATGGCGATGAAAGTGGCGGCTGCGACCCAGCGCCAGCGACGGGAGGTCGCCGATCTCATGGCGTCTTGTCGTGCGCCAGCGCGCTGCGGATGTCGGTCTTGGCGAAATCATCGCCCTTGTAGAGCAGCGGCGCGTCGAGCGATTTGGCGAGAGCATAGGCCATGCAATCGCCGAAGTTGAGCGCGGCGGGGTGAAAGGATTTGCCGAACGTGAGCAGAGCCTCGCTGGCGACGTCGGCCATGGCATCGGTCCAGTCGCAGGCCCGTATCGCCAGCGTGTCTAGTAGCGCCTGTGCGTCATTGATGCCTTCGCGCTGCTGCCTTCGACCCATCACCAGCAAGAATTCAAATTTGGTGGGAGCGCCGATCAGTGCCTGCTCGGCGCCGACAATAGCGTTTATCAATACCTCCGCATCATCCTCGCGCTTCAGTATTGCAACCAGTGCGGATGTATCGACGACGATCAACGCGGTAGGCCATCTTCGTCATAAATCTCGGCAT
The DNA here is from genome assembly GCA_043727035.1 of Sphingomonas sp. Taxonomy (GTDB): domain Bacteria; phylum Pseudomonadota; class Alphaproteobacteria; order Sphingomonadales; family Sphingomonadaceae; genus Sphingopyxis. The sequence goes on along the minus strand of JAYSZB010000077.1, from coordinate 9,272 downwards.
CGATTTCGGCCATCGACGGAATGCCGCCCCGTTGTGCGACCCTTTTCTGGATAGCCTGGATTTCAACCATCAACGTTTCCACGTTCTTCTTTGAAGGCGGCGTCCTGTCGAGTTCGTTGCTAACCGCAAGATGGATCGCCGTCGTTACGCCGACCCCCTTTCGCCTGGCCAGCTCACGGACCAGTCCTTCGGTTTCATCATTCTTGATACTGAGGCCCATGACGGCATCCTTTCTAGAATTTCCTTAGCAACGTTCTAGAAATTTTCAAGCCGCCTGCTTCCCATGCGTCACGTCCATCGTCTGTGATAGCCCCGCGTCGATCTCGGCTGCTTTGGCCTCGACCAGCCTAACGATATGCGCGACCATGCCTTCATCGGCGACATGATGATCGGTCACGCCCGACAGGAACACCATATGCTTGCCAGCGCCGCCGCCGGTGATGCCGATGTCGGTTTCGCGCGCTTCGCCGGGGCCGTTGACGACGCAGCCGAGGACGGAGAGCGACATGGGGGTGCGGATGTGGCTGAGCGCGTCTTCCAGCTTCTCGACGGTGCGGATGACGTCGAAGCCCTGGCGAGCGCAACTGGGGCAGGAGACGATGCGGACGCCGCGGGTTCTGAGGCCAAGCGATTTCAGGATGTCATAGCCGACGCGCACCTCCTGCTCGGGCTCGGCGGACAGTGAGACTCGCAGCGTGTCGCCGATGCCGAACCACAACAGCGAGCCGAGGCCGATCGAGGATTTGACCGTGCCGGCGATCAGTCCTCCAGCTTCGGTGATACCGAGATGCAGCGGGCAATCGACCGTCTCGGCGAGCTGCTGGTAGGCGGCGACGGCGAGGAACACGTCGCTCGATTTCACCGCGACCTTATATTCGTGGAAATCATGGTCCTGGAGCAGCTTGATATGGTCGAGCGCGCTTTCGACCAGCGCCTCGGGGCAGGGCTCGCCATATTTTTCGAGCAGGTCCTTTTCGAGGCTGCCCGCATTGACGCCGATGCGGATGGCGCAGCCATTGGCCTTGGCGGCGCGGACCACCTCGGCGACGCGCGCCGACGAGCCGATATTGCCGGGGTTGATGCGCAGGCAGGCAGCGCCCGCATCGGCGGCTTCGAGCGCGCGTTTATAGTGGAAATGGATGTCGGCGACGATCGGCACCTGCGCGGCGCGGACGATCTGGCGGAGGCCGGTGGTCGATGCCTCGTCGGGGCAGGAGACGCGGATGATGTCGGCGCCCGCTTCCTCGCAGCGGCGGATCTGATCGACCGTGGCGCGAACATCCTCGGTCGGCGTGTTGGTCATCGTCTGCACGGTGATCGGCGCATCGCCGCCGACCGGGACGGTGCCGACCATGATCTGGCGGGATTTGCGGCGGACGATATCGCGCCAGGGACGGATGGACATGAAGCCTCTTGCGGCAATGGGGAAGCAGGGTGCACGCCGCTATACCGCCCCCTGTTGCCTCGATGCAACAACGGTGCGGCGATACCATCAATGCAGTCGTTATTTTCTTGTGCGCCGCAACATCGCAAGCCATTGTCAGCTCGACGCGGAATGATGTCCGGTGCCCGAGCGACGACTCATGGCATGACAGAGAGATCGCCGCGCGCAGGTGGGACGATACGCAACAACCTCGAAAGGGTTCTATAATGCGCACGTCCATAAAGGGTCTGATGGCCCTCGCTCTACTCTCCGTTTCCGCCCCCGCGTTCGCGCAGGATTCCGGCACCGACGCCGCCACTTCAACTGAAACCGATCCACCCGGCGAATTCACCGTCACCGGCGGCGTTACGCTGGTCAGCGACTATCGCTTCCGCGGTATCAGCTTCTCGGCCGAAGATCCTGCCATCCAGGGCACGATCAACGTCAACCATTCGTCGGGCTTTTACGTCGGCGTGTGGGGATCGAGCATCGATGACACGCCGGTATATGGTCATACCGAGATCGACCTGTACGCAGGCTACACCACCGAAATCGCATCAGGCACTGCGATCGATGTCGGCCTGCTCTATTATTACTACCCTAATGGCGATGACGCGTTCGGCAACAGCGACTATTTCGAGCCCTACGCCTCGATCAAGACGACGATCGGCCCGGTCAGCGCGAAGCTCGGCGCGGCCTATGCTTTCGATCAGTCGGCGCTGGCGGGAGACAATATCTATGTGTTCACCGATTTGGGCCTTGGCATTCCCGGCACGCCGGTGACGCTGGCCGCGCATCTCGGCTGGTCGGACGGCAGCCTTGCGTTCGGCGGCAATTATTTCGACTGGTCGCTGGGTGCCGATGTTGCGCTGGGATCGGGGCTAGTTGCCGGTGTGCGCTATATCGACACCGACCTCGACGATCTGACCGGCATCCCGGCAGCCGACACGCTGTATGACGAAACGATCCTGTTCACGCTCGGCGTCGCGTTCTGATCGCAGGACAGCGTTTGCCATAAATCGGGGACAGTCCCCTATTTCCGGCTCGGTCATCACGATATGGCCAAGGCTCGATGGAAATAGGGGACTGTCCCCGATTTATGACCGCCAGCGCAGATTGTCTCGGCTGAGATCGGCGACACTGCGCGCACCCATCAGCTTCATGCCTCTGACCAGCTCGCTTTCGAGCAAGCCGACCGCGCGCTCCACGCCATCCTGTCCTGCTGCGGCCAGAGCGTAAAGATACAACCGCCCGCCCGAACAGGCCTTCGCCCCGACCGACAGCGCCTTCAGCACATGCGTCCCGCGCGTGATGCCGCCATCGCAGATCACTTCGATCCTGTCGCCGACCGCATCGACGATTTCGGCCAGCGCATCGAACGGACTGCGGCTGCCGTCGAGCTGTCGCCCGCCATGGTTCGACACCATGATCGCGGTCGCACCGATATCGACGGCGCGGCGCGCATCCTCCACTGCCATGATGCCTTTCAGGCAGAAGGGGCCGTCCCACTGCTTGCGGATCGCCTCGGCGCGTGCCCAGTCGAGCGACTGGTCGAGCATGGTGGTGAAGTAATCGGCGACTGACTTCGGCACGCTGCTGCCCTCTGCTACATGCGTCGCAAGATTGGGCAGCGAGAACGATTCGCGGAACAGATAATCGAGTGTCCAGCGCGGTTTGATTGCGTAGGACAATGCCGACGCTGCGGTGAAGCGCGGCGGCGAGGTGAAGCCCGAGCGCAGGCACCGTTCGCGATTGCCGCCGACAATGGTATCGACGGTCAACGCCAACGCATCGAATTTGGCGGCCTTGCATGCGGCGATCATCGCCGCATTCAGCCCCTCGTCGTTGTGGACATAGAGCTGGAACAGCTTTGGCCCGGAGGTCATCGCGCCGATCTCGTCGATACCGACGGTGGCGAGGCTGCTGATGCCGGCATAGATGCCGAACTTCTCGGCCGCGCGCACCACGGCGCGCTCGCCCTGCCAGTGGAACAGCCGCTGGAGTGCGGTGGGGGAGAGGAACAGCGGCATCGCCATGCGGCGACCCATGATCGTCACCGACAAATCGATGTCCTGCACCCCCGCCAGCACGCGCGGCACCAGATCGTAATCGTCGAAGGCGGCGCGGTTGCGGCGGCGGGTGACCTCGTCATCGCCTGCACCGTCGATGTAATCGAAGACCGGCCAGGGCAGGCGCGATTTCGCGAGGCGGCGGAAGTCGTCGATATTGTGACAGTCTGTCAGGCGCATGGGGAGCGTGTAGCAGTGCGGCGGACTGGGGCAAGGAGGGGGCTGGCGGACAGCGACGATCCTTTCGCTTCGTGCCGATCGTGCTGGACTGCAACAACAAAATGTAGTAACAATATTGTATGAACCAGCGTTTCGAATGGGATGGGGCCAAGGCACGGTCAAACATTGCCAAACACGCCATCAGTTTTGAAACCGCCACGACCGTTTTCGACGACCCCTATGCCATACTCGAATTCGAACGCATCGAAGGTGAGGAGTATCGGTGGCAGACTTTGGGGCTGGCTGGCGGCAACCCAGTGGTGGTCGTGGTTCACACCCTTCGGGACGACGAGGACGTCGAAGTCGTCCGTATTATTTCAGCGCGACGCGCAGACCGAACTGAAAGGAAACGCTATGACCAGCAATATCGTTAGTTTTACCGTCGATACGTCAAAGCCGCGCACCTTGACGGCGGCGCAGCGCGAGGAGTTGGAACGACTGGCAGCGATGAGCGATGACGATATCGACTATAGCGATATCCCGCCGCAGACGTTTGAGAACGCCATCCCGTTCCGCGACCGGCACAAATACAAGCATCTGTTCAAGCCGATCAAGCAATCGACGACGGTGCGGATCGATGCCGACGTGCTGCTTTGGCTGCGCGCGAAGGGGCGTGGCTATCAGACGCGGATCAATGCGATCCTGCGCGAGGCGATGGTGCGGGAGGACGCAAAGTGAAATTGCCTTACGAGCAAAAAATTGGGGATTGCACGATACGGATTGTTGCGAAAAGCTCGACATTTCAAGGGGCGGCTATCCGACACGGTAAAGTCGGCGAAAAGTTCGACGACGACGATGTAAACCGATTGCTAGCGCGACTGCGTAATGAAGCGGGCAAACTTCACCCGAACTATGTTGGAATGGATGGTGCCATATCTCGCTTCCGACATTTCTTCCCCGATGGTTTTGATGACAAAGCGTTCGACGTTGATGAACGGCAATGCAAACGAAAATCCAGTGAGGCGCTAAATGCGCTTGTTCCCATTCAAGTAGCCTTGCGAGCTACGGCTGACGACGCCGTCGCCGTTCGCAAAGCATACAACACAAACTTGCTGTCACGTTTTGAACTGGCGCGCATGCACCAGATTTTGGGGAGTTCTGAAGGCATCGAGTTTGTGAAGGGAGCTGCTGTCTTCACCCAAGGGAACCATATGGCGGGATTGACGCAGATGGTTTCCGCGATCTCTCCCCACGGTCGCTGTTCCTGGCCGATGCTGACTTACTTGCCGAATCTATGGGATCCGGAGAACCACATGTTCCTCAAACCGGTAGCCACGCTCGATTTCGCACAGCGCGTTGGCCATAAATTTCAGTTTGATTACTCTTCTGAAATCGATGCTTTAGTTTACAATTCATTGCTTGATCTCGTCATGTTCACTGAGGCTTCAATTAAGCCGCTCGGTGCCCGAGATCGGCTCGACGTCCAAAGCTTCATCTGGGTGGTGGGTAACTACACCGACAAAGAGTTGCCGCGACTCGAGCAAATTCGCGCTGAACGGTAAGCAATATCCTCACCCCAACGCCACCTGCTTCTCCTCAGCCAGCCGGTCCAGTTCGGCCCGGCTCATCTTCTGCGCGGCGCTCTTGAGCTGGCCGCACGCCGCCATGATGTCGCGGCCGCGCGGAGTGCGAATCGGGGCGGAGATGCCGCCATCGAAGACGATATTGCTGAACCGCCGAATCCGTTCGGGGGTAGAGCAGTCATAGGCCGCGCCGGGCCAGGGGTTGAACGGGATCAGATTGACCTTGGCGGGCAGGTCGTATTCGCGGATCAGCCGGACCAGTTCGTGCGCGTCGGCGTCGCTGTCATTCTTGTCCTTGAGCATGACATATTCGAAGGTGATGCGCCGCGAATTGCCCGCACCGGGATAGGCGGCACAGGCCGACAGAAGTTCCTCGATGCCATATTTGCGGTTGATCGGGACGATCTCGTCGCGCACCTCCTTGGTCACCGCGTGCAGCGACACCGCGAGATTGACGCCGATTTCGGCGCCAGCGCGCGCCATCATCGGCACCACACCGCTGGTCGACAGGGTGATGCGGCGGCGCGACAGGCCGAGCCCGTCGCCGTCCATGACAATCTTCATCGCGTCGCGGACATTGTCGAAATTATACAGCGGCTCGCCCATGCCCATCAGCACGATGTTGGTCAGCAAGCGGCCGTCGGCGGTATAGTGCGGCGCATCGTCATCCTCTTCTGCATCCTCATGCGTCGAGTGCATCGATCCCTTGGGCCATTCGCCCAGCGAGTCACGCGCGAGCATCACCTGCCCGACAATCTCGCCAGCGGTCAGATTGCGCACCAGCCGCATCGTGCCGGTGTGGCAGAAGCGGCAGTTGAGCGTGCAGCCGACCTGGCTGGAGATGCACAGCGTGCCGCGCGTCTCATCAGGGATGAACACCATCTCATATTCATGGCCGTCGGCGGTCGAAAGCAGCCATTTGCGGGTGCCGTCGCTCGATGTTTGCGCGGTGACGATCTCTGGGCGGCCGACGACGAAATGCTCGGACAGCCACGGTCGCATCGTTTTGGCGATGTCGGTCATGCCGTCGAAATCAGTGACGCCGCGATGATAGATCCAGTGCCACAGTTGCTTGGAGCGCAGCTTGGCCTGCTTCTCGTCGAGACCGGCAGCGGTAAGCGCAGCGCGGATATCCTCACGCTTCATACCGAGCAGGTCGGTGCGGCCGTCGGGGCGCACCACGGCGGCACGGGCGACGGGCACAGGATCGATGGTGCCGGCAATCGGCATGGCAGGCGTGGCGATGGAGGACATGGCCGCTGGTATAGGCGCAGTCGGCGAAAAATGCCATGCTGCGCCTTTCCGGAGAACCACAACCGATGATCGACCGCATCTTCACCGCCATCGCCTCTCGCACGTCGCGTTGGGCGGGGCAGCCAATGGCGTTCATCGGCGCGCTGCTGATCATCGTCATCTGGAGCGGCACCGGCCCGCTGTTCGCTTTTTCCGATACCTGGCAGCTCGTCGTCAACACCGGCACGACGATCGTCACCTTCCTGATGGTGTTCGTCATCCAGAACAGCCAGAACCGCGACGCGGCGGCGTTGCAGGCCAAACTCGACGAACTGATCCGCGCAACCCAGGCTGCCCGCAATGAGTTCATCGGCATCGAGCATCTGAGCGACACCGAGGTGGAGCGGATCCGCACCGCTCTGGAACGGGAGGTTTCCGATGCGGTCGACGACGCGCCGCACGAGACCGTCGCCCGCTTGCTTGGCCGCATCTGAAGCGCGGCGTTGCGCGCACCCGCCAATAATGGTCTAAGCCGCATGCGGGGGCGCAAGGCAGGGAGCGCCAGTCATGTGCGACGACATCACCGAAGGCGAGAACGGGCATTGGCTGCTCGGTCGCAAGCTGGGGCGGCGCGCGTTTGCCGCTATGGGCGCGAGCGCAGCAGCGTTTGCTCTTCTGCCCGGTTGCGCCACGGCGCAGGACGGAGCCGCCGGTCCCATACAAACCGCATCACGCATGGTAGACATCACCACGCCCGAGGGGACGATGGACGGCTTTTTCGTCTATCCTGTGCGCGGGCGGCACCCCGCCGTCATCCTGTGGCCGGATATCGCCGGATTGCGCGACGCCTATAAGATGATGGCGACGCGGCTGGCGGCATCGGGTTATGCGGTGCTGGTCATCAACCAATACTACCGCTCTGCGCGCGCGCCGGTGCTGGCAAGCTTTGCCGAATGGCGCACCGATGCTGGACGGGCACGCTTGCAGCCGATGATCGCTGCGTTGAACCCGGCGGTGACCACGCGCGATGCCGCCGCCTTCATTGCCTGGCTCGACGCGCAGCGCGAGGTCGATACCGCGAAGAAGATCGGCAGCAGCGGCTATTGCATGGGCGGGCCGTTCACCTTTCGCACGGCGGCGGCAAATCCGTCGCGCGTCGGTGCAATCGCCTCCTTCCATGGTGGCGGCCTGGTCACCGACACGCCCGACAGTCCGCATCTGTTGATCGACGATTTTCAGGCGGCAATGCTGATTGCCATCGCCCAGAACGACGACGAGCGCGCACCGACGCATAAAGATGTGTTGCGGGCCACAGCGAGTGCGGCGGGGCGAACTGCGGAGATCGAGGTTTATCCCGCACAGCATGGCTGGTGCACCATCGATTCACCGGTCTATGCATCGGCGGAAGCAGAACGGGCCTGGGCGCGCATGCTGGCACTGTTTGGAAGTCTCTAGTCCAGGCGAGCAGGTTCAGGCTGTAAGGGTGGTGGACAGGGCTGGGTTCGAACCAGCGTAGGGCGACGCCCGGCAGATTTACAGTCTAACGGGGTGGCGTTCCGCGTCATTCCGTGACTGTCCCGACTCGGCACGGATTGGCGATTCATGAGGGCGGATCAGGCTGGCGAACATTCCGGGAATGTCTGTGTAATTCCCTGCCTGATTACACACGATTTGCGCCAGAGCGATTCACGTTGCGTTCTATCGAGACAGCGCGGTCGCCACAGACACGATCAGCGACAGCATCGAGATGCCCAGCGCCCAACGCGGCACCCAGCTTTCGCGTCGCCGCAATTCCGCTGCGCATATCGCATGGCCTGTGCGATCCCCTGTTTTCAGGCAGGGAAAATGGTGGAGATCGTAATCCGTCATTCGTCGCGCGATTTGGGCGGTGAGGCCAAAATCCTGCAAATCGCCAAGCACGACTGTGCCTCTCTTCGAAGGCGACCACCAGTTCAGCCGAGGATAGACCGGGATGTAGCTACCGACGAAAGCTTGCGGCTTTAGCCAGCGCCGTTCGGGCAAAGGATTGCGTGGATCATTCGTCTTTTTCATGTCGCGGACAACTTACGTCATCATGGGCCATTTCCAAGGCCTCACTGCACCACTTCAAACCCCGGTGGCAGCGGCGGCAAAGACGAAGGCGCAGGCAGGCGAGGCGTTACTTGCCGACGCGAAGGAGTCCGCGCGCCACCACCAAGCACTTCACCGCGAGCCAGCGCCCGAGCGCCGCGCATCACGTCACGCACCTCCTCTTTCTTGTCGTCTTGGCTCAGACCATCCCAAGCGTCCGGCGTGACCAGTTCCTGCAACAGCGGGTAAGCAATGCGCCCGGTCGCTTCCTGATACCGATCATACTCACCCGCCGACAGGCGTCGCCCCCCAACCGTGCGGTCGGGCCGTTCAAATCCAATGCGCGCACGGATCAGCTCGTTCAGCACTGGATCGTTGCGGTTGGTCGATTGCCACACAGGCGAGAGAATATCGGGGCCGATGCCGCCCTGACTGACGACACGCCGACCGAGAATGTCGCGCTGCGGCGGAAGATTGTCCGACATCCCGGGAATGCGCGATTGTATCGCTTCAAACTCATTGTCCCGTGCGCGGGTCGTCGGGTCCATTGTCCGGGCGACTTGTGCAACGCCGGTCGGCACCGCCAGCGAACCAGCCAGCCGCTTCGTAAAGGCCCCCATATAACGCTCAGGATCATGTGCGGCCTGCACCAGATCGGAGACGCCAGACAGCCACGTCTTATCCCCCATTTGCGCCATGAACGACGCCACCAGCATCGTTGCCGCATTATCCTGT
>JAYSZB010000076.1:0-28736 GCA_043727035.1 Sphingomonas sp. | reverse complement strand
GGCTGGCTTTCGCCATCCACGAACACCGGCATGATCACGGTAATGTCGGGCAGATGCGTGCCGCCATCATAAGGCGCGTTGAGCGCGTAGACATCGCCGCGCCGGATGCCGCGTCCGTCCTTCAGGCGACGGGTCAGGATAGTGCGCACGCTCTCCCCCATCGAGCCGAGATGCACCGGCATATGCGGCGCGTTGGCGACCAGCGCGCCCGACGCATCGAACAGCGCGCAGGAGAAATCGAGCCGCTCGCGGATGTTGACCGATCGCGCGCTGCGCTGGAGCGCGCTGCCCATTTCCTCGGCAATCGCCATGAAGGCGGCGTTGAAGATTTCGAGGCGGATGGGGTCGAGGGTGGCGGCGTCGGTGGCGGCGCTGCTCTGGCGCGATGTAGCTCGGGTGAGGGCAAGGGTGCCGTCGGCCAGCACCGCCGCCTGCCAATCCGGTTCGATCACCGTCGTCGCCAGCGGATCGACAATGATCGCGGGTCCGGTCAGGGTTGCGTCCGCGCCGAGAGCGGCGCGGTCGAACAGCGGCGTTGAATGGCCCCGCCCATCGAGCCAGCATGCTACCGTCGCAATGGGTTCGACCACGCCCGATGCGCGCATGGCCGGCAGGGGAATGGCCGCTTCGTCGGTCAGCGCTTCGACGCGGATGCGGTCGATGATCAGCGCGCCATCATGGGCGTAACCGAACTGTCGCCGGAAGTTGGCAGCGAAGCGCGAGCGCAGTTCGGCCACCGGTGCGGCGGCCAGCTCTATGGCATTTTCGCTGCCGTCCTGCCGGATGAAGACCAATGTCGAGACGGCAGCGGGCGCAAGGCTTTCCTCGGCCAGCGCCCTCGCTGCATCAGCTTCGAGCCGCGCCTGCGCCGCACGCAACACCGCTTCGCTCTCTCCCGCCAGCGGCAGCGCCAGCGTTTCCTCGCGGATCACCGATTGCCGCGCCAGCCCCATGCCATAGGCAGACAGCACCCCGGCAAACGGATGGATCAGCACCTCGTCGATGCCCAGCGCGTCGGCGACCAGACAGGCGTGCTGCCCCGCTGCGCCGCCGAAGCAGACCAGCGCATAGCCCGCCGTCACATCATGCCCGCGCGCGACCGAGATGCGGCGGATGGCATTGGCCATATTGGCGACGGCGATGGCGACGAAGCCCTCCGCCAGCGCCTGCGGCGTCATCGGCTGGCCGGTATCGCGCGCGACGGTTGCGGCGAGTGCAGCGAACTGCTCGGCAACGATGGCGCTGTCTATCGGTGCGTCGCCATTCGGTCCGAACAGCTTGGGAAAATACGCGGGCTGAATCTTGCCCAACAGCACATTGCAGTCGGTGATCGTCAGCGGCCCACCGCGCCCATAGGCCGCCGGGCCCGGCACCGCCCCGGCGCTGGCTGGCCCGACCAGCAGCCGCGTCCCGTCCCAGCGGCAGATCGACCCGCCCCCTGCGGCGACAGTGTGGATGCGCAGCATGGGTGCGCGGATGCGCGTTCCCGCGACAATCGTCTCATTATCGCGCTCGTAATGACCATCATAATGGCTGACGTCGGTCGACGTCCCGCCCATGTCGAAGCCGACCAGTCGCGTGCGCCCCGCCGCCGCCGCAGTGCCGACCATGCCGACGATGCCGCCTGCTGGTCCGGAGAGAATTGCATCCTTGCCGCTGAACCGCCGATGGTCGGCCAGCCCACCGCTCGATTGCATGAACAACGGGTCGATTTGCCCGCCGAGCTGCGCGCGGAAATTGTCGATATAGCGGTGCAGCACCGGCGACAGATAGGCGTCGGCCAGCGTCGTATCGCCGCGCCCGATTAGCTTGATCAGCGGGGCGACCTGATGGCTCACCGAAATCTGGGTGAAGCCGACAGCGCGGGCAATCTCGGCCAGCCGCATTTCATGCGCGCGATGCTGCCAGCCGTGCATCAGCACGATGGCGATGCTGCGAATGCCGCTGTCGAACACAGCTTGCAGATCGGCGCGCGCGCTGTCCTGATCGAGAGGGCGCAGCACCTCGCCCTTCGCCGTCACTCGCTCGTCGATCTCGACCACGGCGGCGTGTGGCGGCGCGGTCAGGTGGATGGCGCGGGCGAAGATATAGGGTCGCTCCTGCGTGCCGATGGTCAGCGCGTCGGCAAAACCCCGCGTGATCGCCAGCACCACCGGCTCGCCCTTGCGCTCGAGCAGCGCATTAGTGGCAACCGTGGTGCCCATGCGGACGCTTGCCGGAGGCAAAGTGCCGGAGGCGGTGCCGGTAATCTGGCGGATTGCGGCGACGGCGGCGTCTTGGCTGCGGGTCGGGTCTTCGGACAGCAGCTTGGCGGTGTGGATCGCGCCTTCAGAATCGCGCGCCACGACATCGGTAAACGTCCCGCCCCGATCGATCCAGAAATGCCAATGGTCGGGCGCGCTCATGCGACGGTCTTAGGGCGCCGACACCGGCTGTCCATAGCCACCATCGCCGGGCAACGCGGCTATTGCAGTTTCGAGTCAGCTCAGCCCCGTCAACATGCGCCCCGCCGTCGATCCGCCATCGACCGGAATGACCGCGCCGGTGATATAGCGCGCCGCGTCGCTCGACAGGAACAGGCAGGCGTCGGCGATCTCATCGACTGTGCCCATCCGGCCCATCGGCACCGACGCTGCCACGCGGGCCTTGGCTTCGGGCGTCGGGGCCAGCCTCTCCATCCCCTCGGTGCCCTCGATCGGGCCTGGCGCGACCGAATTGATCCGGATGCCTTCGCGGCCCCATTCCATGGCGAGGCAGCGGGTGATCATGTCGACACCGGCCTTTGCGGCGCAGACATGCACTTGCAACGGCATGGCGATCCACGCCTGCGCGGCCGAGATGTTGATGATGCTCGCCCCCGGCTTGACCAGCGCATCATAGCTGGCGCGCATGACGTTGAAGGTGCCGAGCGTGTCGATATCGGTGACGGTGCGAAAGCCCTTGGAACTGATCGCAGTGGCGGGAGCAGGGAAATTGCCGGCAGCACCCGAGATCAGCACGTCGATGCTACCGCGTTCCGCGACATGCGCATCGACCGCCGCCTTGACCGCATCCCAGTCACGCACGTCGAGCGCGAAACCGAGCGCGGGGTGGGTATGCGACAGCGCTGATTTCGCCGCCTCGACCTTGTCAGGGTTGCGGCTGGCGACCGCCAGATGCGCGCCCGCCCGAGCAAACCCGTGGGCGATGCCGAGATTGATGCCGCTGGTGCCGCCGAAGACGAAGACATTCTTGCCACGAAAATCGAAGGTCGGACGGGTCATGCTGGCTCTCTCCCTGCTCTGGTTGAGGAATGCCTATGCCATGCGCCACCCGATTGCCAATGATCGAAACCTTCAGACCAGCGCAGTCATCTTGGCCACCGCCACGCCTGGCATCGGGTTAGGCGATCCGCCAAGTTTCTGGCGCAGATGCATCAGGCAAATGCCGAGGTGATTATTCCCGGTGCCGTCATGATGATCGCTCCAGAATTTCTCGTGATTGCGGTTCGACGCGCTATGTTCGAGGAGATAGGCATCGGCGGTCGCCAGCAATCCGGCGGCGAGCGCGGGATCAGTGAATTTGGCGGCGAGCACCGCATCCATCGCGCCAATCTGGCCGAGCCCGGCGTACGTCTTATCGTCAGCGTTGCCCTGTGCGATCAGCGTATCGCGCAGCGCCACCGCCGCGTCGCCATCGGCGCAATGGGCGAAACTGTTGCGGATCGATGGGTCATGCCACCATTTGGTGCACTGGAACGCGGCTTCGGCGAGTTTGAACGCGGCGCTGTCACCGCCGATGGTCAGCGCGACGCTGCATAGCCAGAAATTGGCGAGGAACGGGGCCTGATAAACGGTGTCCCATGGGGTGTCGCTGCCAGGGAAATAGAAAGCGACCAACGATGTCGCGGTGCCGCCGACGGTCACCGCTTTGGGCTTGGGTGCGAAAGTTTGGCCAGTCATCTGCATTTCCCCCCTCGTCACGCTCCCCGACGGGTGCGTAACGAAAAGCTGGCACAGGCGACCGGCGAAGACAATCAGGCGATCAACTGCAATCGACTTCGCCGCCGCCCATCTTGCTGTGGGTGCAGGTGCCGCCGCCGGTCAGCGTGACATTGCCCGATCCAATGGTCGATACGTCGGCAGCACCGGTCACTGCCATCGTCATATTGCCCGAACCGGCGATGTCGAGATCGGCGCGTTGTGCGGTCAGACCCGGCGCGGCGATGTCGCCCGATCCGGCGATGGTCGCGTCGATTTCTTCCGCGGTGCCGCTCGCCTCGATCTTGCCCGAGCCGGTAATGACCAGTTCGAGATCGCGCACCGCGACCGAGGCCAGCCGGATATTGCCCGATCCCGCGACCACCACCTCGCCCTCATCGCCGGTCAGCGAATCGGCGGTGACATCGCCGCTGCCGGCGACAACGACGGTGGTGAGCGCGGGCATGGTGACGCGAACCCGTGCCGAGCCTGTGCCCGACCAGTCGCCAGAGCGGCGGCGGATTTCCAGCTTGCCGTCATCGACGCGGATCAACAGCCGGTCGAGCACGTCGGCGCTGCCGGTTGCGGTGACGGCGAAGGCATCGCCCTTGACCACCTCGACCGTGTCAGATCCCGCTGCGACAATGCCGGTGAAGCCCGAGACAGCATAGCTGCGACTGGAGCTGTCACCGGAGCCGCCCGCAGGCGTGCCCGCGACCGCGCCTTTGTCATTCTCGGCGCGCTGCTCCTCGTCGCTGTCCATAAAGGCGCATCCGCTGATCGACAGGGCGGTGAGGGCGAGGCCGGTGGCCATCAGGTACTTACGCATCATCACGCATATCTCCACTTCGCTCGCTGTGTTACACGTATAATACGCAAGCGCGGGCGGGGTCAAGGGCGCAGCAATGAAAAGGGCCGCATCGCTGCGGCCCTTTTCATTCTATCCAACGCAGAAACCCCTCACTGTGCAGCGGCGGCTTCCGGGGTTTCCGCTTCTGCTGCCACGGCCGCAGCCGCGGCGGCAGCGGCAGCACCGCCCACCGGCGGATGATATTGCGGGGCATATTTGTTGAGAATTTCGAGGATCTTGGCCTGTGCAGCCTTCTCGTCGATTTCCTCCATTGCCGCGATTTCCCGGGCAAGGCGGCTGGACGCGGCTTCAAAAATCTGCCGTTCCGAATAACTCTGCTCGGGCTGATCGTCGGGGCGGAACAGATCGCGGGTCACCTCGGCGATCGAGATGAGATCGCCTGAATTGATCTTCGCCTCATATTCCTGCGCTCGGCGCGACCACATGGTGCGCTTGACCTTGGGCTTGGTCTTGAGCGTTTCGAGCGCGTCCTTGAGCGTCTTGTCGCTGGAGAGCTTGCGCATTCCGACGCTCTCGATTTTATTGACCGGAACGCGCAACGTCATCCGTTCTTTCTCGAAGCGCAGCACATAGAGTTCGAGGCTCATGCCGGCGATTTCCTGATGGAGCAACTCCATCACCCGGCCGACGCCATGCTTGGGATAAACGACATAATCGCCGACATCGAAGGCTTGCGAGGTGGCAGTCATAATCTGTCCTTTCGTCTTCGCCCGCAGGACGACCGGCAAAAGAATTGTCGTGAGGCCCGAAGGCGCGGCGTCGATACGGAAACGGACGAAGGCGCATAGAGGAGCGCCATCGTCGCAAGGCAGCGGGTAATGTTGGCTACAGAGTCCGTAAGCAGCGCGTCTCGAACGACAATCCAGTCACTTTCGTCAAGCGGAAGTTCAGTGCGGCGAGCCCGAATGCAGGGAAACCTTCACACTGTTGGACCCGCCATAGCAGGATTGTAACAAAAATGCCAGCGCGGCGGGCAAGGCCGCGATTACCCTTGCGCTGCCCCGTCAGCCGTATCGGCGAGGAAGGCGAGCAGCCCGCGCTCTATCCTGTCGAGACCCTGAGCCGCGCGCGGCAGCCGCGCCCAGTCTGAGTTCCATTCGCGCTCGCCAGTCAGAACCGCCAGGATGGCCGGGTGGACATAGCTTTTGCGCGCGACTGCCGGTGTGTTGCCGAGCTGCTTTGCCACCAGTTCCATCACCGGTTTGAGCTTGGCGGTGCCTGCTCCGTCAATCATCGCGCCAAAGGCGATGGTGCTGGCGTGCCAAGTTCGGAACATCTTGGCGGTGAAATCGCCGCAGCATTGGCGCAGCCAGTCGTTGACGTCGCCCGAGCCGACGTCGTGGCGTGCGCCATCGCTGTCGACATATTGAAACAGTTGCTGCCCGGGCAAATCCTGGCATTGCCGCACCACGCCGATCAGGCGGCGGTCAGCGATGGTGATCGATTGCGCCTTGCCCGATTTGCCGGTGAATTCGAGCCGCAGCCTGTTCCGATCGACCGTCGCATGACGGGTGCGCAGGGTCGTCGCGCCGAAACTATTGTTGGCGGCGGCATAGGCGCGGTTGCCGACACGGATATGGCCGGTGTCGAGCAGGCGGACGACGGCGGCAATAACCCGGTCGCGCGGCAGTCCGCGTTTGCGCAAGTCCGCCTCTACGCGCTGCCGGATGCGCGGCAGGGAGCGGCCGAAATCGACGAGCGCAGCGAATTTTTCATCCTCTGCCGCAGCGCGAAAGGCGGGATGGTAGCGATATTGCCGCCGTCCGCGCGCGTCCGTGCCGGTCGCCTGAATATGACCGCGCGGACTGGGGCAATACCAGGCGTCCTCATAAGCTGGCGGCAAGGCGATGGCGTTGAGCCGGGTGAGGGTGGTGGCGGAGCGGACAGGTTTACCGCCCGCCGTGTGAAAGCGGAAGCTCTCGCCGTGACGACGACGGGTCAGGCCGCCAGTGAAGCCTTCGACATAAATGCAGGGGGTAACGAAGGGGTCGGGTGAGCTGGCCATGTGCGCGATGAAAGCGCGATGGCAGCGGTGGTTCCCGGAACGGTACCAAACACCCTTCGACACGGCGATTGTGCGGTCAACAAACGACGGCGGCGCTTCAACCCACCCCGCTGCGACTAATTTCGCCTCCGGCTCAATAAGTCTCGCTCCCCTCCCACTTGTGGGAGGGGTTGGGGGTGGGCCTGTTCAACCTCAATCGCCCTCGCCGGGCTCCGCCGAGAAATGGGTCTCGAACTTGCCTTCGACGCCCTTATACTCGTCGGCGTCGGCCGGGCTGGCTTTCTTGGTGGTGATGTTGGGCCAGGTCGCCGAAAAAGTGTTGTTGAGTTCGAGCCATTTTTCGAGCCCGTTTTCGGTATCGGGCAGGATCGCCTCGGCGGGGCATTCGGGTTCGCAGACGCCGCAGTCGATGCATTCGCTGGGGTTGATCACCAGCATATTCTCGCCTTCGTAGAAGCAATCGACGGGGCAGACCTCGACGCAGTCCATATATTTGCATTTGATGCAGGCGTCGGTAACGACATAGGTCATGGTCCGGAGGCTCCCCTTTCGGTCGGGGTCGCGCACATCAGCCGACCCTTGCTTTGGACCTTGCTATGCCGCCTGCGCTGGGAAGGTCAAGCGTCGTTGGCTTCTGGCTGGCCCATATCTTCTATGCACGCCGCCGCTTCACTGGGCGGGCCGCGCCGAGTGGGCAGGCTGACTACCCTGAGCACGCGGACGCGCGGTGGACCGGGGAGGACCAGCAGCGATCCGACGTGCAGCGGCGTGCTGGCCCGTTCGACCCGGCGACCGTCAAGGCGGATATGCCCGGCGGCGACCATCGCCTGCGCAACGCTGCGGGTACGGGCGAGGCGCAGATACCAGAGGGCCTTATCGATGCGGAGCGTCGAGACGTCAGAGTCGATGCGGAGCGTCGAGACATCAGAGTCGATGCGGCGCGTCGATGCTCCAGCGTCGGTCGTCAGCGGCGTGCCAGAGCCCAAGCCTATTTGCCCTTGCCGAGTAGATCGGCGAGCGCGCCGAACGGGTTGTTGGGCGGAGTAGAGGCGGCACGCGGTGCGGCGGGGTCGCGGCGCGGAGCCGGTTTAGGCTCGGGCTTGGCCCTTGCCCGGTCGAACGGCTTGCGGTCGGAGCGATCGGCTTCCTGCTGGGGCGCGGATTTGCCCCTGACAGATCGCTGACCGTCCTGTTTGCCACGGTTCTGCTGAGGCCTGGCGTCGGCCACGGGCATAACCGCGTCAGGACGTGCGCTGCCTTCGGGACGCGCGCCACGATGGCGACGCGGATCGGCGGGGCGTCCGGTGCCGCCACGGCGGGGCTTTTCGCGGCCACGCCAGCACCACCACAAGCCCGCTTCCTGCTCGGGCGCTATCTCTCCTTGCGGCGTAACGGTGCGAAAACCGAGCATGCGGTACAGCTTGATCCGGTCGGCCAGCGGCAACCCGAGCGATCGCGCGAGTTCGGGATCGATACGGAAGCCGCCGTCGGGTGGCGGCGGATCGGCAGCTGCGTCCGATACGACCGACATCTGCTCCGGATCGGCCAGCGCATCCGCGCCATTCTCCGCTACCGGTTCGGCCAGCACCGCCGCCGGTTCGACCGCCACCGGACGATATTTGGGGCCATGCTCCGCCAATGCCGCCTTGCGCGCATTGTGCAGATGCAGCGACACGCGCTCTGCCAGATCGACCCGCAGCCAATAATCGCCGATGCGGCGAAAGCCGCTGGCGGCCGGCGGCACATCGCCGGTCGCGGACAAAAGATTGATCCCCGGCACCGGTAGCGGCGGAACGACGGTACCGCGCCATGCCCCGGTCAGCGCCGCACTCCAGCGCATCGGGGCGGGCTTGAGCAAAGCGGGATGATAGATGTCGAGCGCGCCGACGCGAATGCCGAGATCGCGCAATTCTCCGCGCTGATCGGGCGCCATCGCGCCGATCGAGCTGTCGACCGCTTCGCGCGCAACGCTGCCGCCGCCGTCGACCATCGCCGCCAGCACCGCGCGGACCGGCGGCGTCGCTTCGGGGTCGCGCGCGCGCGCTGCGATCGCCACCAGCGGTTGGAGATGATCGCCGACATGTTTGTCGATGAAGCTGTCGAGCCGCGCAATCACCGCGGCAACGATGGTCGGGTCGAGCGCGGCAATCGCACGGTCCAGCACCACCCGCGGAGCGAGACGGGTGCGGCCGCGCGCCAGCGTGGCGACGCTGCGGCCCTGCCAGTGGATTTGCGGCACGGTTTCCCCCGCCATCACCAGCGCCAGCGCATCATCCTCTGCCGCCGCCAGTGCACTGGCGCGTCCGGCGAGTTCGACGGCGAGATAGCGTTCTGCCGCCGCCAGCAGCATCTTTCGGTCGCCGTGACTGGCAGCGGCATCGACCTTGAAAACAAACCCTTCGAGATGACCGATAGCCTCGCCATCGACGCGCACCGCACCTTCGCTGTCCACCGCCACAGGCAGCGTCGCCGCGCCCTGCCCTAACCCACGCAGCAGCACGGTCGTGCGGCGATCGACGAAGCGGGCGGTAAGGGCATTGTGCAGTGCATCGGACAGGCGGGTCTCGACGGTCCGCGCCGCCTCCGCCATCGCCTCGGGCTCCGCCAGCCA
Source organism: Sphingomonas sp. (assembly GCA_043727035.1). GTDB lineage: Bacteria > Pseudomonadota > Alphaproteobacteria > Sphingomonadales > Sphingomonadaceae > Sphingopyxis. The sequence continues at coordinate 19,290 of JAYSZB010000076.1, read as the reverse complement.
GTCGGGACGGTGGGCGATGTAGCAATAGCTGCGCACCTTGGCGATGCGGTCGGCGATGGCCTCGACCGTGCCATCGGCGCTATCGAGCTGGGCGAGTTGGCTGCGGAACCAGTCTGCATCGACATGCCCCTTGTCCGTGCCGAGATCGCGCCATAGCCGCGCCACCAGCCGCCCGTGCGCCTCCGGCCCGGCCTTGGCAAAATCGGGGAGCGAGGCGGCGGACCATAAGCGGCGGACGCTGGCTCCGCCATCGACCAGCGCCATGGCGTCCACATCGGTTTCGAAACGCCGCAACACTGCCAGATCGGTCGCTTCGGGGGCGGGACGCAGCGCCGGGTTGGGCGGAGGCGCCTCGAGTCCGGCGATGAGTGCCGCTACGCTGTCCATCGGCGGGTTCGGATTGCGCCAATAGAGCCAGTCGATCGGCGGGAAGCGATGTTCGGTGATCGCCTCGACTTCCTCGTCGGTGAAGGCGGCTTCGCTGCCGATCGATCCGAATGTCCCGTCGCGCTGGTGGCGGCCGGCGCGTCCGGCGATCTGTGCCATTTCGGCGACGGTCAGGCGGCGCTGGCGGATACCGTCGAACTTGCCCAAGCTGGCGAAAGCGACATGGCTGACATCGAGGTTCAGCCCCATGCCGATGGCATCGGTAGCGACGAGATAATCGACCTCTCCTGCCTGGAACATTGCGACCTGCGCGTTGCGGGTACGCGGGGAGAGCGCGCCCATCACCACCGCCGCACCGCCGGAAAAGCGCCTCAGCGCCTCGGCAATCGCATAGACTTCCTCTGCGGAGAAGGCGACGATTACTGAGCGCGGCGGCAGGCGCGAGAGCTTTTTCGGGCCGGCATAGCTCAGTGTCGAGAAGCGCGGGCGACCGATGATGTCGGCTTCGGGCAGCAGATTGCGCACCACCGGCGCGAGCGCGCCCGAACCGAGGATCATCGTCTCCTCGCGTCCGCGCGCGTACATCAGCCGCGAGGTAAAGACATGGCCGCGCTCGCGATCCTGACCGATCTGCGCTTCGTCAAGCGCGACAAAGGAGACGTCGCGCGCGCCGTCGGCTGCCTGGCCATCCTTGGCCACCGCCGCCAGCGGCATCGCTTCTGCGGTGCACAGCAAATAGCGCGCGGTTTCGGGCCAGATGCGCTCCTCCCCCGTCACCAGTGCGGCGGACTGGACGCCGCGCGCGGCGACGACGCGATCATAGACTTCGCGGGCGAGCAGACGCAGCGGAAAGCCGATCATGCCGCTCGAATGGCCGAGCATGCGCTCGACCGCGAGATGCGTCTTGCCGGTGTTGGTGGGGCCAAGGACTGCCGTTAGCGGCGAGCGATTATAGTGCGACATTGCGCCTCTAGTTGCCGCTGGCTGAACGGCGAGCAAGCGAATTCCTGCACAGCCGTGAGACAGACGCGACGAACGGTTCGGCGCAGGTTCCGTGCCAAATCGGAGCTTGGTCGTGCAAACGGGGTGGGCTGGCGCGTATTCGCATCGGGTGCCAGCGGCTTAAATTGACATTAACCAGGCCCCGCTACACACGACAATCGTAATTCAGGCATGAATATCTAGCCGGTGCTTGCGCCGGGCCGACATGCCCCGGGGGCCGCTTCCTTGTTCAGAACGCCAGCACATGATCTGCCGCGCGACCGTGCTCCCAGCGGAGTCGCCGCGCTGTCACTGGCGCAGGCGATCCCTCCGTCCGATCCGGCACCCAAGCGGATCGACTGGAAAAGCCGCTGGGCCGACATCGACTGGACACCCGATCTGGGTCATGACATCGGATCGCGCACATGGTGGCGCGGGCTGGGCACGCTGACGCTATTGTGCGGCACGGCCATCGCGCTGTGGCCCGGCATCCGTCCAGTCGAAGCGATGGCCGCGCCGCTCGATCCTGCCGACCGGCATTATGTCCGCGCGCAGGCGATTACGCCGCTGGCCTGGGGTGCCGATACCGGGCGCCGCATGGCTCCGACCGATGCCGTCCAGCCGCTGGCCTTTGCCCCCGAACGCCCGCGCATCGAACTGACCGCGACACTGGGCCAGGGCGACAGCTTCGTCCGCCTGCTCGAACGCTCCGGCGTCAGCGGCGGAGAGGCAGCGCGGATCGCCGCGATGGTCGGCGATGCCGTTCCGGTCGGCGATATTTCCGCTGGGACCAAACTAGACATCGTGTTGGGCCGTCGCGCCGCGCGCAGCGATCCGCGCCCGATCGAGAGCCTTGCCTTCCGCGCCGCGCTCGACCTCAGGCTGGAAATCGCTGGCAGCGGCGGCGCGCTGTCGATGGATCGTATTCCAATCGCCGTCGATAACATGCCGTTGCGTATCCGCGGCCGGGTCGGCAGTCGCGGCCTGTATCTGGCGGCACGCGCGGCGGGGGCGCCGGCCAGCGCCATCCAGAGCTATTTGCGCACGATCGCCGGACAGATGCCGATCCGTGAGATGCGCGGCGACGACGAGTTCGATATCATCGTTTCGCACCGCCGTGCCGAAACCGGCGAGACCGAGGTCGGCGAGCTGATCTATGCCGCGCTGCATCGCGGCGGCACGGCGCGCCTGCGGATGATCCCCTGGACCATCGACGGGCAGAAACAATGGTATGAGGCATCGGGCGTCGGCCAGCAGCGCAGCAGCATGGCGTGGCCGACCAACGGGCGGCTGACTTCTCCGTTCGGGATGCGGGTCCACCCGGTCCTGCGCTATCGGCGGATGCATTGGGGCGTCGATATCGGCGCGCCGCACGGATCGCCGATCTATGCGGCGATGGACGGGCGGGTCGAGCTGGCCGGATGGCGCGGCGGTGGCGGCAATACCGTCAAGCTGTCGCATTCGGGCGGGCTCGGCACCGGCTATCTGCACATGAGCCGCATCGCAGTATCGCCGGGCCAGCAGGTGCGGCGCGGGCAGATCGTCGGATATGTCGGATCGACCGGGCTGTCGACCGGCCCACATCTCCATTATGAAGTCTATCGCAACGGCAGCGCGGTCAATCCATCGTCGATAAGCATGACAACGCGGTCGATGCTCGAGGGTGAGCAATTGCGCGCCTTCCGCGCGCGGCTGGCGGAGATGGCGGCGCTCCCGGTGGGAGCGGCGATGCGTGCGCCGGTGCGCAGCGCAGCGCCTGCAGCGCCCGCTCCGCTGGCCGGCACGCCGCGCCCGGTCAGCCGCGCAGGCCGTTGAGCCAAAGCTTGCCGACGCGGCGCTGTTCGGCAATAGCGGCAGCGTCATGAGCCATTTCCCCGCCACACGCCTGCGCCGCTCCCGCATGACCGGCTGGAGCCGCGCGCTCCACCGCGAGCATTGCGTCACCCCATTTGACTTGATCTGGCCGCTGTTCGTTACATCGGGTAGCGAGGAGCAGCCGATCGCAACGCTGCCCGGCGTCAGCCGTTGGCCGGTGGCGCAGATCGTCGAGCGCGCTCGCGAGGCGGTGGCGCTGGGCATTCCGGCAGTCGCCATATTCCCCAACACCCCGCCCGAATTGCGCAGCGACGACGGGCGCGAGGGGCTGAACCCTGCCAATCTGGCCTGCACCGCGACTGCCGCAATCAAACATGCGCTGGGCGAGAGCATCGGTGTGATCGCCGATGTCGCGCTCGATCCCTATACCAGCCACGGGCAGGACGGCCTGATCGATGCGGGCAATATCGTGCTCAACGATCCGACGGTCGAGGTGCTGGCACGCCAGGCGCTGGTGCTGGCGCAGGCGGGAGCAGATATCGTCGCGCCGTCGGACATGATGGACGGGCGCATCGCCGCGATCCGCGCTGCGCTGGAGGGCGATGGCCGCAGCGACGTGCAGATCATGAGCTATGCCGCCAAATATGCCAGCGCCTTTTACGGCCCGTTCCGCGATGCGGTCGGCTCGCGCGGGCTGCTCAAGGGCGACAAGCGCAGCTACCAGATGGACCCGGCCAATGGCGAAGAAGCGCTGCGCGAAGTCGAGCAGGATCTGGCCGAGGGTGCCGACAGCATCATCGTCAAACCGGGAATGCCCTATCTCGACATCGTCCGCAGCGTGAAAGACACGTTCGGCGTGCCGGTGTTCGCTTACCAAGTGTCGGGCGAATATGCGATGATCGAGGCGGCAGCAGCGGCGGGCATGGGGGATCGTGACGCGCTGGTTCTCGAAACGCTGACCAGCTTCAAACGGGCAGGTTGCACCGGTGTGTGGACCTATCATGCGGCGCACGCGGCCAAATTGCTCAATGGCTGAGACCATCGTCGAGACTGCTCGGCTGATCCTGCGGACGTGGGACGATGGCGACATTGCTCCGTTCATGGCGCATCTCAACACGCCCGGCGTGATGCGCTGGCTGGGCGGTGTCGGCGACGAGGCGCTGTATCGGCGATTGTACGAGCGGATGACCGCCTGTCAGGCCACGCATGGCCATTGCTTCTGGATCGTCGAGCGCAAGACCGATGGCGAACTGCTGGGCTTCTGTGGGCTGTTCAGGACCGACCGCCCTGGCACTCCGGTCGATGGCTGCATCGAGATCGGCTGGCGGCTGCGCGAGGATGCGTGGGGGCTGGGCTATGCCCGCGAGGCCGCCGAGGCCAGCTTGACCTATGGCTTCGGCGCGCTCGCTATTAACCATATCCTTGCCTTCACCGTGCGAGGGAATGCAGCGTCATGGGGGCTGATGCAAAAGCTCGGCATGATTCGCGCGCGCGATCTCGACCATATGCTCGACGGCTATGGCGAGGAGCTCGCCGACCAGCTTGTCTACAAGATCGACCGAGAGGACTGGACCCAGTGACCACCGATTCCGCTGACTTCGGCGCCGACAGCAGCGCCATCACGGATAGCGCGCCACGCTGGCTATTCACCCTGACCATCCTCGTCGGTTCGTTTCTGCTCTTTCTCGTCCAGCCGATGGTGGCGCGGATGGCGCTGCCCAAGCTGGGCGGCGCGCCAGCGGTATGGAACAGCGCGATGCTGGTCTATCAGGCGCTGCTACTGGGGGGATATGCCTGGGCGCATTGGCTGGGTCGCTATGGCCAGCGCACGCAAGTGATGCTGCACGGTGGATTGCTGGTGGTGGCGCTGTCGATCGCCTTGCTGATTGTGGCGCAACCGGTCGGTCTTGCCAATCTGTCGCCGCCGTCGGACGATCAGGTCTATTTTTTCGTGCCTGTCCTGCTGCTCGCATCGGTGGGGCCGCTGCTGTTCGCCATATCGGCGCAAGCACCGCTGATGCAGCGCTGGTTCGCGCAGAGCGCGCCGGGAGCCAATCCTTACGCGCTTTACGCCGCGTCGAACCTCGGCAGTTTCGGCGGGCTGATCGCCTATCCGTTGCTGGTCGAACCCAACCTCAACCTGTTCTCGCAAAGCTGGGGCTGGGGCGGGCTCTATGTCGGGCTGGTGGCGCTGGTGTTCGCTTGCGGTTTCGCTGCGCTGCGGGCGACCGGTGGTGAGGGCGTGGAAAAGGCTGCGGCACCCGCCGCGCCGACATCGCACCGTCCGCCCATGCGCCGCATCCTGTTCTGGATCGCGCTCTCCGCCGTTCCATCGGGCCTGATGTTGTCGACCACGACGCATCTGACCACCGATATCATGGCGATGCCATTGATGTGGGCAATCCCGCTCGGCCTGTATCTGCTCAGTTTCTCGATTGCCTTCGCCGACAATCGCACCCTTGCCGATTTCTTCACCTTGCTCGCGCCGCCGATGCTGCTGCTGGCCGGCGGCCTGGCGCTGATGAGCGGCGGCGGGGCCGGCGTCGCGGTGGCGATCAGCAGTCTGGTCATGCTTTTCACTGTCTCGGTGTCGTTGCACGCGCGGCTGTATCGGTTGCGGCCAGAGCCCGACCGCCTGACCTTTTTCTACCTGATCATGGCGGTCGGCGGGGCCATGGGCGGGCTATTTTGTGCCCTGATAGCACCGCTGGTGTTCGACTGGGCCTATGAACATCCGCTGCTTGTGGTCGCCGCCGCACTGCTGCTTCCCCTGCCGGCGCTCATTCCGCTCGCCGACTGGTTCAAGCTCGACCGGCAATGGCAGCGCATCGTCGCTTTGTTGCTGGCGCTCGCTGCCGTTCTTATCGGCTGGTGGATGACCAAGAACTGGGTTGGCTTCGATCTCGACCGGCCGATGCAGATGGCGATCGCCGGGTTGATCCTGATCGGCCTCATCGGCATCGGCTGGCGCTTTTCCTTTGTCGCTGCGCTGCTCGCGCTGATGATCGGGATCGGCGGGTTGCAGACCATCGAAACCTCCATCGAAGGCAAGCGCACCCGCAGCTATTTTGGCATCTATACAGTAAGAACCAATCCAGCGCTGGAGACGCGGACGCTGGCGCATGGCACGACATTGCACGGCACGCAGATCTTGACGCAGGGGCTGGAAGAGACGGCGACGAGCTATTACGGGCCCAGCTCGGGAGTCGGCCTCGCCTTCCAACGCGCTGGACAGCTATATGGCAACGGCGCCGCGATCGGCGTAGTCGGTCTCGGCACCGGCACGCTTGCCTGTTATCGTGCGCCCGGACAGCGCTGGACGATCTTCGAAATCGATCCGGCAATGGAACGCATCGCCCGCAATACCGAGAATTTCAGCTTCCTTACCGATTGTGCGCCGGATGTGCCGATCATCATCGGCGATGCACGGATCAGGCTGGCAGACCCCCGGGTCGTTGCGCCTGGCAGTCTCGACCTGCTCGCCATCGATGCTTTCTCGTCCGATGCCATCCCGCTGCATCTGCTGACCCGCGAGGCGTTCGACGTCTATGCCCGCACGCTCCAGCCAGACGGGATCGCGCTGGTCCACATCTCCAACCGCTATGTCGATCTCGAGCCGGTGCTGCGCGCCTTCGAGGAGCAAGGCGGATGGCATGCGCTGGTGCGCGAGGATATGCCCGACAGCGCCGATATGCTGTTGTCGCGCACCGGTTCGATCTGGGTAGCGATGGCGCGCAATCGCGACGCACTCGACCGGCTGGCAGTGGCGACCGAGTCCTTGCCCGATGGCCGTGGCCAGTGGCGGCCGCTCAGCGACGTAAAAGATGCGCGGCTGTGGACCGACGATTATGCTTCGGTACTGCCGCTGCTGACCATTCCGGAGTTCAACCGATGATCGCCAAAGCCATAGGGCGCCCCGACGTTACCCTTGTCACCATCGACGGCAAATCGCCGCAAATCGCCGACAGCGCCTTTATCGCGCCGGGCTGCCGCCTGATCGGCGACGTGCATGTCGGCGAGAATGCCAGCATCTGGTATAATTGCGTAGTCCGCGCCGATGTCGATCGCATCATTATCGGTGCGCGCAGCAATATCCAGGACGGCAGCATCGTCCATTGCGATCATGGTGTGCCGACGATCATCGGCGAAGATGTGCTGATCGGGCATATGGCTATGGTCCACGGCTGCACTTTGCACGACCGCGCCTTCGTCGGGCTCGGCGCGATTGTGATGAATCACTGCATCATCGAGGGCGACGCGATGCTGGCGGCGGGGGCACTGCTGACCGAGCGCAAACATATGCTGTCCGGCGAGCTATGGGGCGGGCGACCGGCGGCAAAGATGCGCGATCTGCCCGAGAAGGCGATCATGGGCATGCGGATGGGCACCGCGCATTATGTCGAGAATGGCAAGCGGCACCGGGCGGCGCTGGCTGGGTAGCATTCCCCTTTAGGGGAGGTGGCCCCTCCGTCAGTCCTGCGGACTGCCACCTCCCCCAAGGGGGAGGACGCTGGGCGGCGGCGCCCGCACCGTCAAAATCACCGCAAACACTGCTTCGACCGCAGCGATGGCAAAAATCGTCCCGCCCGGAACCGCATCCGGCAAAACCACTCCCACCACACCGATGGCGGTCATCGCTGCCGCCAGCACCCAGTATGTCGCATCGCCATAGACCGAGCGGAACGCGAAATAATGCGTGCCCACCGCCACCGCCGCGACCGGAAACACCAGGGCAGGGTCGCTGCGCAGAAACAGCCACGCCGCCCCCAGGCCACCGATCATGGCAATCGTGCTTTCCAGCGCAACCAGCCCCAGCTTATTGTCCTTGTGCACATCAGGCCGACGAAAAAACAAAGTCTCGACGATTTTTGCGCCGGGAAAAATCAGCATTCCGCCGAAGAACAGTATGGTGAAGGCGGTCGCGGTGCCTTGACTACGCTCGACCAGCCCCGCCGCCAGCCACACCAGCGCCGAAACAAACGCACCCGGCCCGCCGCCGACATAGGCCCGGCGAATATCATATTGGGCTTCGGCCAAGGTCATTGTCGGTCCCCTCCTGTGCAACCGGCTTTGTGCAACACAACGGCGCGCACTATCAAGCATACAGATTCGGCATTCGCCAAGGAGCAAGGATATGCGGGCAACCATCTGGCACAACCCGGCGTGCGGAACGTCGCGCAAGACGCTGGCGATATTGGAGGAGGTGCCGGGCATCGCGCTGACCGTGGTTCGCTATCTCGACCAGCCCTTTGCGCGCGATGCGCTAGCCGGGCTGGTTGCCGAAGCTGGCCTCACTCCGCGTGAAGCGTTGCGATTGCGCGGAACCGATGCGGAGGAACGCGGGCTGACCGGGGCCGACGCCGATTCTGTCCTCGACGCGATGGCGGCGCATCCGGCCTATGTCGAACGCCCGTTCGTCCGAACCGACAAAGGCGCGCGGCTATGCCGCCCGCAGGAGCGGGTGCGGGAGATATTATAGTCCCTACCCGTCATTGCGAGCAACGCGAAGCAATCCAGTGCGGCGCTGCACAACACTGGATTGCCGCGCTTCGCTCGCAATGACGACAAAAGTCAGAAAGCGAAGCGCACCGTCAGCCGCGCGTTGGTCGGCGCGCCGGTCGAGATATTCTGGTCGTTGTGCGCGGTCGGGAAATAATCTTCGCCGAAGATATTTTCGACATTGACCTGCGCATCCACGCCATCGGTAATCTCGACGAACAGTGCCGCATCGACGCGAGTATAGGCGGGCAGCCGCGTCGTGTTGCTGATCGTCGCAAAGCTTGCCGACTGGTGATAGACGCCGAGGCCGACACCGATCCGGTCGGACACATCATAGCGGTTCCACAGTGTCAGCTGATCGCGCGGTACTTGCGCGACACTGCGTCCGGCAGGGGCGGCGCTGGTCGTCGCGGTTATGTCCGCCTCTATCCGCGCATAGCCGAAACTCGCCTGCCAGCGCGGGGTAATCTGGCCGGTCAGTGCCAGCTCGACGCCCGAACTGCGCTGCGATCCGGTCAGCACCACCGTCCCCGCCACCGGCCCGGCGGCGCGGGTGTTGCTGCGGTCGAGACGGAAGACGGCAACCGTCGCGGTCAACGCAGGCGCGATATCCCACTTCGCGCCGACTTCGTAGTTGTCGAACTTTTCGGGCTTAAGCGCCGCAGCGGTGGCGTCGAGCGAAAGAAACTGGTCGCCCGATTGCGGCAGATAGGAGCGCGTGTAGCTGGCGTAGATCGACGCATCGGGCACCGGCTTGACCACCAGGCCGACGCGCGGCGACCATAGATCGTCCTGCCGTTCGACCGTCGCGTTGGTGAAGCGGTTGGTTACCGCCAGATCGAACCGGTCGTAACGGATGCCGGCGACGACATCGACCGCGTCGCCCAGCGAAATCTGATCCTGGATATAGCCGGACCATTGCTCCAGCTCGCTGCGCACCGCGCGGTTGCTGTTGCCGGTCGGTCCGGCGACAAAGAACACCGGCGGGATGGTGGCGGGATCGCGGAACAGGATGTCGGTGCGGCGACTGGCGGAGGTCAGCACCCCTGCATTCCAATAGCCGTTGATCCTCTCGTTATCGGTGTCCTGCGATGTATATTCTCCGCCGACCAGCAGCACATGATCGATGCCGCCGGTGCTGCCGCGCCATTCGGCGTTGAGCTGGCCGATCAACGTCTGCCGCTGCGTCGGATCGGCATAGGCCTCGATGCCGATAACCTGTTGCCCGGCGAAGGCACCGCTGGTGGCGGTGCGGACAGCAGTGGCGGGGAAGATGTTTGTATAGAATTTGTCATAGTCGCCGTAGAGCGCCTGCGCCGACAGCGTCAGGCTGTCGCTCAGCGCAGCGCGGCTGCGGAAGCTGACGACATGTGCCTCGAAATCGGTGCGGTTGATGTCGGCATCGCCGAAAAAGGCATCGCGAAAGCCAGTGACTGGCCCCGCCGGACTGGCGAGAGTACCGGCGCGCGCGGCGGGCACGCCGCGATCGATGACGCGTTCGTCGCGGACATATTCATAGCCCAGCTGGATGCTGACCCGGTCGGACAGTTCCGCGCCGAGTACCGGGTTGATCGCATAGCGGTCCCCGCCGAAGGCATCGCGGTGATTGTCCAGCCGCTCATAGAAGCCGTTGACCCGCAGCGCAGTACCCGTCGTGAGCGGCGCGTTGATGTCGAACGACCCATATGCAGACCCGAAGCTGTCCACCGACAGCGCACCCGAATAGAGGCTGGCGTCGGCGAGCGCACCCTTGGTGATGCGGTTGAGCACGCCGCCGCCGCCGCCGCGCCCGAACACCATCGCGTTCGGCCCCTTGTGCACTTCCACTCGTTCGACATTGTAGAAGCTGCGGAAATATTGGACGTCGTCGCGCAAGCCATCGACGAAGAAATCGGCGGTGGAATTATTGCCGCGAATGGTGATCTGGTCACGGTGCCCTTCGCCCTGCCCCGCCGACAAGCCCGGCGTCAGGCGGACGAGATCGGCGACCGAGCGGATCTGCTGGTCGGCGATCTGCTGCGACGTCACCACGGAAATCGCCTGCGGGACATTGAGGATCGGGGTATTTGTCTTGGTGCCGCTGGTAGTCTCCGAGGTGCGATAGCCATCGCTCGCCCCGGTGACGATGATCTCGGTGCCCTCACCGTCGACGAAGGTCAGGTCTTCGGCCTGCGCAACGACGGGGTTCAGCGCGCTGGCGCACAGCAGCATCGCAATCAGGTGGCGGGTGGTGGGTAGCGAAATCATGGTCATCCCCTTTGTGAGAATGCCATTATTGCGAGTCGTTTTCATTTGCAAGGCTAGTGCGACTTACTCGCAGTATTGCGCTCACATGATGGTTCCGTCCGCCACCGTCAGCAGCGTCGCTGTGTCTGGCATCCCGTCGAACAGGCCGGACTCGGTTGCGGTCATCCACACCTGGCCGCCGCCTACAGCTAGCCGATCGAACAGAGCCGCACGACGCGATGGATCGAGATGCGCAGCCAGTTCATCGAGCAGCAGGATCGGGCGCTGCCCACGCGCGCGCGCGATCAGATCGCCATGGCTGAGGACGAGCGACAGCAGCAGCGCCTTTTGCTCGCCCGTAGAACAACGCGCCGCCGGTTGCGCCTTTGCCCGGTGGCTGACCGCCAGGTCATGCCTGTGCGGCCCGACCAGCGTGCGGCCGGCGCGTGCATCCATATGGCGCGAACCGCGCAATGCGGCGGCCAGCGCATCGGGCTGGACCGCGCAAACCGGGGCGCTCTCCGCGTCGATGAGGTCGATGGCCGGCCGCGCGAACACACCGTCGGCCTCTCCATCCAGCTCAATTTTCAACGCATCGACAAGGCGCAACCGAGCCGCGCCGAGCGCCGCACCATGGTCGCCCATCTGAGCCTCTAGCGCATCGAGCCAAGCTGGGTCGGGGGCCTCCTCTGCACCGAGCAGCCGGTTGCGGGACCGCATGGCCGCCTCATAGCGGCTGGCATGGTGGGCATGGGCGGTGTCGAGCGCCAGCGTCATCCGGTCGAGGAATCGCCGCCGGTCGCCTGCCCCTTCGACAAACAGCCGGTCCATTGCCGGGGTCAGCCAGACCAGCGCGCACCATTCGCTCAACGAACTTGTTGCGGCCTCGGCCCGGTTGATCCGCACCTTGCGCCGACCCGGCGCGCGCGCATGGGTACCGGTGCCGATCTCTACAGGTTGCAAGGCGGGATCGGGCGACGCAAGTTCGGCAGCGACGGCAAAGCTGCTCGCGCCATCGCGGATCATTTCGGGCAAGGGGCTGCCACGCAAGCCACGCCCCGGCGCGAGCAGCGACAATGCCTCCAGTATATTGGTCTTGCCCGCGCCATTGGCCCCGGCCAGCGCGACGAACCCCGCTCCGGCAGTAACCACCGTTCCAGCATGATTGCGAAAGTCGGAGAGGGTGAGCTTGGCGACGTGCATATGGGGCTACCGTAGAGCGCAAGCGTGCAACGGTGAACCACCTTCGTCATTTCCAGCGAAGCGAAGCAATCCAGAGCGGCGCTGCACAACACTCGATTGCTTCGCGTCGCTTGCAATGACGGATGGATGCGAAATTGCCGCAAAATTACCCGACACATCGGAAAATTTCCCAAGCCTTGGCCATTCATCTGCGCGAAAGGTGGGATTCGCGCTCACCATCTGCGGGAAATGGCCGAAATCCGCAATTGGCACGCCCCCTGCATCACATCAGGCATCTACCGGACGGTCCGGTCAGACAGTCAAAACCCAGTCAGGAGAACACTCATGAACCGCTTCGATCTCAGCAACGTCAGCAGCTATGCCGCCGCCCTCGCCGTCGCCATCTGGTCGACCTCGATGATCTACGCTGCCGCTCTCGTCCCCGCTGCTTCCGCCGTTGCCAGTTCGGTCGCCTGATCGTCGACCGGCCAGCACAGCCGCAACATCATCGAAAGAAAGACCATCATGAACCGCTCACTCACCCTCGATCGCAGCAACGGCAAGCTGCTCGGCGTCTGCTCGGGGATCGCCAATTATTTCGGGATCGACGCGCTGCTGATCCGCATCGGCTTCGTCGTCTCGGTCTTGCTCGGCTTCGGTCTGCCGATCTTGCTCTATGTCATCATCGCACTCCTGGCCAACGGATGAGCATGACCGCCGGCAGGACCGGCCATACCCCACCCGCCCGGGGACACAGCCCCGGGCCGCGTCCGACGCCAGCGCGGCCCGCAATCCCCCAGACAGCAAAAAGCCCCGCCCGGTAGAGACCCGGCGGGGCTTTTCATTTGTGTAGTCAGCGACCGATCAGTCGTTGAGATAGTCGCCCGCATCGGCATCGCTGCCGCTGCCCGTCGAAACGACGGCCGCCAGCGCTTCCGAATGGATCGCCGCTTCCGGACCCTGCTTGAGTTCCGCTGCATGTTCCTCGGCCGCAGTCTGCGGCGCAACGAGGTGGGCTTCGTTCGCCGCCCGCATCGATGCGCGCAGAGCGGCATCGCGGCTGTTGGCGGTGACGCGGATGCGGTTCATCGCCGCACCGGTGCCGGCCGGGATCAGACGCCCGACGATGACATTTTCCTTCAGGCCCATCAGTGTATCGACCTTGCCCTGCACCGAAGCCTCGGTGAGCACACGGGTCGTTTCCTGGAACGACGCCGCCGAGATGAAGCTGCGCGTTTGCAGGCTCGCCTTGGTGATGCCGAGCAGGACAGGTTTGCCCTCCGCCCGCTTCTGGTTCTTGGTCAGCTTGGCGTTGATGTCGTCCATTTCTTCGCGGTCGACCTGTTCGCCGGCCAGCAAAGTGGTGTCGCCGCCGAAGGTGATCTCGACCTTTTGCAGCATCTGGCGGACGATGGTCTCGATGTGCTTGTCGTTGATCTTCACGCCCTGCAGACGATAGACCTCCTGGATTTCCGACACGAGATAGGCCGCGAGGCTTTCGATGCCGAGCACTTCGAGGATGTCATGCGGATCGGGCGAGCCCGAAACGATAGTATCGCCCTTCTTGACGAAATCGCCTTCCTGCACCTCGACCACCTTGGACTTGGGCAGCAGATATTCGACCGGATCGCCTTCCTCGGGGACGATGGCGAACTTGCGCTTCGCCTTGTAATCCTTGAGAAATTCGACCTTGCCGCTGATCTTGGCGATGATCGCATTGTCCTTGGGCTTGCGCGCCTCGAACAGTTCGGCAACGCGCGGCAGACCACCGGTGATGTCGCGCGTCTTGGCGGCTTCTCTGGAGACGCGTGACAGCACGTCACCCGCCTGCACCGTCGCGCCGTCCTCGACCGAAATGGTCGTGCCGGGAGCGAGCAGATAGCGCGCGGCCTCACCCGATGCCTCGTCGAGCAGGGTCAGGCGCGGTTGCAGATCTTCCTTCTTGCCGCGGCTGGTGGCGCGATATTCGATGACGACGCGCTGGGCGATACCCGTCGCTTCGTCGACCACTTCGGTCAGCGTCTTGCCATCGACCAGATCCTGATAGCGCACGACACCCGGCTGTTCGGTGATCACCGGCATGGTGAACGGATCCCATTCGGCAATCCGCTCGCCCAGCGTCACGCTCGCGCCATCGGCGACGAGGATGTTCGAGCCATAAGGCATTTTGTGGACCGCGCGCTCACGACCGTCATTGTCGATCACCGCCAGCTCACCGCCGCGCGCCAGGCTGAGCCGGCGACCGCGCGAGTCGACGATCGTCGGCATATCGCGATATTGCACGCTGCCGTCGGCCAGTGCCTCGAGATGGCTCTGCTCGTTGAGCTGCGCCGCGCCGCCAATGTGGAAGGTCCGCATCGTCAGCTGCGTGCCCGGCTCACCGATCGACTGGGCAGCGATAACGCCGACCGCCTCACCGATGTTGACCGGCGTGCCGCGTGCCAGATCGCGACCATAGCATTTGCCGCAGACACCGGTCTTGCTCTCGCACACCAGCGGCGAACGGATTTGCGCGGTCTGGATGCCCAGCGCCTCGATCGTCACGATATGCGCCTCGTCGAGCAGCGTCCCCAGCTTGACCACGGTCTTGCCGGTTTTGGCGTCGACGATATCCTCGCCCAGCGTGCGGCCGAGGATACGCTCGCCCAGCGAAGCGATGGTCGAACCGCCTTGAACGATCGAGCGCATCTCGAGCAGCCGCTCGGTCTTGCAATCCTCCTCGACGATCGTGCAATCCTGGCTCACATCGACCAGACGCCGCGTCAGATAGCCCGAGTTCGCCGTCTTCAACGCCGTATCCGCGAGGCCCTTGCGCGCGCCGTGGGTCGAGTTGAAATATTCAAGAACGGTCAGACCTTCCTTGAAGTTCGAGATGATCGGCGTTTCGATGATCTCGCCCGACGGCTTGGCCATCAGCCCGCGCATACCGGCGAGCTGCTTCATCTGCGTCTGCGATCCACGCGCTCCCGAATGGGCCATCATGTAGATCGAGTTGATCGGCGCCATACGGCCATCGGCCATCATCGGCGTCGCGCGGATTTCGTCCATCATGGCGTTCGCCACCTGGTCGCCGCAACGGCTCCACGCGTCGATCACCTTGTTGTACTTTTCCTGCTGGGTGATCAGGCCGTCCTGATACTGCTGCTCATAATCCTTCACCAGCAGCTTGGTATCGTCGACCATACCGACCTTGGCTTCGGGGATGATCATGTCGTCCTTGCCGAAGCTAATGCCCGCCTTGAACGCGTGGCGGAAGCCGAGCGACATGATCGCATCGGCGAACAGCACGGTCTCCTTCTGGCCGGTGTGGCGATAGACCTGATCGATAACGTCGCCCAGTTCCTTCTTGGTGAGCAGACGGTTGACCACGTCGAACGGAACCTTCGACGATTTGGGCAGGCATTCGCCGATCAGCATCCGGCCCGGGGTGGTTTCGAACCGCTTGAGGAACGGCTTGCCGGCTTCATCGGTCTGCGGAACGCGGCTGACCACCTTAGTATGCAGCGTCACCGCGCCGACGTTCAGCGCATGATGCACTTCGGCCATGTCGGCCAGCAACATGCCCTCGCCGGGCTCGTTCTCGCGCTCGAGGCTGAGATAATAGAGCCCGAGCACCATGTCCTGCGACGGCACGATGATCGGCTTGCCGTTGGCGGGGCTGAGGATGTTGTTGGTCGACATCATCAGCACGCGCGCTTCCAGCTGTGCCTCGAGGCTCAGCGGAACGTGCACGGCCATCTGATCGCCGTCGAAATCGGCGTTGAACGCCGAGCAGACCAGCGGGTGCAGCTGGATCGCCTTGCCCTCGATCAGCACCGGCTCGAACGCCTGGATGCCGAGACGGTGAAGCGTCGGCGCGCGGTTGAGCATGACGGGATGCTCGCGGATCACCTCGTCGAGGATGTCCCACACCTCGCGGCGTTCCTTTTCGACCCACTTCTTCGCCTGCTTTAGGGTCATCGACAGACCCTTGGCATCGAGCCGCGCGTAAATGAACGGCTTGAACAGTTCGAGCGCCATCTTCTTAGGCAGGCCGCACTGGTGCAGCTTGAGTTCCGGTCCGGTAACGATCACCGAACGCCCCGAATAATCGACGCGCTTGCCGAGCAGGTTCTGGCGGAAACGGCCCTGTTTGCCCTTGAGCATGTCCGACAGCGACTTCAGCGGACGCTTGTTGGCGCCGGTGATGACGCGGCCACGGCGGCCATTGTCGAACAGCGCGTCGACCGCTTCCTGCAGCATGCGCTTTTCGTTGCGGACGATGATGTCCGGCGCGCGCAATTCCATCAACCGCTTCAGGCGGTTGTTGCGGTTGATCACGCGGCGGTAGAGATCGTTGAGATCGGACGTAGCGAAACGGCCACCATCGAGCGGCACCAGCGGGCGCAGTTCGGGCGGGATGACCGGCACGACCTGGAGGATCATCCATTCGGGGCGATTGCCCGATTCGATGAAGCTCTCGACCACCTTCAGCCGCTTGATGATCTTCTTGGGCTTCAGTTCGGATTTGGTGGTGGCGAGATCGTGAAGCAGGACTTCCTTCTCCCCTTCCAGATCGAGCTGTTCGAGCAGGACGCGGATCGCCTCTGCGCCGATGCCGGCGCTGAACCCGTCCTCGCCATATTCATCCTGCGCGTCGAGCAGCTCGTCTTCGGTGAGCAGCTGCATCTTTTCGAGCGGGGTCAGGCCCGGTTCGAGGACGATATACTGCTCGAAATAGAGCACGCGCTCGAGCTGCTTCAACTGCATGTCGAGCAACAGGCCGATGCGGCTCGGCAGCGACTTCAGGAACCAGATGTGTGCGACCGGCGCGGCCAGTTCGATATGGCCCATCCGTTCGCGGCGGACCTTGGTTACCGTGACTTCGACACCGCATTTCTCGCAGACGATGCCCTTGTACTTCATCCGCTTGTACTTGCCGCACAGGCACTCATAATCCTTGATCGGACCGAAGATGCGCGCGCAGAACAGGCCGTCACGCTCGGGCTTGAACGTGCGATAGTTGATGGTTTCGGGCTTCTTGATCTCACCGAACGACCAGCTGCGGATACGATCCGGGCTGGCGATGCCGATCTTGATCATGTCGAACGTCTCGGCCTTGGCGACCGGGTTCATGAAATTGGTGATCTGGTTCATGTCATATCCTCAATCGAGGGAAAATTTGTTCGCGAGATAAGTTGCCGGTGGCAGGGATTTGAACCCGCACCCTTTTCAGGGACCACTGTGGTGATACGTCTACCGTTCCGTCACACCGGCTCTCATTCTACTCGGCCGCCCGCGCCATCGGCTCGCCATCGTCGGTCAGCAGCTCGTTCTGCTTCAACTCGATGTTGAGGCCGAGCGAGCGCATTTCCTTGACCAGCACGTTGAACGATTCCGGAATGCCGGCCTCGAAGGTATCGTCGCCTTTGACGATCGCTTCGTAGACCTTGGTGCGGCCGATCACGTCATCGGACTTCACCGTCAGCATTTCCTGCAACGTATAGGCCGCGCCATAGGCCTGGAGCGCCCAGACCTCCATTTCACCGAAGCGCTGTCCGCCGAACTGCGCCTTGCCGCCCAGCGGCTGCTGGGTGACCAGTGAATATGGCCCGATCGAACGCGCGTGGATCTTGTCGTCGACCAGATGGTGCAGCTTGAGCACATATTTATACCCAACGGTCACCTTGCGGTCGAAACATTCACCGGTGCGGCCATCGTAGAGATCGACCTGACCCGATTCATCGAGCCCCGCCAGCCGCAGCATCGCGGTGACATCGGCCTCGACCGCGCCATCGAACACCGGCGTACCCATAGGCACACCGCCGCGGATGTGATCGGCAAGATCGACGATTTCCGCGGTCGAACGATCGGCAATCTGTTCGGCATAAGTCTCGCCGTAGATCTCCGAGATCAGCGCACGCACTGCTTCGGGCGGCTTGCCAGCCTCGGGGTTCGGGTTGGCCTCGCGCCAAGCGTCGAGTGCGTCGCCGATCCTGGCACCGAGACCGCGTGCGGCCCAGCCCAAGTGCGTTTCAAAGATCTGCCCGACGTTCATGCGGCTTGGCACGCCCAGCGGGTTGAGCACGAAATCGACCGGCGTGCCGTCCTCTAGGAACGGCATGTCTTCCTGCGGCAGGATGCGGCTGATGATGCCCTTGTTGCCGTGACGGCCGGCCATCTTGTCGCCCGGTTGCAGCTTGCGCTTCACCGCGACGAACACCTTGACCATCTTCAAGACGCCCGGAGCGAGTTCGTCGCCGCGCTGCAACTTCTCGACCCGGTCTTCGAAGCGATCGGTGATCACCTTGACGGCATCGTCATATTGCGCGCGCACGGCTTCGAGATCGCCCTGGACCTTGTCGTCGGCGACGGCGAACTTCCACCAATCGACCCGGTCGACCTGCTCGAGCAGGTCGAGATCGATCTCGCTACCCTTCTTCAGGCCCTTGGGCACCGACGTCGCCACCTGACCGACCAGCATTTCGCGCAGACGCGCAAAGCTGGCGCGGTTGAGGATACCGCGCTCGTCGTCGGCGTCCTTTTTCAGCCGCTCGATCTCCTCGCGCTCGATCGCCATCGCGCGCTCGTCCTTGTCGATGCCGTGGCGGTTGAACACGCGCACCTCGACCACCGTCCCGGCAACGCCCGGCGGCAGCTTGAGCGAGGTATCGCGGACATCGCTGGCCTTCTCGCCGAAGATGGCGCGCAGCAGCTTTTCTTCCGGCGTCATCGGGCTTTCGCCCTTGGGCGTTATCTTGCCGACGAGAATGTCACCCGGCTCGACCTCGGCACCGATATAGACAATGCCCGCTTCGTCGAGGTTGCGCAGAGCCTCCTCACCGACGTTCGGGATGTCCCGCGTAATGTCTTCCGGCCCGAGCTTGGTGTCGCGCGCCATGACTTCGAATTCCTCGATGTGGATCGAGGTGAAGACGTCGTCCTTGACGATACGCTCGCTGATGAGGATCGAATCCTCGTAATTATAGCCGTTCCACGGCATGAACGCGACGAGCACGTTACGCCCCAGCGCGAGCTCGCCGAACTCGGTCGACGGGCCGTCGGCGATGACGTCGCCGGCGCTGACCACGTCGCCGACCTTCACCAGCGGACGCTGGTTGATGCACGTGTTCTGGTTGGACCGCTGGAACTTATGCAGGCGGTAGATATCGACGCCCGAACGCCCCGCCTCGACCGCGCCCGACGCGCGGATGACGATGC
>JAYSZB010000075.1:0-29711 GCA_043727035.1 Sphingomonas sp. | reverse complement strand
TCAGTTGGTCGGTCCCAGCATCGCCATTGAGCACATCGTCGCCGTCAGCGCCTAACAATATGTCGTTCTCGGTCCCGCCGTTCAGCGTGTCTGAGCCTTGCGCACCGAACAGCGTGTCGTTGCCGCCCGCACCGTTTAGGGTGTCATCGCCCAATATTCCGTAAGCGATGTTGCCGAGCGCATTGCCTTGATAGACGTCGTTGCCCGCAGTCCCACGCCAGACGAGGAAATTGTCCGTGAAGTCGGACTGGATCAGCGCCGTGACGCTGTTGAGGTAGATGACGATATCGACTTCGGACAATTGCCCGTCGTCGTTGGCGTCGACCCAGATCTCGGTGCGGTTCTGGGTTGCGTTGAACTGGAAAGAGACATCGGCCAGCCCGTCACCGACGAACTCGGCGGGAAGCTGCACGCCGGTTGCGCCGATGGTGAACGGTTGCGCTGCCGCGCTGAATACCAGCGGCAGATTGTTTGACAGCGATGGCAGATCGATCAGATCGCCGCCCGCGACGCCAGCACCCTCGAAATCGGTGATGATATCGACGGTCGATGGCGAGCTTTCCGAGCGCGGAATGCCGAAGCCGAAAGTGTAGCGATCGACACCCGCGCCGCCAGTCATCGTATCGGCACCGAGCCCGCCGGTGATGACATCATTGCCATCGCCGCCGTTAAGCGTATCCGCCCCTTCGCCTGCGTTCAGGACGTCATCGCCTGCGCCGCCGGTCAGTGTGTCGGTTCCGGCGAGCGATGTCAGGATATCGTTGCCATCGCCACCGTCGATGCTGTTGTTGCCGTCCCCACCCAAGAGCGTGTCGTTGCCGACCAAGCCGAGCAGCGTGTCATTGCCATTCTCACCGTAGGCGGTGTCATTGCCCGCAGTGCCGGTGATCGCATCGCCGCCATCGCCGCCGTAAACGACCAGTTCGATCGCGCCGAGCTGGACGACATCATTGCCCGAGCCGAGCAGGATCGTTCCGCGCTCGACATTAATCAGCGTGCTGCCGCTGCCGAAGTTGATCAGCCCGCCGCTGCCAAGGTTGACAGTGCTCGCGGTGACCAGCCCGCGCAGATCGAAGCTAACCGTATCGATGCCCGCGCCACCGTCGACCTGATCGCCGACCCCCGCGATGATCGTATCATCACCGTCGCCGCCATTGGCAATGTCCGACCCAGCGCCACCCTCCAGCCGGTCATTGCCATCGCCACCGTTCAGCGTGTCGTTGCCAGCCTCGCCATACAGCTCGTCGCTCCCGCCATCGCCGTTCAGCGTATCGGCCCCATCGCCGCCGTAGAGCCGGTCTGCGCCAGTCGTGCCGCTGATGATATCCGAACCGGGAGTCCCAAAAATATCGGCCATGTTTTCTCCTTGGATGCCCGAGATAGGGCCGACCGCAGACGCAGCTAAGCCATATGTCCTGCCCCAAAACGAAAATCTATCGCCTTTTGTGGGGTTCTGTGCCGAGGCGGCTTGGCGTGATATTGTACATGCTGACGCTAGCCGGTGGTGGCAAACGGTGGAGATGGCACAGCCATGAAAACCTCGAAGTTCGACCCCACCATCGAAGCATGGATCACCGATCCTGACGCTGCGCTAAACCAGCTCAGCGGCGATCCCGAAGGCTTCGAAGCAAGCATCCATTCGAGCATTCATGGGTCGCTAAAGACGCTGGTCCCACTGTTCAATCGTGGCGTGCTGGCCATCGCGATCTTTGAGCTTGACGGCCACCTACTGTTCGCAACCGATGCGTTCCGCGCGATGGGGATCACAACGCTTCTCGAAGTCAGAGATAGAATGGTACCGCTTCGCCCTGGAAGCGAGCTAGGTCGATTGCCGTTACCGGGTCATGCAGGGCAAGTTTTCGCACTCGAAGCAGCGTCTTCGGAAACTGAGCATTGGCAATTACCTTCAGCAGCTCGGACGGCTCAAGCCAGCCGACGCGAATCTATCACTTTGATTTGCGTTGGAAGCACATTGGCTGCGACCCCGCTTCGCTGGGCGTGTCAGGCGCACGACATGACCGACCTCGAACAGCGAATAGTCACCGCCGCAATTGGCCACGGCAATGTCAAAGCAGCAGCGCAGAAACTAGGCATCTCTTATGTGACCGCGCGAAAAGCGATCAATCAAGTGTGCCGTGACATCAACGTCGCCAATCTACCGGCCCTGGTGTCGCGCATCGTTGCAACCGCTTTTGGCGCTCTTCCGACGGATAGTGAGTCACCTGAGTGGCTGGCTGACATTCTGCCCCTGACAGAGCGTCAGGCACGATTTGCGACGCTCGTCGCGGAAGGGTTATCGCGACAAGAGATTTCGATTTCATCCAGATGCAGCGTGGCTGTGGTTCGCAAAGAACTCGAAGCGATTTTTTTGGCTCTCGAGATCAACACTGCGACTGAACTGGCGCGACTGATCATTGAGTGCCGCGCTGTCAGCCTGATAATGGCAGCGACGGACAGCAGCCCCGGCCTGTTTGATCCGCTTTTTGAGCCCACCCGCATACACAGCCGCCTGAACGGTGACGGGAGAATTGCCTGGAGTGACTATGGGCCACGATCAGGGCGACCAATCCTTCTCGTTCACAGTGTCTGGTCGTGCCGGTCGGCTCCGCGTGGTTTAGTGGCGGCGCTGCAGTCCAGCGGGTTTCGGCCTATTTCCATAGACCGACCTGGATTCGGATTGACCGACGGAGTGAGCAATCTCGGCTCAGGTCCGTTCGAACGTGCAATCGAGGACGTCGTCGAAATACTCCACCGTGAAAAAATCCACTCGCTTGCCCTTGTCTCCCGCGGGGCCGGGCAATTTGTCTTGGAGCTGCAACGCCGACTAGGTGGGCGGATCGAAAAGGCAGTCTTGGTCAGCCCAAGTCCTGCAACCACTAGTGAAGGGCGCACCAAGGGCCCACTGGGCATAGCCAAGAAGGTGTTTTTTGAGCGTCCATCGTTGATGGAGCCGGTAGTACGCCTCGTGTCATCGCAGCTAACCCTAGAACGAATGCAAAGACTGCTATTAGCCTCTGCCAAAGACTGCCCGGCAGACTTAGCCTTGGCCAACAGTCCGGGCTGGCTGCGCGATCATTATCGTGCAATTCGACCATTCTCGACCGGCAAATGGTCAGGCCTATTGAGAGAGCAGGCGGTCGTATCAACAAATCGGAAAATTGCGCCACTGCCTGGGAATTATGATTGGACGATCATCATTGGCGAACGAGACCATCTGAATAGCTGCGAAGAGGTCGGCGATTTTTGGTCGCCGCTAGTCCCTGAAGCAAAATTTGTCGTTATCCCCGAGGGTGGACGGTTTATGACCGCCAGCCATGTGGCGGACATTCTGCAACAGGTGATAGTGTCTCCATAGCTGGGGTCGTGAATTGAACCACCTTGTAGGAAGGCCAAAGCATTTAACAGGGTGCCTGTCGCCATGGATTACCAACCAATCAATCGAACGATAAATGACATGAACAAGACAATCATAGTGCTGCTGGCGCTGGCCTCAGCGTCACCGGCTCTGGCTCAGTCCGCATCGGGTCATGCTGGCCATCGTGACCCGCCGGACGCCGCCGACCATGCCGCGCATGGGCAGACAGCACCTCAGAGAGCTACCCCGCCCGCGCCCGACGTACCGACGGCGCACGCCATGGATTGCTGCAAAGAAGACGCGGCTCAGCCGTGCCAGATGCCCTGCTGTGCGCGGATGCGCCAGCAGGCTGGTGCCGACACCGCCTCGTCTTCGGATCGTCCGGCTGAGCACAGCGGACACTGACAACGGTGGGCCGGGGCAGCGTTTTCGCTACCCCGGCTATCCACTCTGAGGCAATGCCATTACCGAGCCCTCCTTCGCGACGGCGGTCGACCTCGGCCAAAGCCGCATCCATCCGGTTGTTTACATTGTCATGTATCGAAGACCACCTTGTCGGTTCGACCGCATGCCCAGACGGCCAGCTGGCTAGACCCCGGCCTCAGCCACCAATCGAGGCCGTCAACGGAGGGACCACTGCTTCTAGGGAATTGCGACAGTGGTAGGCCGCACACAATTACGGCCAGCTGTTTTTGCCTGATAGAGCATCAGGTCTGCAGCAGCCATCCAAGCGGGAACCGAGCCCATCTCGCGCTCCAACGCCGCAATGCCGAAGCTTGCTGATGCGTGTGCGGCGCGAGCATCGTCCATTTTCACGGCATTGCTCGCAATCATTTGACGGAGCCGCTCAGCCACAACAATCGCCTGATCGTTGTCGGTTTCTGGAAGTAGCAACGCAAATTCTTCGCCGCCGATACGGCCTAGTCTGTCGCTCGGTCGCAGTGCCATCTCGGCGATCATGCCCACCTGCTGCAGCACCTTGTCACCTCCAGCATGGCCGAAAGTGTCGTTGACCGACTTAAAATGATCGAGGTCGAACAAGACGAGCGCTGCGGGACGGGAATGGCGTCGCGTCCGCTCGAGTTCACGTTCTGCCTGTTCGATAAAGCCGCGTCTGGTCAGCGCGCCAGTGAGCTGATCGACATTTGCAATCATCCGCAGTTCCAGCTCGTTGCAAACCACGGCAGCAAAACTCGTTAAAACCGCGATGTCTTCTGGCCGGAAGCTGCGCTCTACGACGTCCATGGCGCACAGCGAGCCAATATTATACCCATCCGGCGTTTGCAGCGGAATGCCGACGTAGCTTCGGATATGAGGAGGCCCAACCACCAGTGCGTTATCTCGGAACCGGGCATCGAGATGAGCATCTTTAACGATTAGTGGATCACGTTGCTGGATGGTGTGCGTGCAGAAAGAAATCGACCTAGGTGTTTCTGTCTGATCAAGCCCCCGCTGCGCCTTGAACCATTGCCGCTCCCGATCGACCAGGGTCACCGTTGCAATCGGCACTTTCAATACGGTGCGCACCAACGTGACAATATGCTCGAATGGCGCTTCGACTGGCGTGTCGAGAACCTGCAGCCGATGCAGTGCAGAGATGCGGGCATCTTCGTCAGAAAGACGTTCATCAACCACGGTGTCGGTCCTTCATCGTCAAAATTGCGGACGTCAGCTCATTGGCATAACTACCGACCAACGTGCGCACACTCGCCTCGATCAGGTCATTGGGCAGACCGGCAGCCTGTAAATTCACGACCAGTTTAGCGAGCTCAGCCTGATGGCGGCTCACGCTTTCCATGAGCTCGGGAGGGATCTCGATCGCTACAACGGAGCTCGGCTTTGGATGCAAATGATCGACTTTCATCGGTAATCCATTGTCTTTTGTAACTTCTGCCCGGTATCGCGGGCACCTTAATATCGCTGTAATGGACAACCAGTATCTCTACGGCCTGTCGGCCGATTGGTAGAGCCGCCGCTGATGCGCGAGCAGGTTCCCCCTTCGTCGCCAAGCCCACTACCAAAAGTGACTACCAGGCACTCCCTTGAAGGGGCCAGCCAGCGCGCTGGTAATCCACCCGCCGTAAAAATTACCAGGTTGCGCCACCACCGTTTCATCATTGACGCTGCACCTGTCGAATGGACCAGCATAGAATGCGACATGATCACGCAGCATCGCAAACGAAGGCGAGGGGTCAGGATAGCTCCAGCCAACGCGGGCCAGAATGTCGTGTCCTGCAATCACGTCCCAATAAACTGCCTCGCCCTTCCATTTGCAGAAGGAGCCTCCACCGGCGCGGCGGAGGACGCCAGGCGTTATGTCAGCGGGAGGAATATAATAACTTGGCGCGTGACTGGTTTCGAGGGTGCGGATGCTCGCACATGTATCGGTGATGATCATACCGCGGTGCTGGATAACGACCCGCGCCGGACTGGGTTCGGCGACAGGCGGGCGCGGATAGGACCACACGCTTTCTTGGCCCGGTCCGACAGGATCAGGGTGGGGTCTCACGATTTTGACTTGCGTGAAGCGAGGCGCTGCAGCCGCGGCCGCACTCGAAGGAACAGTCGGTAGCCGCGTTCGAGCAAAGCGAGAACCCAAGGCTGTCGTGCCGCCAGTCCGAAAGGCCGCAACAGCGGGATTGCCCGCCACATCGCAGCAAATGCGGCCGCACCTGTCAGCATCGCGCCATTCTCCTCAGCATGCAATTTCGCCAGCAAATCCGCTCGATCGATTGAACACGCCCCAAGATCAGACGTTGCATCGACAAAATCGATGGCGCCTTTCCGGTCGAGCCTTTTCATCACGGAAATCTCGCGGCGGCACAACGGGCAGCCGCCATCGTACCATACTGTCACTTGCGTCATGGTCGGGAAATAAGACGTCGATGTCGGATGTTCAGCGGTTCATCGAAAAAATGCATGTTTCAGCCAGATTTTGGCATGGCCGATCAGAACAGCCCCTCGATCTTCCCACTTGCATCGATCCGGATGGATTCAGCAGCAGGTGTTCGCGGCAATCCCGGCATCGTCATTATCTCACCGCAGATTGCCACGACGAACCCTGCCCCAGCCGCCAACCGCACCTCACGTATGGGGACGATATGTCCCGTTGGCGCACCGAGCGCGGCTGGGTCGGTCGAAAAGCTATACTGGGTCTTTGCGATGCAAACCGGCAAATGGCCGTGACCGGCACGCTCCCATTGCGCCAATGTCGCACGAACCTGAGGCGATGCAAACCGCTGCGTCCGCCCAGTATATGCGCCGCGCCACGGTATCGATCTTGTCGAACAGGGGTAGGGCATCGTCATACAGCGGCGAAAATTGCGATGGGGCGTCGCAAAGGGCGATAACGCGCTTGGCGAGTTGCTCCGCACCCGATCCACCTTCCGCCCAATGCGTACAAACGACTGCATCCGATCCATGCGCTGTCGCAATTGCCTGTATCTCTGCCAATTCGGCATCGCTGTCGCTGTGGAAGCGGTTGACGGCGACAACCGCCAGCACGCCGAACTGGCGGATATTCTCGATGTGCCGAACGAGATTAATTCCGCCGCGGCGAACCGCATCAACATCTTCCCGGCCTAGGTCGGCCTTGGCGACGCCGCCGTTCAACTTCAGCGCGCGAACCGTGGCGACGATGACAGCCGCCGCCGGACGCAATCCGGCTTGCCGACATTTGATGTCGAAGAATTTCTCCGCTCCCAAGTCTGCACCGAACCCGGCTTCGGTGACCACGTATTCAGCGAGTTTAAGGCCCGTGCGGGTCGCGATGACGGAATTGCAGCCGTGCGCGATATTGGCGAAGGGACCGCCATGAACGAGCGCGGGGTTGCCTTCCAGCGTCTGAACCAAGTTGGGTTTGATCGCCTGCGCCAACAGCACAGTCATCGCCCCGTCGGCTTTGAGGTCACGCGCCGTCACCGCTTGCTTCGCACGGGTATAACCGACGACTATCCGTCCCAGCCGCGCCTCCAGATCCTCCAGCCCTTCGGCTAGACAGACAATCGCCATCACTTCGGATGCGACAGTGATATCAAAGCCCGACTCGCGCGGGAACCCATTTGCCGGACCGCCAAGCGACTGCGCGATATCGCGAAGCGCACGGTCGTTCATGTCTATCACGCGCCGCCAGACGATGCGGCGAACATCGATGTCGAGCGCGTTGCCCCAATGGATATGATTGTCGATCATCGCGCTGAGCAGATTGTGCGCGCTGGTGATCGCATGAAAATCGCCGGTGAAATGCAGGTTGATATCCTCCATCGGCACAACCTGCGCATATCCTCCTCCAGCAGCACCGCCCTTGGTGCCGAAGCAAGGTCCCAGCGATGGCTCGCGCAGGCACAGCATGGTTCGCTTGCCGATCCGGTTGAGCGCATCGGCAAGCCCGACCGATGTCGTTGTCTTCCCTTCACCCGCTGGAGTTGGGTTAATTGCGGTGACAAGGATCAGCTTCCCGGAGGCGTCCACATCATCGAGCACCCCAACGTCTATTTTGGCCTTGTGGCGGCCGTAGGGTTCGATTGCTGCTGCCGGTACCCCGGCGCGTTCGGCAATCTTCTGAATAGGTTGGATCGCCGCAGCGCGCGAGATGTCGATGTCAGAGAGCATTATCCTGCTCTAGCTTCGTGAACGAGCATAGCAACGACTCAGCTTCGTGCGGATGGTGCCCTCCTTCGCACGGATGCTGCGGCACGCTGGTGCCGACTTTGCTCCATCTTACCGGGTGTCGGGCAACAGCAGTCTGGTTCATCGCTGCCGAGCCTGCAGCCTGAGCGCCAAGCGTCAGGCGATAGCCAGTGCGGCAGTTGCTGCCATCGCCGATATGGACCTGCGTGGCCTGCTGGCAGCTAAAACCCGCTCGATCGCTTGTTTCGCGCCTCAGGAACACGGCGACCTGCCAATCCAGAGCTTGCTCACTGAACGCGGGGTACTGGGACCAACCAATCAGCAGACAATGACTGCACCTAGCTGAGGTGATACAGGCTTCGCTGTGCTACAATCTAAACCCATCGACGCGCTACAAGCTCAGTCTCAGGACGCAGGTCTCCTTGGTTGGGCTGGCGTAACCGCCTTCGCGATATGCCTCTATTTCACAGTCTTCCTCATCACCGACACGGTGGCGACGCCGATCAATCTCTTCATCGCGGCAATATGTAATGCCGTGCCGCAAGTCCTGCTGGCGATCCCGCTGGTCGATAGACTGGCCCCGCGGCTAGCCGGCCGCAAACTCGGTGCGGCGCTGCCCGTCGGAGCAGCAGCGATAACCCTCTATGCGCTCGTAGCTTATTGTTCAGTGATCTTCCTGCTCGCCCTGACCCAGCAGATTTCGACCGAAGGCATCATTGTCCGCTTCTTCCGCGGCCAAGCGCTGCCGTGGCAGATGTTTCAGGGCATGGCTTATGGCAGTATTGCCCTGATGGCCGGACTCTGGATCGACGCGCGAGTACGCCTGAAAAGACTGGAGCAGCGCCCTTCACGCGAAGCTACGCCGCCTCTGCGGTGGCTGGTGAAGACGCAGGATGGTATCGTTCCCGTCGATCCGCTGGAAATCGTCCGGATCGAGGCCGCAGGGGAGTATTCGCTGCTGAGCTTGCCGGGCAGCGTCATCATGTCGAGGATTGGCATGGGTGAATGCGAGCAGCGTCTCAGCGGCCTGCCTTTCCTGCGCGTCCATCGCTCGCACTTGGTCAACAGTGACGCCATCACCCGCGCCGAACCAGCGGGTAACGGTCGCCTGCAGCTCAACCTCAACAATGGCGACCAGATCGTCACCAGTCGCGACGGCGCGCGCCTGGTGCGCGCCAATGCCGTCTGACGCCGTTCTTTGTGTCGATTGATCGACCGATCGTGTCGATTCATTGCATTTAGCTGACGCAACCTCTCAGGCTGTCCATCAAGACCGAGCCCCAATGGAGGATCGCCCGTGCATCGTGCCAAGCTGTTGCTATGTCTTACATTCTCTTCGCTTGCATCGCATCATCCTGCAGTCGCCCAGACGCCGTCCACCGCCCCCGCACCGGCGAATGCGCCGCGAATCGATGCCCGCCCAGACTATTATCTGGGTGAAACGCCGCTCCTGTCTATCGACGGCCTGACGGCAGAAGAAACTGTCACCGTCCATCTTTTCCGCTCGATCACCCGCTGGGTCAGCGACGGTGCAGGCGGCTGGCGGCCGCAACCGACATTGATGCACGGCTGGGCGCGCTATCGCGCCGATGACAGCGGTCGCATCGAACTTGCGACGGCTCGACCAATCGCTGGGACCAGCATGGCGGTGGGGCCGACCACCCTGTTCTGGTCAGCCCGCCGCAGCACCGACCTGCTACTCGCCGACCAGAGTTTCGCGCAGGCCGGCTTCAGCTTACGCGACGACGGTAGCCATCTCTTGCGGGTGACGCGCGGCGTCGATGTGATCGCCGAGCAGCGTTTCCGCATCAATGTCGAGCGTCAAGATATGGTCCGCGCCGAAGTGGTGACGCCCAACCTGGTTGGCTATTTCGCGGCGCCTGCAGGCGGCAGTCGGCTGCCGACGATCATTCATCTCCACGGCAGCGAGGGCGGCAGCATCGCCAAATCGCGTGACATCGCTCAACGTTACGCCGAGGCCGGGTTTGCTACCTTCGCCATCGCTTATTTTGCATGGCCATATGAGGCGCGCGGACTGCCGCTTCCATCCGAGCATCGCAATATTCCAGTCGAACTGCTCGACCGAGCGCGCACTTGGTTGTCAGGGCGACCGGAGGTCGATGTCAGGCGCATCGGGCTTGTGGGCAACAGCAAGGGCGGCGAGTTCGCCATGCTCGGAGCCGCCTATTATCCATGGGTGCGGGCAGCCGTCGGATGCGTGCCAAGCGATGTCGTGTGGGAAGGCTATGGCGCGGCGACGTGGGATGGCGATGCCGTCCGATCGATCCCGGAGGCGGGCACCTACTCTAGCTGGTCGTGGCGCGGCCAGCCGTTACCCTATATTCCAACATATGCCGACCGCCGCGAAGGCTTTCTCGACAACACCGACCGCTATGACCGGGCGCGCGCCCAGCTTGTCGATGCGTCGCGTGCGGCGCGCATTCCGATCGAGCGCAGTCGCGCTCAACTTCTCCTGATCGGCGGTGATCGCGACCGCACCTGGGGCAGCGGCCCAATGGCCCGCAGCCTTGCCAGTGCGATGGATGCAGCAGGGCACGGCGACCGGGTGCAGACGCTGATCAGCGCGACTGGCGGGCATTTCCTGTGCGGTGACGGACTCTATCCGCACCGAGCCTGGCAGGAGGAAAACGCTTCGAATTTCGCGCCTGACATCGATGCACAGGGGCAGGCTGAAGTGGCAGCACATGAAGCGAAAATCGCCTTCCTGCGACGTGCGCTCGTGGGACAACGCTAAAGCACTAGACTTGCCAAGCGACTGCTGGGTGTTATGATTGAACAATACACCACCACGTTAGAGGCCATTGCATGCTTGCGACCTTGCTGTTCGCCTTGTCTGCGCAGACCGCCCCCACCGACCCGCTGGCGACATTGCGCGACGCCTATGCCCAGCGCGACGCAGAGGTCGCTGCCAATGCCTATGCTGACGAGGCGGAGGTGGCGTATCGGTATGACGAAGCGCCGCCCGAAACGCATACCGGTAGGGAGGCGATCCGCGCGTCTTTCAGCGACCTTTTTTCGAGTGTCGATAGCGCACAGCCGCTCGACCTGAATTTTCGAGTTACAGCTCGAACCTCGGTCGAGATGGAAGGCGTCTACCGCTTACGTCTTGGGCGGGATGCGACGAGTTATGGTCGGTTCACCGCCCGCCTTGCCGCAGATGGGAAATTGACAAGCGACTTGAGCACGAGCGCCAGCCGTGACGACTTCGAGGGCGCGTCCGGTTCGGTCCTGTTTGCTGCCGATGCAGAGGATCTGGACCGAGGTTATTATGCCGCGATGGCTGGTCGCTACCGGCTCCCCGATGGCTGCACGTTGGTCGTTACTCGCTCGATCGTAAGATTGTTCGCCCGCAACAGTTGCACGCAGCAATGGCGGGGGCTCACCCGCGTCAGCGGGCGCGAATGGACGGCAGGAGACCGTGTCATCGACCCGGCGGTCGCAGCCCGATACCACTTCGCGCCCTTTGTCGACGGGCTCAGCCCGTCGGTCACTGTCTCCGAGGGTGAGGGCCAAGGCTTCGAAGCGCATCGGACCGACGCCTATTCAACCCAAGATGTCAGTTTCGTCAGCGCGGACGGTACCGAGATCGCCGGGACACTTTACTTGCCGCAAGGTACACCACAGCGCCGTCCGGCGACGGTGATGGTTCATGGCTCGGGGCCTCAGGACCGAGACGGCTATGCCTCGTTGATCGCAGTCATGGCAGACACACTCGCGACGGAAGGCCGCGTCGTGCTGACTTATGACAAACGCGGCAGCGGTATCTCGGGCGGTGACGGCGATCGGGCCGGGTTCGATATCCTGGCGGCCGATTCGCACGCTGCGACGCGGTTTCTATCCACGCGCGGGGAGGTGGATCCAAGCCGCATAGGGCTCGCTGGCAGCAGCCAGGCCGGTTGGGTGATCGCCAGGGCAATAGAGTTGGGAGCGGAACCTGCCGACGTTTTTCTCTTGGGCGCGGCTGGCGCAGCTATCCCGGTCCGCGAGCAGAACCTCTACAATACCGACGTGCAGATGGCATGCGCGGGGATTGCCGAAGACGATCGCCGCCTCGCGCTCGCACAGCAGTCGGCTTTCTTCGATTTCCTATCCGATCCGCAGCAGGCCGGCCGGCTCGACCGATTGACTGATAAAGCCGCAAACCGCCCAGTGCTTGCCGACTGGCTGTTTCCGCGCAGCGGCGCCGTCGATCGAACGGATGGCTCGTGGTTCAACGTGCTCGCGGTAGACTTCGACCCCTTGCCGATTTGGCGGGCTTATCGTGGCCAGACGCTGTTTTTGTTCGGCGAACTCGACGACGCAACGCCTACGCCCCGCGCCATGCACCTGCTCGCCGGCACCGGCATCGGTGGTCGAATTGTGCCGGAATCTCAGCATCTCGGACTTAGAGCCGAATCCAAATGCGATGCAGAACTCGCTGACGTGCGACAGTTTGACGAAACTCTCTTCCAGGAATTGTCCAGCTTCGCACGTTAGCCGTGGGCACCTCGAGCGACGCTCAGACCGCGATATCAATGTTTGCTAGATTTGCTCGGCTTGATCTGCGGGAACGTGGGCCGACATCTGCGAAGGGATTGACGATAGGGCCCTGACAGGTCGTTGATGTGCGCCAGCTTCGCCCAAGCTGGCGCACATCCTTACGAAGCCATGGCTGCGGGTGGGCTCCGCGCGGGTTCGCCGCCATCCCCACCGCCGCGATCGATCCGCCCCACAGTGCGGCGTCTCCTGCGGTCCCCGCGCTTATCGGGTCGGCATTGCGATCTGAACTTGGCGCCAGCAGGCGAGCAACGAAGACCGTGATGAGTTGGACAGGCGTCAGCGATCACACCGCCCGCGCTTGGGTGAATGGTCGCACCAGCCCTAGTGGAGCTCATCTCGTCGCACTGGCTTTCCATTGCCGCCCGGCCCTGACCGCCATTCTTGAGTTGACCGGGCATAAGGACATTGCGCTGACGATCGATATTGAAGCCATCGAGGAGCGGCTCGAAGCGGCATTGGCACTCACACGGAGCCTTCGCGGCGGACCTCGCTAGCCCGAGCGCGACTGCAGGTGGTGTCAACAATTGATCCCTGCTTTGCGTTGACCAATTCCCTGTTCCGACGATTCAAATTCCCTGTTCGGCGGATGGAAATTCCCGGTTCGGCGTCTAGGGAATTTGCGCTTTTCAGACCTCGAAAATGCCAGAATTCTGCGCCTGACAGCCCGCACGGCAATCGGTAAACTGTCGCAAAATTGCCAAATTCCCTGTAAATTCCCTGCATAACAGGGAATTTTAGCGAGAGACGGTCGATTGGACGACTGCTAACACCTCCATTGCAGATCGTGCGAACCCGCTTCGGTTTCGACGGTTTTGTCTTTGTGGTAACTGCGCTCCCGAACCAGCCATGTGCAATCTCTATCGCCTCGACAGCGCTGCCGCCGACATTGCCCGCATCTTTGCGGCGGTCCCCGGTGCCGACCCGTGGGCTGGCGATTATGTCGCGCCGGGTAAATTTGCCCCGGTGGTGGTGCAAGGCAAGGAGCAGCGCCGTATCGTTCCCCGGCAGTGGGGGGTGCCGCCGCCGCCGCGTATCGCCGCAGAGGGGGGGCGCGCCGTCACCAACGTCCGTAATCTTGAATCGCCCTTCTGGATCGGGACATTGCGCCACCCGGAACTGCGCTGTCTCGTCCCTGTCACCAGCTTCATGGAATGGGGCGGCGAGAAGGGCCGTCGCACCCAACACTGGTTCTCGGTCCCTTCCGAACCCGTCTTCGCCTTCGCCGGCATCTGGCGCGATGACGATATACCAAGCTTCGCCTTCCTCACCTGCGAGCCCAATCCGCTGGTCGGTGCTGTCCATCCCAAGGCGATGCCGCTGATCCTGCACGCCTATGATTATGACCGCTGGCTGACCGCAGACTGGCGAGAGGCACGACGGCTGGTCGAGCCTTTCCCGTCGCAAATGATGATCGAGCGGGTGACGCCGCCGCGCACGGCCTAGCGCGGGTCGACCAACGCCCGCTCAGATCTGTGTCACTGGCTTCAGCTCGCCATCCCGGCCATATTGCTGGCGCTGTGCACCATCGGCGCGGGCTTTGCACCACTGGCGCTGGCGCAAAGGCGGTCAAATCCTTTCCCCATCGGACAAAGGCTTTCTACCGTCGGCGCATGAGCGTCGAGCGCCGATCCGTCCATTGTCGAGGCCGGACAAAAGGGACGCCGCTATGCCAAAGCGTGCTTGCGCCGCATCCTTCTGCCTTGGCGGCTGGTCAGGCTGACTCTTTCAGCGCTTGCTCTGCCACCAGGATACTGGGTGGGTTGCCGGGCGCGCTGGCTTGCGGTTGCATTGGCTGGCAGAGACTGGACGCTGTTCCTGTCCGTCGCCGATTGGCCGGACGCGGCACGGGATTCATCTATCACCGACTGTTCGAACGACCATTGCTGGCACGTAGCCGTCGAACGAGGGGCGGACGGGCCGATTATCCGGCCGCTGCCGCTGCCGCGAATAACGCCCGTTGCATGGAAGTGGGATGGCACGGGTCGCAACGCCGAACCGACTGCGACACCGTTCAGTTCTTCATATTGTCCAGGCCGCGCACGACACCGGCTTTGGTCGACGGATTGGAGGCATTGGCCTTGGGCGGCTTTTCCGCCTTGGGCTTGCGCGCTTCGCGGCTCGATTTCATCTGGCCTTTGGCCATGGCTTTTCCTTCACAGGCCAGATTGCCCGCAACCCCAATAGAGCAGCGCGACAGATCAGCCACATGATTTGTTTAGCGTCGCGCCGCGAACGGCCAATCGACGACATGCCCGACCCATAGCGCCAGCCAGACGAACACCGGTTGGAGCAACAGGCGCGGACCATGATACCACCAGGTCATGCTGGTGCCGCCGATGGCGATATCGTTGACCGCGTGGTTGATGTTCGCCGGATAAACGCAAACTGCATAGGCGGCGAGCCCGATGGCTGCGGCATACCGCAGGCGAGGTATCATCAGGCCTATCGCGCCGAGAATTTCGGCGATGCCGGTCAGGGCAACTATCGGTTCGGGATAGGGCACCCAGCCTGGCGTGATCGCCAGAAATCCCCCCGAACTGCGCAAATGGGCGACGCCAGCGATAAGATAGAAAAGCGCGAGCAACCACCGCACAATCGTCCGCGCTGTCATGGCCGTCGCTCCATCGTCACCGTTTGCGGACAAATTCGGCGCGCAGAACCAATCCCTTGATGCCATCGAAGCGGCAATCGATTTCCTGCGCATCGCCGGTCAGCCGGATCGATTTGATCAGAGTACCACGCTTGAGCACCTGGCCCGCGCCCTTGACGTCGAGGTCCTTGATCAGCGTCACCGCATCGCCATCGGCGAGGAGATTGCCGACCGAGTCGCGCACCTCGACCCGGGTACCGGCGGCAAGCTTTTCGGCAAGCTCCGCAGCGGGCAGCCATTCGCCGCTTTCCTCGTCATAGACATAATCGTCGTCGGCCATCGCTCGTCCTTGTCCTCACTAGCCGTCACCTTAGCAGCGGGCAGACCTAGTGGCCATCGGCGCTTGCGGCGTAACGAACGCCGCCATAGTGTCGAGCAGGTGAAGGAGGGACGCGATGACCGGTCAGTGCAGGCAATGCGGGGCAGTGTTGCAGGCGGGGACACGCTTTTGCGGAACCTGCGGTGCAGCGGCGAGTGACACGCCCGGGGCGGGCGGATCGGCGACTGCGGCGTGGGTTGTTGCGGTGGGCGCCGTCGGCCTGCTCGGCGCGGCGCTGACCTACATTCTGGTGAGTCGTGACGAAGCGTCACCAGCCGACAGAGAATCCGTCGCGCCAGCACCGGAAAAGTCGGCGACTGCACCCGCCCAACCCGTCGGGTCGTCGCCGATGCCCAGCGCCCAGACCCGAGCACCTGCTCTGGCACAGGCGCCACCACTTGTACCCGCGCCTGTGGTAACGGCGCGGGTCGGCGACAGCGTCGGCAACGCCGGTCTGATCGGCAGCTATCGCGCCTGGATCGGCAACGCCGACCTCTATGCCAGCGACGGCGTCCGCCTTACTCGGCCCTGACAGATATTGCGGCAGGATCGCGCCAATGTGCATCGCTTCGGCATCGTCGATCCGGGCGATGAGGGCGAGGCCTTTTTCGCCAGTGCCAATGCCCGCGCCATCATGGAGCGTATGGTAATGAACGGTTCGATCGACCCCGCCGCCGCGCGCCGCATCGCCGGCGGCGGCGTGATGGTCAATGTGTCGATATGTGGTCGTGGCAGCAGGGGCGATTATGTCGATGTCATGGTCGAATGAAGCATCGGCCCATGGTCATTCGATAAAGCCTGTCAGTGAACGAAGCGGGCCACGACATCGCGGTACGACCGGCTGACTTTCACCTGCGCGCCTGATTCGAGCACCAGAAAACATTCGCCATTGGTGTGCGGCTTGACCTGTTTGACCAGCGCCAGATTGACGATGGTCGAGCGGTGGACGCGCTGGAACACACGCGGGTCGAGGCGCTTTTCCAGATCCTTCATCGTCTCGCGCAGGATCAGCGAGTTATCGGCGGTATAGATGCACATATAGTCGCCGGCCGCATCGATCCGTTCGATGGTGTCGACATCGACGCGGAAAATCTGGCCGCGATCCTTGATGTTGATCAGCTTTTCGAAGCGGTTGGCGTTGATCATGTCGCTGACATCCTCGGCCGCCACCTGTTCGGCGGCCTCGGGTGCGACCTCGGCGAGCACTTCCTTGAGCCGCTCGACCTCCTCGACGCCGCGCTTCTCCGACAGGCGACGGCGCACCCGGTCGAGCGCGTCGGCCAGCCGCTGCGGCTCGACCGGCTTGAGCAGATAATCGACCGCCTGCGCCTCGAACGCCTTGATCGCGTGGTCCGAATAGGCGGTGACGAAGACGAACAGCGGCGGTTCCACATCCATCAGCCCCTGCACTACCGAAAATCCGTCGAAGCCGGGCATCTGGATATCGAGGAAAACGAGATCGGGCTTGTGGGTCTTGATCTTGCGGATGGCTTCGCGGCCATTTTGCGCGGTATCGACGATATCGACGTCGCTATGCGGTTCGAGACGCAGCTGCAGGCCCTGAATGGCCAGGCTTTCATCATCGACGACTATGGTGCGGATGGTCATGCGGTCGTTACGGCTTTCGCTTGGTCCGGCAGCGGTTCGGCGGGGGGCCGCACCGTGATGAACGGAATATCTATCGTCACGGTAAAGCCGCCGCCCGGGGCACTGCGTGTCTCGAAGCGGTGGCGGTCACCATAGGCTTGGCTCAGCCTGTCGCGTATATTCGCCAGCCCGACGCCTGTCGAAACGGTGGTGACACTCATATCGGGATTCAACCCGCCGCCCGAGTCGGACACGGTGATGCGGACAATTTGCCCGACGAGATGCGCGGTCAGGACGATGTCGGCACCCTCCTCGGACGGGGTCACCGCATATTTGATGGCGTTTTCGATGATCGGTTGCAGCAACAGCGACGGCAATCGCGCCTCGCTGACGCGGGGATCGACATCGAAACGGACACGCAATCTCTCCTCGAAGCGCATCTTCTCGATCTCGAGATAGAGTTTGAGCGTTTCCACCTCCTGCGCCAGCGTCACCTCTGCGGTCGGCTCGTTGACCAGCGTGTAACGCAGGAAGGCCGAGAGCCGCGACAGCATGGCATTGGCCGGCTCGGTCTGCTTGAGCAGCACCAGCGTCGATATGCTGTTCAATGTGTTGAACAGGAAATGCGGATTGATCTGGTAGCGCAGCATCGCCAGCGTGCTTGCCGTCGCCTGCCCCTCCAGCACGCTCAGCTGATCGGCCTGCTGCTCGACCCGCAGATAATAGTTGATTGCAAAATAGAGTGACGACCAGGCGCTCAGTGTCACGGCGTTGAGATAGAGCGGCACCAGCATCAGGGTGGTCAGCGGCTCGCCCTGTGTGCGCGGCTGGATCGCCACCATCGACGCATCGATGAACGAATAAATGAATGTCGCGAGCAGCACGCCGGCGATAGCGGTCGGCCACATCACCAATGGCCGCCGCTGGATGAGATTGCGGAACAACACCGCAAGTAGCAACGTCAACGAAAATCCGGTGATACCCGACACCAGCAGCTGTGCGAGGTAAATGAACGGCTGCCCGTTGGCGATGCCCGAAACGCCGCGCAATATGAACCACGCCGCCCAGCCCAACGTCTGTAACGTCCAGAAGGCACGCACCTTGTCATCGAAAAACGGCTGCGGGGTGCCGGGCGGAAATATCCTTGCTGGCATGATGCGGTCGGTCGATCAGCCCTGGCTGTTCACCGCGAACAGCCGCGCGGTCTCTCCCGCGGCTGCGGCAGATGGGCTGGCGGTGGCGCTGACGCCGATCGGTCGCACCTCATGGGCGTGCAGCCAGCGAAGGTCATGCTTGCCCAACGTCCGCCCGTCATGCGCCTGGATGGCGACGGGGCGAATCGGCTGGAGATCGCGTTCATCGACCAGGACCGGGGTCGACGGCACGCCCGATCCCCATTTTTCGCCCCACTGCCGCAGCGACACCATCGTCGGCAACAGATCGCTGCCCTTTTCGGTCAGCGTGTAATAGACCTTGCGCCGGTCGCATTGCATGACGGTGCGTTCCAATATGCCATGGCCAACCAGCCGTTGCAGCCGGTTCGACAGGATATTGCGGGCGATTCCCAGCTCGGTCTGGAATTCCTCGAAATGGTGGATACCGTTGAGCGCACCGCGCAGAATCATGAACGACCAGCGCTCGCCCATTACGTCGAGCGCGGGCGGCAGGCCGCATTCGCCTTCGGCCAGTGGTTCACGCAATTTATCCATCGTCATAATTCCAGTCTGCCCGCTATCGCGCCATTGCCCAAGCCTTTTCTAAAAAAAGGGTTGCATCACGCAACCTAATAGATTAGATATTGATTCGCAACCTACAAGGATGCAAATAAGCCGCACCCCGCACGCAACGTCGATAGCGGGGGCGTTTAGCAGAAAAGGGCTCTCCTCCCATGAACAGTCTCCGTCTCTCCCCCGCCCAGCATATCACCGCTTTTGCCGGCGCCGTGCTGATTGCCACCACTCTGCTCGGCAGCGCCGCTGCCGAAGCCCAGCCGCGCACCGGCGCTTTCTACAACGCAACGCTGGTCGCCCCTGCTGAAGCACCCCGCGCCATCGCCGGCGGTGTCGTATGGAACTGCGCCGGCAGCGATTGCTCGGCACCGCGCGGCACCAGCCGTCCGGCCGTGATGTGCGCGCGTCTGGTGCGCGAAGTCGGCACCGTTACCGCTTTCGTCGCCGATGGCACCGCGCTCGATGCGGCGGCGCTGGAGCGTTGCAACGCCGCAGCGGCCTGATCGGCTGACCTGATCTTTGGCGGTGCGGCTCCCCCTCTTGCCGCACCGCCACACGACGCCGCTGTTTCCCGAAAAGCGAAGCAGCGGCGTTTTCGTGCGTGTGCGCCAATCCACAGTAGCCGGACCTAGCGCAGGTCGATTGAAACAAACCGGTTGCAACCCCCCGTCGAACCGCCACATTCAGACGCATGCTGCGCCAGTATCAACTTGTCGAGAAAGTGCGGGACTATGATCCCGATGCCGATGAGGATGCGCTGAACCGTGCCTATGTCTTCACCGTGCAGAAGCATGGCAGCCAGAAACGCGCCAGCGGCGACCCCTATTTCAGCCATCCGATCGAGGTTGCCGGGCTGTTGACCGACCTCAAGATGGATCAGGCGACGATCATCACCGCCATGCTCCACGATACGCTGGAAGACACGCTGGCGACATATGAGGAGATCGAGCGGCTGTTCGGTGCCGAAGTCGCGCGGCTGGTTGATGGCGTTACCAAGCTGTCACAAATCGAGCAGAAGGAGATTTCCGCCGAGACCGAGCGCGAGAAGGCGGCGGAGAATCTGCGCAAGTTCCTGCTGGCGATGTCCGACGATATCCGCGTGCTGCTGGTCAAGCTGGCCGACCGGCTGCACAATATGCGAACGCTGCATTTCATCCCGCTTGAGGCCAAGCGCCGTCGCATCGCCCGCGAAACGATGGATATATACGCGCCGCTGGCCGAACGCGTCGGCATGTACGAGTTCATGCGAGAGATGCAGCTGCTCGCGTTCAAGGAACTGGAACCCGACGCCTATGCGACGATCACCGGGCAACTCGACAAGCTGACCCGCGGCGGCATCGACCGCGTCGCCAAGATCAGCGACGAAATCCGTTCGCTGCTCGCCGCCAACGGCATCGAGGCCGAGGTCATCGGTCGCGCCAAGCACCCCTATTCGGTATGGCGCAAAATGCAGGAACGGCATGTCAGTTTCGAGCAGGTCACCGATATCATCGCTTTTCGCGTCATCACGCCGAGCGCTGACGACTGCTATCGCGCGCTCGGCATCATCCATCGCAAATGGAAAATGGTGCCCGGCCGCTTTAAGGATTTCATCTCCACCCCCAAGCGCAACGGATACCAGTCGCTGCACAGCACGGTCATGCGGGCCGGGAATATGCGCGTCGAAATCCAGCTGCGCAGCCGCGACATGCACCGTCAGGGCGAATTCGGCCTGGCCGCGCATTGGGCCTATAAACAAGGAACCAAGCCAGACGGTCAGGCGAGCTGGATCCGCGATCTGGTCGAGATTCTCGACACCGCGCAGGATGCCGACGAAATCCTCGAACATACCCGTATGGCGATGTATCAAGATCGCATATTCGCTTTCACCCCCAAGGGCGCGCTGCACCAGCTGCCCAAGGGCGCGACACCAGTCGATTTCGCATATTCCGTCCACACAAGGCTCGGCGACACCACGGTCGGGGCCAAGGTCAACGGGCGGCTGGTGCCGTTGCGCACCCAGTTGAACAATGGCGACACGATCGAGATACTGACATCGGCAAAGCAGACCCCCGAACCGGCGTGGATGGGTTTTGTCGCCACCGGCAAGGCGCGCGCCGCCATCCGCCGCCACGTCCGTGGCAAGGAACGCGGCGAGACCGTGACGCTGGGCCAATCGATGTTCGACGACATCGTCCGCCGTCTGCCGGTCAAGGTCGGCGACAAGGCGATCACGGTCGCGCTCGAACGACTCAAGCTCGCCAGCGTCTCCGACCTGCACTTCGCCATCGGCCGCCAGCGGCTGCGCGATACTGTCGTGATGGAGGCGCTGGTTCCCGGCGTTGTCGCCGATATGAAGCGCGCCGGGGTCAAGCTCGATCCGGCACGGCCTATCACCATCGAAGGGTTGACGCCGGGCGTCGCCTACACGCTCGCCGATTGCTGCCATCCGGTGCCCGGCGACCGCATCGTCGGCCTGTCGCGGCCCGACAAGGGCATTGAAATCCACGCCATCGACTGCGAGGCGCTGGCCAGCGGCGAAGACGCCGACTGGATCGACGTGCGCTGGCAGGCCGATAGCGAAGGCGGTACCGCACGGCTGGTGGTGGTGGTCAAGAACGAGCCGGGCACGCTTGCGGAGATCACCGGCATCATCGCGCGAGCGGGCGCGAATATCGTCAATATGCGCCTGTCATCGCGCGAGGGCGGATTTCACAGCTTCGACATCGGGCTGGAGGTGAAAGATGTCCAGCATCTGATGAGCATAGTGTCGTCGCTGCGCGCGTCGGAGGCGGTGGTGACGGCGGATCGGGGGTAGTTGAAAAGCTGGCTTGTTGGGCCTGTGTCATCGGCCATCCGCCCGCCCATCCGTCATTCTAAAAAATCCCCATCGCCAGCCCTGCCGCCATGGCCTGACCAAGCTCCCGCGCGCGAATCAACGCATCTCCCGGCACCACCTTCTCCGCCAGTATAGCCTCGGGCGTATCCGCCCCCGTCCGTACCACCAGCGGCTCGGCCACCTGCTTCAACCGCCAGCCAGTCGCGATCCGATGCCACTGCCGCACCGCGCTTGTCCCATCGGTGCCCGCCGCGATAACCAGCGCGAACGCCCGCCCCTCGATCCGCCCGAGCAGGGGATAGTAAAGGGTATCGACCATTTCCTTCATCGCGCCGGACATGCTGGCGAGGTTCTCGGGGCAGATTAAGACATAGGCGTCAGCGCCCAGGCAATCTTCTACGGCGACATCCGCCGCAGCCATCAGGCGCACCTCGACCGGTTCGCCGCACCCTGTCGCGCCATCGCGCACGGCCGCTGCCAGCGCGCGCGCCGTGCCGGTGCGGCTGTGCCATATGATCAATAATGTCGGCATGTCATGTCATCGCCCTCGCGCCTGCCAAGACATCCCTTCTGCATCGATCAGAGTGATGCGACGATAGCCGCGTTGGATCAATCCCAGCCGCTCCAGAGTCGCCAGATGCGCATTTACGGCCTTGCGCGACAGTCCGGTAAGTTCACCAAGATCGGCTTGGGCGAGCATCACGACATCGCGCTGGGCCGATTGTAGCAGCCGCGCCGCGATCCGCGCCAGCGGCGCAAGCGTCAACTGCTGCGCGAGCGCGACCAGCGCAGCATCGAGCTGACCGTGCACCGCCTGGCTGAGCGCGCGCCACATATGCGGATGATCCGCCGCGATGCGTTCCATCGCCCGGTCCGACAGCAGCAGTGCGCGCGTCGGCCGCGCGGCGCGGGCGGAGACGATGCGCGAAGCCGCCCCGCCGATGCGCGAGCGGCCGAAGACGCTGCCGCCGGGCATCAATCCGATCAGCGCGGCGCGATCGTCCCCCACCGGCAGTTCGAGGCGCAGCAGCCCGTCGCGGACAATCCACAAGCCAGTGTCTTCGTCTCCTTCGAGATAGGCGGTCTGGCCCGCCGCCAGCGTGACCGGACGTAGCTGCACCAGCATCGCCGCACGCAGCGCAACGGGCTGGGAACTGAACCAGCCGACATGGGCGAGAGCGTCGTCGGAAAGCATCGCGCCAAATGTTACCGAAGTGACAGTGTTTGTCGAGGCTCGCTCTATCCTGTGGTCACTCCGTAGCAGCCCGACCAGCGGCGGCACGGACGGGAACAGGAGAGACGATGATGCGGATGCAGCCGCTCGCCGAGCATGTCGGCATGGAATTCAGCGATCTGGACATAACGTCGATCGACGCCGACGGGATGTCGGTGATCAAGGCGGCGGTCGCCGATCATGGCGTGGTGGTGTTGCGCGACCAGAGCCTCAGCCCCGAACAGCATATCGTCTTTGCGCGGGCGTGGGGCGGCATCGACGTCAATAATTATTTCCCGGCGAATGGCGGCTATCCCGAGATCGCCGAAGTGCGCAAGGCCGAGACGCAGATGGTCAATATCGGCGGCGGCTGGCACACCGATCACAGTTATGACCAGATTCCGGCGATGGGATCGATCCTGGTCGCGCGCGAGCTGCCGCCGGTGGGCGGCGACACGTTGTTCGCCAGCTTGGGCGCAGCCTATGATACGTTGTCCGACGGGCTGAAGGCAACGCTCTTGACGCTCAAAGCAGTACATTCCGCCGACCATATCTATGGCCATGACGGCGTTTACGCCAAGACCGATCAGGCGGGCGAGCTACGGGGCCACGACCTCAAAACCCGCGCCGTCCACCCGGTGGTGATCCGCCATCCGGTGACGGGCCGCAGGCTGCTCTATGTCAATCCGGCCTTCACCCTGCATTTCGAGGGCTGGACCCGGGCCGAGAGCCTGCCGCTGCTGAGCTATCTGTACGAGGTAGCGATGCGCGAGGCCCATCAGTGCCGGGTTCAGTGGCAGCCGGGGTCGGTGGCGATCTGGGACAATCGTTCGACATGGCATTTCGCCCAGAATGATTATCACGGCCACCGGCGAGTGATGCACCGTATTACGCTGACGGGTGAGCCGATCGGCACGTGATGCGCCTTGTCTTGGGAGGGGAGAGACATATGAACCGCCACATCATCGCCGCTACGCTGGCATTGGCCATCGCCGCACCGGCACAGACGCAGCAGGCAAGCGACGCGACCCGTGCCGCCAACGCCGCCGCGCTCGCCGGCGCTTCGATCGATGAGGCGCGTGAGGCCGCCGAGGATGCCGCCGCGCGGCGCGGGCTGCTGGCGCAGATCCGTGATGGCCTCATCACCGACGCCGCTGGCCGAACCATCTGGGACTGGCGGCCCTTCGCCTTCCTCGACAGCGCAACCGCGCCACCCACAGTCCACCCCCGGCTGTGGCGGCAGGCACGGCGCAATGCGGTGCATGGGCTGTTCGAGGTGGTGCCGGGGGCGATCTGGCAGGTGCGCGGCTACGATATTTCGGTAATGACGATCATCAAGGGGACACGCGG
The DNA here is from genome assembly GCA_043727035.1 of Sphingomonas sp. Lineage (GTDB taxonomy): Bacteria > Pseudomonadota > Alphaproteobacteria > Sphingomonadales > Sphingomonadaceae > Sphingopyxis. Next base: position 5,500 of record JAYSZB010000075.1, on the reverse strand, counting down.
CTGGATCATCGTCGATCCGCTGACCAGCGAGGAAGCCGCGCGGGCCAGCCTCGATCTGGTCAACCGCGCGTTGGGCACCCGCCCGGTCACTGCGGTTATCTTCAGCCACAGCCATGCCGACCATTTTGGCGGGGTCGGCGGCGTGACAACGCGCACGGCGGTATCGGCGGGCGAGGTGCGGATCATCGCGCCGCACGGCTTCGCGCGAGAGGCAGTGGCGGAGAATGTGCTGGCGGGTGTCGCGATGCAGCGGCGCGCCGCCTATATGTTCGGCACCAGCCTGAGTCCCGGCGTCACCGGACAGATCGACACTGGACTAGGTCCGAGGATCGCAGGCGGCACCACCGGCTATATGGAGCCCACCGAGACGGTGGGCAGCGACGGCGCAACGCTCATAGTCGACGGCGTCGAGATGCAGTTCATCGATGCGGCCAATACCGAGGCCCCGTCCGAATTCCTGTTCTATTTGCCGCGCTGGCGCGCGCTGCACACCACCGAGGTGGCGACCAAGACGCTGCACAATCTGCTGACGCTGCGCGGCGCGCTGATCCGCGATGCGCTGGTCTGGTCGCGGGTGATCGATGCGGCGGCGGGGCGATGGGGCGAGGCCGAGGTGCAACTGGCATCGCATGGCTGGCCGACCTTCGGGCAGGACAATGTGCGCACCTATCTGGCGGGGCAGCGCGATATGTATCGCTTCATCCATGATCGCACATTGGGCGCGGCCAATCGCGGCGCGACATTGCACGAGTTGCCCGACATTCTCGCGGCGGCGAGCCTCGGCATCGATCCGTCGGCGCGCGGCTATTATGGCACGGTCAATCACAACGCCAAGGCGGTGTATCAACGCTATTTCGGCTGGTGGGACGGGGTGCCGGCCAATTATAATCCACTGCCGCCCGAAGACGCCGCGCGGGGCTATGTCGAGCTGGCGGGCGGGGCGGAGCGGCTGCTCAGCGCGGGCCGTGCGGCGCAGGCGGCGGGCAACCATCGCTGGGCGGCGGAACTGCTCAACCATCTGGTGTTCGCCGAGCCAAGCAATGCGGCGGCCAAAGCGGCGCTGGCCGACGCCTATGAGCAGCTGGGATTCCAGGCCGAATCGGGCGCGTGGCGAAATTACTATCTGGCGGCGGCGGCGACGTTGCGCTCGACCGAGGCGAGCAATGCGCCGATGCGCAGCCAGTCGCCCGATTTCGTCTCGGCAATCCCGACGCTCGACCTGTTCGATGCGCTGGCGACGCGGCTGACGGCGACCGAGCCGCTGGCGACGCCGCAATTTTTCCGCTTCGTCTTTAACGATACCAACGAAACAGTGACGGTGGAGAGGCGCGGCGTCATCGAAATCCCGCGTCTTGGGCCGAACGACGCAGCGGTGACGGCAGAAGTGCGCACCACCCGCACAGCGTTCGCCGCGTTGCTCGGCGGACGGGCACAGGCCCCGGCGTTGATGGCGGCGGGTCAGCTGGCTTTCTCGGGCGACGTGCTGGCGCTGCAAGCATGGCTCGCCAGCCACAGCGCCCCCGATCCCGTTTTCAATGTGGTGGTGCCTTAGGCAATAGAACCTCCCCGGCACGGGGAGGTGGCGAGCGCAGCGAGACGGAGGGGTCGCGGCTTGCCACGCTGCCAATGTGACAAGCCGCGACCCCTCCACCACCCTTCGGGCGGTTTCCCTCCCCGTTCCGGGGAGGTTCCCCTTCCCCCGACCGTCTCATTCGCCTAAACCACCGACATGACCGAACCGGACCTGCCCGTCGCCCGCGATCCCGAACCCGCGCTGACCCCCGTCGAGCCCGACTACCGCACCGTATTGCGCATCCAGTGGGCACTGCTGATGCTGCCATTGACCGCCGGAGCCATCGCCATTGACCTGCTGATCCTGCGCGGCAACGATCTGCAATGGGGCTTCCTGTCGGTTGCCTTCGTGCTGCTGGCCATGCTGACCGTTACCGTCACCGCCGCGCGCCAGCACAGCCGCTGGGGCTACCGCCTCGGCGAAGACGATCTGCGCGTCGCGCGCGGCTATGCGTTTCACACCGACACGCTGGTACCGTTCGTGCGCGTGCAGCATATCGATGTCGGGCAGGGGCCGGTCGAGCGGTTGTGCCGGGTGGCGCATCTGGTGGTGCACACCGCAGGGACGCATAACAGCATCGTCACGCTGCCCGGCTTGACCCGCGCCGATGCCGAGGCGATGCGCGACACCATCCGGCGGCATATCCAGACCGATTTCGCATGAGTGCGGCATTGGTGAGCGCCGCCAGCGAGGATTTCATCGGCCAGCCGCGCCGCCTGCACCCGCTGACGCTGCTGCTGGCGATCGTGCGTCTGGGGCCGCGCTCGCTGCAACTGATTCCGGTCGTCGCGGTATTGGGATTTACCGATCAGGCCCGCTTCATTTTGCCGGGGATCGCCGCCTATATCCTGATCAATCTGGTCATCGCCTGGTTGTCGTGGAGTCGGTTCAGCTGGACTGTCGATGCCGACGATGTCAGCATTTCCAGCGGCGTGTTCAGCCGCCAGCAGCGCGTCATCCCGTTCGATCGCATTCAGGACGTCAGCATCGAACAAGGGCTGGTCCAGCGCGCACTCGGTCTTGCCAAGGTCGGCTTCGAGACCGGATCGGCGAGCAGCGACGACAAGGACGAGGGCAGCCTCGACGCCATCGCGTTGAGCGAGGCCGAGGCGCTGCGCCGCCATATCCGCGAGCACCGCAGCGGATCACCCGTCGCGCCAACTGTCCCGGTCGCCGACGGTGAGGTTCAGGCAGCCGCGCCGGAGCATGACCGCGAAGGCCGCACCATCTTTGCGATGACGCCTGCACGGCTGATCGTCGCCGGCATCTTCAACTTCAGCCTCGCCATATTCGCGGTGCTGTTCGGTGCGCTGCAGTATCTCGACAATGTCATCGATTTCAATCCGTTCGACGTCGATCTCTACCGCGATCTCGCCCGCTCGCTCGGCCTCGAAAGCTGGGTGCTGGCGCATCGCTGGGTGTCGATCATCGGCGGCATCATTGCCGTGCTGCTGCTCGGCGCGGTGACCGGCATCGTCCGCACCTTCATTCGCGATTATGGCTTCACGCTGGATCGCACGGCGCGCGGTTTCCGTCGTCGGCGCGGGCTGACGACCAAGACAGACGTCACTATTCCCGGTGCGCGGGTGCAGGCGGCGGTGGTCAGCACCGGCTTCATCCGCCGTGCGTTCGGCTGGTACGAACTGCGCCTGCAAAGCCTGGCGGGCGATGGCAAGGATGAGAGCGACCATCTTGTCGCGCCGCTCGCCAAGCTGGGGGAGGCCGACGCGATCCTCGCCGAACTTGCACTCGACCGCGCCGGTTTCGAGGATGATCGCTCGATCCGCGCCAATTGGGGTCGTTCGCATCCCGTTTCGATGCTGGTTGCACCCGTCATGATGCTGGCGATATCGGCGCTACTGTTCATCCTGTTCACATTCGTTCCCGGCACAAGACTGGCGGACATCGCTCTGCCCGTCAGTCCACGCCTGATCGCCCTCGCACCGGCTGTAAGCGCAGCGGTGGTGCTGGTGTTCAACTGGCTCGACTGGCGGCATCGTCGCTGGCATTTCGACGGTCGATTTCTGCACATCGCCGATGGATTACTCAAACGCCGCCACATCATTTTGCCGGCCCGCAACATCCAGAGCGCCGATCTGTCGGTCGGCCCTGTCGCGCGCCGTTTCGCGCTGGCGGATCTCAGTTTCGGAGTGCCCGGCGGCAAGGCCGGGCAGCATGGGATTTCCGCAATCCCCGAAACCGAAGCGCGAGCGCTACGCGCGACGCTGCTCGCCGCGCGATGACCCTTCTCGATGCTCCGAAACCCGCGCTCGGCATCGCCCGGTCGCTGTCGGGGCAGGCGTGGCGCTGGCGCGATGCCAATATCTATGGGGAGGGCGACGAGACACTGCATCCCGACGATCTGGTCACCCGCATCCTGCTGGCGCGCGGCGCGCCGCGAGAGGAGCTGGAACGCTATCGCAACCCGACGCTGCGCGGCTTCATGCCCGATCCGTCGGTGTTCGCCGATATGGACAGCGCCACCGAGCGGCTGGTCGCGGCGATTCGTGACCGCGAGAGCGTCGCGGTCTATGGCGATTATGATGTCGATGGCGCGACGTCGGCGGCGTTGCTGATCCGCCTGCTGCGCGACTGCGGACTGATGGCGCGGCCCTATATTCCTGACCGGCTGCTCGAAGGCTATGGCCCGTCTGCCGAGGCGCTGGTGCGGTTGAAGGAGGAAGGGGCTTCGTTGGTCGTCACCGTCGATTGCGGGGCGCAGGCGTTCGCGGCACTCGGCGCGGCGCGGGACGCGGGGCTCGACGTCATCGTTGTCGATCATCACCAGTGCTCGACCGCGCTGCCGCCGGCGCTGGCGCTGGTCAATCCCAACCGGCTGGACGAGAGCGCTGAGGGGCGCACCCACGGCCATCTGGCGGCGGTGGGTGTCGCCTTCCTGCTCGCTGTGTCTGTGGTTCGGGCGTTGCGGGCGAGCGATTTCTTCGCGTCGCGGCGCGAGCCCGATCTGATGGCGCTGCTCGATATCGTCGCGCTCGGCACTGTTGCCGATGTCGCCAAGCTGCAAGGGTTGAACCGCGCGTTCGTCTCTCAAGGCCTCAAGGTTATGGCGCGGCGGCAGAATGTCGGGCTGTCGGCGCTGGCCGATGTGGCGCGGCTGACCAAGGCTCCCAGTGCGCATGAGCTGGGTTTTGCGCTGGGGCCGCGGATCAATGCGGGCGGGCGCGTCGGTCAGGCCGATCTCGGCGTACGATTGCTGACCACCGAAGACCCTGCCGAGGCGCGCGCCATTTCCGCCGAACTCGACCGGTTGAACGAGGAGCGCCGCGCCATTGAGGCGGCGGTGACCGAACAGGCGCTGGAACGATCCGACGCATGCGCCAATGCGCCGGTGGCGGTTATCTCCGGAGAGGGCTGGCACCCCGGCGTCATCGGCATTGTCGCCGGGCGGCTGAAGGAGCGCATGGGCAAACCGGCCATCGTCATCGCGCTGGGGGAGGATGGCAGCGGCAAGGGTTCGGGCCGCTCGATCGCCGGGGTTGATCTTGGCGCTGCGATCATTGCCGCGAGCGAAAACGGCCTGCTGATTGCGGGCGGCGGTCACGCGATGGCGGCTGGGCTGACGATTGCGCCCGGCCAGCTTGATCCGTTGAGCGACTGGCTGGACGCACAGCTTGGACCGACTGTCGTTGCAGCGATGGCAGGCCAGGCCATGCTGCTGGACCTTGCGGTTGCCCCGGGCGGGCTGACCCCGCAGCTGGTTGCCACGCTGGAGAGCGCTGGCCCCTATGGGATGGGCTGGCCCGGTCCGCGGATCGTGGTTGGCCCGGTGCGGCTGATCAAGGCGGACATCGTCGGCAATGATCATTTGCGGCTTATCGTTGGCGGGCAGGATGGCGGCAGCTTTAAGGCCATCGCCTTTCGCGCCGCGCAAAGCGCGATGGGTCAGGCCCTGCTGCACGGCGCGCA
>JAYSZB010000074.1:0-1569 GCA_043727035.1 Sphingomonas sp. | reverse complement strand
GGCAAGCCGATGTTCGGCACCGTCACCGACGCCGAAAAGGCGCGCGGGGCGCTGCCCATCCTCTATCCGCTGCCGACCTGGCACACCATCCCGCCGGGGGACGTCTTCCGCGTGTTTGAGGATGGCGGTCGCAACATCGTGCCCCAGTTCCCCGAGATCGGCCTGCCCAACATCGGCGGGATCATCCAGCGGCTCGAAGAGCCCGGACGCCCCGACCTCAAGCAGTCGAACCGCGGCCCCGCGACCGGGCTGCGCGTCGCGATCCCGGTGCTCAACATCCACAAGACCCGGCTCAACGATCCGTTCCTGTGGCAGATGGGGACCAACGACCAGCCGGGCGACTATCGCACTTCGGGCTGCGCCAGCTGCCACGTGATCTATGCCAACGACCGCGAGCCGCGCCACTCGCTGGGCTATGGCAAATGCGGGCGCGACGGGCAGACGGTCACCGCCGATCCGACGATCAACTCGCTGCGCCAGGGCGGCCATCGCAAGGGCAGCTTCGGCACGTATGACTCCGAAAAGGTCGAGCACCATGTGCTGCTCGACGGCACCGTGCTCACCGGCAAGAAGCACGATGCCAAGGGTGCCAAGGGCGAAAACCACAGCGACGGCCGCTATCTGGGCGGCGACTCCACCGACCCGGTCAACTCGCCGACGATGGACGCCGATTGCCGCAAGGCGATCGCCCCCGCGGTCGGGCTGGAAGTGTTCGCTTCTGCCTCGGGCACCGCCGCGCCGCACGGGACGATGCCCGGCCACGCGATGAGCGCGGGCGAAGCGCACGCCGTCGCCGGCCTCGACGAGCACGGCAAGAAGCCCGCCGCCCACGGCGACGATCACGGCAAGGCCGCCGCGGGCGGGCATGGCGCCAAGACCGATGGGGGCCACGATGGTCCGCCGACGATGCAGGAGCGCGAGCGCGGCCATCCGCTGGTCCACGCCTTCACCCGCGCGATTCCCACCGCGCAGTGCATGAACTGCCACATGCACCAGCCGAACATCTTCCTGAACAGCTACCTCGGCTATACGATGTGGGACTATGAATCGAGCGCCCCGCTGATGTGGTCGGGGCCCGAGAACCAGGCGCCCAAGCCGCCGGGGATGTCCGACGCGGACTATGCCAAGGTGTTCAAGACGCAGTTCTACCCTACCGCGACCGAAACGCGCGAGGCGCTAGACCGCAATCCCGAGGCGGCTGCGGCGCATGGGCTGTGGCGCGACGTCGAGTTCCTGCGCAACGTCTACGATCTCAACGCTTCGGCCGATGCCACCCAGTTCGCCGACTACCACGGCCACGGCTGGAACTTCCGCGCGATCCTCAAGCGTGATCGCCGCGGCAACCTGCTCGATGCCGATGGCGACATGGCGACATACGGCACCGACACCGCGCACATCGTCGATCCCAGCGATCCCGAGAAGTTCCGCAAGGGCGGCGAGGGCAAGTTCGTCGATGCCGGTCCCAACCCCGGCAAGTCGGTCCACATGATGGACATCCACGCCCAGCTCGGGATGCAGTGCGCCGATTGCCACTTCGCGCAGGACAGCCACGGCAACGGGCTGATCTAC
>JAYSZB010000073.1:0-29881 GCA_043727035.1 Sphingomonas sp. | reverse complement strand
GCGCCGCGACACCGACCGCCAATCCCGCCGCAACGCCGACCACCAGTGGCAGGCCGATTGCGCCATCATCGAACAGGCCCGCAAAGCCCGCTTCGGCGGGGCTTATTAGGGACAGTCCCTAATAAGAATTGTGCGCACTTCAGCCATCTGCGGCATTGTGTATCTTATTAGGGACTGTCCCTAATAAGCCAGGGACTGTCCCTAATAAGCCGCCGCCGCCGCCATGCTTAATGCCCGCTCCCCCGCCGGGACAGCATGGCAAATTCATCATGGAGCAACCCGCAGTTACCGCTTATGCCGAACCCCATGATCGCCCGTCTCCGCACCCTCATCGTCCTCGCCCTCGCGTTGACCGCCTCGCACGCCTTTGCCCAGGCCGTTTCCGTCCCCGAACTGCGCCGCGATTTCCGCAGCGTCCAGGCGGCGGTCGATGCCATTGGCGAAGGGCAGGGCACCGTGCTGCTTGCGCCGGGCAGCTATCGCCAATGCGCCGTCCAGACCGCTGGCACAGTCACATTCCGCGCCAGTCAGCCCGGCACAGCGATCTTCGATGGCACCGCCTGCGAAGGCAAAGCCGCGCTGGTGTTGCGCGGGGCAAGCGCGACCATCGACGGCATCGTCTTCCAGAATATGCGCGTGCCCGATCTCAACGGCGCAGGGATCCGGCTCGAGCAAGGCGATCTCAGCGTCGTTAACGCCATGTTCCGCAACAGCGAACAGGGCATTCTCACCGGCGCGGACCCCAATTCCAGCATCCGCATCGACCGCTCGACCTTCAGCCGCCTCGGCCGCTGCGGCGATCACCCGTGCGCCCACTCGATCTACATCGGCGATTATGGCAGCCTGACGGTCACCCGCTCCCGCTTCGAGCGCGGCACCGGCGGTCATTATATCAAAAGCCGCGCCGCCCGCGCCGAGATCGTCGACAATATGTTCGACGATACGCAAGGCACCGAAACCAACTATATGATCGATCTGCCCGCCGGAGCTACCGGCCGCATCGCCGACAATGTCTTCATCCAGGGCGAGAACAAGGAAAATTACTCGGCCTTCATCGCCGTTGCCGCCGAAGCCCGCGATCACCCTTCCGCCGGTCTGGCGATCGACAGCAACAGCGCGCGCATCGTCGAAGGAGTCTCGCGCCGCACCTTCTTCGTCGCCGACTGGTCGGGCGAGCGGCTCGCGCTCGGCACCAACACGCTCGGGCCGGGCGTGGCGCGCTTCGAACGCCGCGAATGAGTCACAGCCAGCTCGAAATCTGCTCCAGCGGCTTCTTGCGCGTCGCATATTCGGGCACCGTTGCATCGGCAGCAGGCAGCCCGGTGACGATCAGCATCAGCGGCTTTTCGTCGGCCGGCCGCTCGCATACCCGCCGCAAAAAGCCCATCGGCGATGGCGTATGGGTCAGCGTCGCCAGCCCGGCACTATGCAATGCGGTCAGCAGCAGCCCGCAAGCGATGCCGACGCTTTCGGTGACATAATAATTCTGCCGTGTGGCGCCCGGCTCGATCCCGCCGCGCCGCTGGCCGAACACCGCGATCAACCAGGGAGCAACCTCAAGGAAACTCTTGTCGTCATCGGTGCCGAGCGGGGCGAGCGACTCCAGCCATTCCTGCCCGGCCTTGCCCGCGTAGAATAGGCGCTCTTCCTCTTCGGCGGCGGCACGGATCGCCGCTTTCCTGTCGGCCGATCCAATCACGGCAAAATGCCACGGCTGGTGATTGGCCCCGCTCGGCGCGGTCCCCGCCGCAAGAATCGCCGCCTCGATCACCGCGCGCGGTACCGGTTCCGGGCTGAACATGCGGCAGGTCCGCCGGGACGCGACGCTCGCGTGAAACCCTTCGGCTGCGGCAATCCGCTCGCCGTCGTTCATCGCGGGCAGGGCGGTATAGGGCAGGGTGGGATGCTCGATCATGGTGGAATCCGGGGAGGGGCAAAGCGTGCTGATCCACCATTCGCCGGGCATGCACCAATGGTTTCTTTATTGACATTAGTGTCAGTTTAATTATTTCGACCTTATCGATACCGACAGCGGCGCGAATCGCGCCCGTCCCAACCGAGCAAGCCAGAGCATGACCGCAACCGCCACCCCCGCCACCTTTTCCGATCCGCGCCGCGTCGCGCCGAAATTCCGCCCGCTCAAGGCGCTCGGCCATTTCCGCAAGCTGATCGCCGACAAGGAAGATACCGAGCAGGTTTTCCACATCTTCGAAGCGCTGCCGCGCAAGGGCTTCGTTCCCGATGCGCGCGCGTTCATCGATAGTGCCAAGGGCCAGCGGCTGATGCGCGAGGAGGCGTTTCTGGCTCCGATCCTCGACGATCATGCGACGCTAAAGCTGCTTGCGCCGGGCACCGTCGGTCGCGCCTATGTCGATTTCATGGAAAGCGAAGGTCTTACGGCAGCGGGCCTCGTTGCCGAATCCGAAAAGATGCGTCGCGGTCGTCCGGTCTTTACCGATCAAATTCAATGGTATGGCGATCGCCTGCGCGACACCCACGACATGCTGCATGTCCTGACCGGCTATGGCCGCGACGCGCTCGGCGAGCAATGCGTGCTGGCGTTTACCTATGGCCAGAACCGCAATCTCGGCAATTTCTTCATTGCCTATGCCGGCGGTCTGGAAATCAAGCGCAAGGTCCGCGCCGGTGCGCCGGTGTTCGGCGCGCTCCGTCAGGGTCAGCGGCACGGGACGGCGGCTTTGAAAATCCACGAGGAATCGATCCTCGATCTGCTGCGTGAGCCCATCCTCAGCGCCCGCCAACGCCTCGGTATCGGCGATCCGACCCTCTACCGCGAATGCCACGCCGCCTATCGCGGGCGCGGCATCGATCCCTATAATTTCCTCGCCGCGCGCCAAGCCGCCTGAGCATCCGCTCCGCCGCAAAGCGCGCCGGGTTCAAAAGGCATCGGCGACATCCATCAGGCCCGCCAGCTTCCTCGGAGCAATGCACCGCCAGCTTTTCGCCAGCCATTCGCCGATATGCCCCCAGTCGGTATCGCCCAGGTCGAGGCGGATGGCGATCCAGCTGTCGCCGAAATAGGCGGGGCGATAGTAGCGGTCGGGGTCGGTTTCGATCAGCTGGGCCTGCTCGTCGATGCCGCTGACCTTGACCAGCAGCGCGATGCGTCCGTCGCCATGATGGTCGTTCGAAACATAGGCGAATTTCTTGCCCTTGACGATGCCGAAGCAGGGCATGCCGTGGCTGACGATCTCGTCGGCTTCAGGCAGAGCAAGCGCGCGTTCGCGGACCTGCGCGATCAGAAAGTCGGGCGACTGCTCGCGCACGACGAAGGCGGCCAACGTGCGCGGGTAGAGCTGGTGCTCGGCGATCAGCACGCGCGCGGCGAGGCTGTCGGGCGTGTCGCCGGGCAGGATCGCCACCGGCGTCTGCGCCAGCACTGCGCCGTCATCGACCGCCTCGGTGACGATATGCACTGAACAGCCGCCATGGCTGTCCCCTGCCGCTATCGCGCGGGCATGGGTGTCGAGCCCTTTGTACTTGGGTAACAGCGAGGGATGGACGTTGATCATCCGCCCCGCCCATTTCTCGACGAATCCCGGCGAGAGCAGGCGCATATATCCGGCGAGTGCCACCATATCGACGCGGGCGGTAAACAGCTGCGCGTCGATCAGCGCATCGAACGCGGCGCGGTCCATGCCCTTGTGGCTGTGCGCGAACGTGGCGATGCCTTCCGCCGCAGCAAGCCTCAGGCCAGGTGCGTCAGGGTTGTTCGATGCGACCAACACCACCGCATAGGGACAATCGGCGGAGCGGCTGGCATAGAGCAGCGCCGCCATATTGGTGCCGGTGCCCGAGATGAGAATGGCAACGCGGGATTTCACATCTCCCCTCCCGCTTGCGGGAGGGGCCGGAGGTGGGGATCTGTCAGGATGGAACGGTGCCGTATCGACAGGCCCACCCCTAACCCCTCCCGCAAGCGAGAGGGGAAAAAGGGGACTGTCCCCTTTTTTGGTGGCTCACCCCGCATGCGTCGCGCTCCATTCAGCCTTGGCGCTCCACGTCTCGATGCTGCCACTGACGGTGCAGCCACGCGCACCTTCGACAATCCGACCGATCAGGCGCACCACCTCGCCCGCCGCTTCCAGTTCGGCAGTCACCTGAGCAACATCCGCCTCGGCCACCACCACCGCCATACCGACGCCGCAGTTGAATGTCCGGGCCAGTTCCTCGGGCTCGATCTGCCCTTGCGCTTGCAGGAACGCCATCAGCCTCGGTTGTTCCCACGCATCGGCGTCGACATGCGCGTGCAGATGCGCGGGCAGGATGCGCGGGATATTCTCGAGCAACCCGCCGCCGGTGATATGCGCGAGCGCGTGGATGTGGCCCAAGCGGATCAGCGGCAGCAGGCTCTTCACATAGATTCGAGTCGGCGCCATCAGCGCATCGATCAGCAGCACACTCTGGTCGAACAGGGCAGGGCGGTCGAGCTTCCATCCTTTGTCCGCGGCCAGACGGCGCACCAGCGAATAGCCGTTCGAATGCACCCCCGACGAGGCCAGACCAAGGATCACATCCCCCGCTGCCACCCTGTCCGCCGTCAACACCTGATCCCGCTCGACCGCACCGACGCAGAATCCCGCCAGATCATAGTCGCCGTCGCTGTACATCCCCGGCATCTCCGCCGTCTCGCCGCCAATCAGCGCGCAGCCCGCCTGCTTGCACCCCTCGGCAATGCCCGCGACGACCGCCGTGGCGATAGCATTGTCGAGCTTGCCGGTGGCATAATAGTCGAGGAAGAACAGCGGCTCTGCTCCCTGCACCACCAGATCGTTGACGCACATCGCCACCAGATCGATGCCGACCGTGTCATGCCTGCCGCTGTCGATAGCCAGCTTCAGTTTGGTGCCGACGCCATCGTTGGCGGCAACGAGCAGCGGATCGGTAAAGCCTGCCGCGCGCAGATCGAAGAAGCCGCCAAACCCGCCCAGATCGGCGTCTGCTCCCGGTCGCCGCGTCGCTTTCGCCAGCGGGGCGATGGCGCGAACCAGGGCGTTGCCTGCGGCGATAGAAACGCCGGCCTGGGCATATGTATATCCGGCGGATCGGGGTGTGGTATCGCTCATCGTCCCCCGCTAGCCACATCGGGCTTTGATTTCCACGACGATATGGTCAAAAGAGCGCGCGTGAGTGATCTCCTATTCCCAACCGTCGGCAATCGGCGCTGGCTGGCCGTGCCGTTGATTGTCGCGGCATTGAGCGCTGGCGCGATCGGCTACGCCCAGTTGGAGGCGGGCGACCGCGGAATTGCGCCGGTTAACAGCAGCAGCGACCTGATGGTCCGCGGCGTCCGCGTCGATGTCACTGGCGACAGCGCCGAAGCGGCGCGCAGCAAAGGCTGGCAGGAAGCGCAGCGGCTCGGCTGGGAGGCGCTGTTCAAACAGGTCAACGGCGGAGCCTCCGCACCTCGCCTGCCCGATTCTACATTGAACGGTATCGTCACCGCCATCGTCATCGACCGCGAACAGATCGGGCCCGGGCGCTATATCGCGACGTTGGGCGTGCAATTCGACCGTGCCCGCGCCGGGCAGATCCTCGGCATATCCGGCCGCATCTTTCGCTCGCCACCCTATCTGGTGCTGCCGATGGTCTATGAAGGCGGCGTCGCCCAGGCCTTTGAACAGCGCAGCGAGTGGCAGCGTGGCTGGGCGGAGTTCCGCACGGCTGACAGCAGCGTCGATTATGTCCGCACGTCGGGGCTCGGGGCGGATACGCTGTTGCTCAATGCCGGCCAGATGCGGCGACGCAACCGCGCATGGTGGCGCGAGATTCTCGACCAATATGGCGCCTCGGACGTACTGATCCCTACCGTCCGCATCGAACGCATGTGGCCGGGCGGGCCGATCGTCGGCTATTTCTCGGCGCGTTATGGCCCCGACAACGAACTGCTCGGCAGCTTCACCCTGACCACGCGAAATCCCACCGGAATGCGCAATCTGATGGTCGAAGGCGTGCGACGAATCGACGCGATCTACACCGGCGCGCTCGCCGACGGGCGGCTGCGCACCGACCCCAGCCTGATCATTGAGGCACCCGTCGCGCCCGAGGAAATCGAAAAGCCGGTCGAGGAAGCCGCGACGACTATCGACGCACCGGGCGCGTCCACCGATCCTTCGGCGCCAGCCACTGCCGCAGCGGTGACCTATTCGGTGCAAGTCGATACACCTGATTCGGGCGCGGTGCTGGCGGTCGAATCGTCGCTCCGTTCGCTGCCGGGTGTCGATGGCGCGAGCACCAGCAGCGTCGCCATCGGCGGCGTATCGGTGGTGCGGGTGCGCTATCGCGGCGATGCGGCGGCGTTGCGGTCGGTGCTCGCGGCGGCCGGGTGGCGCGTGGCGGAGAGCGGCGGGACGTTCCGCATCACCCGATGAGCGCCACATCGACAAAACAGACCGCGCGCGACCTGTTCGGCGACGCGCTCGTTTCGGCATCCAGGAGCCGCCAGCTTCCCCTGCCGCTCGGCTGGCGCGCGGCGGACGCGGGCAGCGACACGCCGTTTCTGATCGGCGACAGCAATCGCACCGCTGTCCAGCATATCCTCGATCATCGCTGCTGGATCGCCCCGGCAACGGTTCTAGTCGGCCCGCGAGGATCGGGACGGACTTTGCTCGGGCAAGCTTTCATTGCATCGGGCGGCGGCGAATTGATTGATAATCTCGCTTCCGCCGACGAAATAGCGCTGTTCCACGCATGGAACCGCGCGCAAGGCGGCGGTGCGCGGTTGCTGGTTATCGCCGCATCGCCAACCGAAGTCGCCGCCATCAGCCTGCCGGACCTGCGCACCCGTCTCGCCAGCGCGCCGATGGTCGAGTTCGGCGCACCTGACGCGTGCCTGACGCGTGACCTGATCGAGCGGTTGCTCAACGCGCGCGGCCTCAATCCTGCGCCCCAGCTGGGCAGCTATGTCGCGGCGCGCATCGAACGCAGCTACGCCGCGATCCATGCCGCTGTCGCCGCGATCGATGCGCATGCGCTCGCCAGCGGGCAGGGTGCAAGTATCGCCATCGCGCGGGCTGCGCTGATCGAGGCGGGGCTGTATGAGGCAGGGACCGAAAGCGAATCGCCGGAGCCAGCGTGACAGACATAGCCGCACCGACCAGCGCCTCGCGTACCGAGGATGGCAGCGGGCGAACCGCGCATCACGGCTTTGTCCTGCCCGGCCAGCGTACCTTCAACCGCGAATTGTCCTGGCTCGCCTTCAACCGGCGGGTGATGGAGGAGGCGCGCAACGAAGCGCATCCGCTGCTCGAGCGGCTGCGCTTCCTGTCGATCTCGGGCAATAATCTCGACGAATTCTTCATGGTCCGCGTCGCTGGCATCAAGGCGCACCAGCTACAGGGGATCGAGGAACGATCGCAGGACGGTCTCACCCCGACGCAGCAGCTCGTCGCGATCACTGGGGCCAGCCAGCGCCTCGTCGCAGAACAGCAGACCGAATGGCATGGCTTGTCGCGCGAACTGGCGCTGCGCGGGATCGAGGTGGTGCACGAGCTGGCGGGCGCGGCGAAGCATCGCGCTGCGCTACAGCGCCATTTCATCGAGCAGATTTTCCCGATCCTGACGCCGCAGGCGCTCGATCCGGCGCATCCGTTTCCGTTCATCCCTAACAAGGGGCTGGCGGTGATGTTCGATCTGGTGCGTCAGTCCGATCTGGAAGCGGTGCGCGAGCTGGTGATGATTCCGCCGACGCTGCCGCGCTTCGTTCGCGTGCCCGGCGAAAAGGCGATCTATGTATCGGTCGACACGGTCATCCCGCTGTTTGCCGATCTGCTGTTTCCCGGATTCACCGTGCTGTCGCAGGGCAGTTTCCGCGTGATCCGCGACTCCGATATCGAGCTGGAGGAAGAGGCCGAGGATTTAGTCCAGCATTTCCGCACCGCCATCCGCCGCCGCCGTCGCGGGCGGATCGTGCTTTATGAATTCGATGCCGACACCCCCGACACGCTGATCGAGGAATTGATGGACGAGAGCGCGGGCGAGGAGCCCGAGATGCTCAAGCCTGACGGCATCATCGGTATCGCCGATTTGGCGCAGATCGTCGGCGAGGACCGTCCCGACCTCAAATTCCCGCCCTTCACCGCGCGCTTCCCCGAACGCATCCGCGACCATGGCGGCGATTGCTTCGCGGCGATCCGCAGCAAGGACATCGTCGTCCACCATCCCTATGAGAGTTTCGAGGTGGTGCTGTCCTTCCTGCGGCAGGCCGCGGCTGACCCCGATGTCGTGGCGATCAAACAGACGCTCTATCGCGCCGGCGATCAGTCTCCGGTCATCCGCGCGCTGATCGAGGCCGCCGAGGCTGGCAAATCGGTCACTGCCGTCGTCGAACTCAAGGCGCGCTTCGACGAGGAGCAGAATTTGCACTGGGCGGGCCAGCTCGAGCGCGCCGGTGTGCAAGTGGTCTATGGCTTCATCGAGTGGAAGACCCACGCCAAGGTATCGATGGTAGTGCGGCGAGAGGGCAATGCCTTCCGCAGCTACTGCCATTTCGGCACCGGCAATTACCATCCGGTAACCGCACGCATCTACACCGATTTCAGCTTCTTCACAGCCGACAAGCGCGCCGCGCGCGATGCGGCACAGCTGTTCAACTATATCACCGGCTATATCGAACCGACCAATCTCGAAATGCTGACCATCTCGCCGCATGGTCTGCGCAAGAAATTATGCGACCTGATCGATGACGAGATTGCCCATGCCCGCGCCGGGCGCGGATCGGGCATCTGGGCCAAGATGAACAGTCTGGTCGACGAGGCGATCATCGAGAAACTCTATGAGGCAAGCGCGGCGGGCGTGCCGATCGCGCTGATCGTGCGTGGGATTTGCTGCCTTCGTCCGGGCGTTCCTGGCCTGTCGGAGAACATCAAGGTCAAGTCGGTTGTCGGACGCTTCCTTGAGCACAGCCGGGTGTTCGCCTTCGGCAATGGCGAGGTGCTGCCGTCGCGCGGGGCAAAGCTGTTCATCAGCTCGGCCGACTGGATGAACCGCAACTTCGACCGCCGCGTCGAATATATGATCCCGATCGAAAACAAGACCGTGCACGACCAGATCCTCGATCAGGTGCTCGTCGCCAATCTCATCGACAATGAGCAAAGCTGGGTGTTGAACAGCGACGGCAGCTATCGGCGGATGGAAGCGGGCGACAAGCCGTTCAACCTGCACCGCTATTTCATGAACAACCCCTCGCTGTCAGGGCGCGGCGATGCTTTGCGCAAACGCAAGGACGTGCCCAAACTCGATCTGGCGCGCTGGCATGGATGATGCCCTTACCGCCGATGATAACCTTAGCGCCGATGGCGCCGAGCGCCGTGCCGCGATCATCGACATCGGCTCCAACTCGGTGCGTCTGGTGGTCTATGCCGGACCCGCGCGTGCGCCGACGCCGGTGTTCAACGAAAAACTGATGGTAGGGCTGGGTTCGGGCCTCGCCACCAGCGGCGCGATCGAGCCCAAGCCCTATCGCCGCGCCATCGCCGGTCTCACCCGCTTCAAGGCGCTCGCCGAATCGATGGGCATCGTCGACCTGCGCTGCGTCGCCACGGCGGCGGTGCGCGATGCCAGCAACGGTGCGGAATTTCTTGCCGATGCCCGCGCCATCGGCCTCGACATCGCACTGCTGTCCGGCCGGGACGAGGCGCGTGCATCGGGCTATGGTGTCATCTCTGCCATCCCCGATGCCGACGGCATCGTCGCCGATCTCGGCGGCGGCAGTCTCGAACTGGTGCGTGTGAAGGACGGCAGAACCGCGCATCACAGCAGCTTCCCTCTGGGCGTGTTGCGCATCGGTGCGTTGCGACAGGCGCATGGCCCAAAATTCATCAAGCATATCGTCAAGCTGCTTCAGGGATCCGGCTGGCCCGGCGAAGACAAAGGGTTACCACTCTACATGGTTGGCGGCTCGTGGCGGGCTTTGGCGCGCTACGATATGATATTGGCGCGCGATCCGATGCCGGTGGTGTCGGGGCACAAGATGCCGGTCGAAGCTATTCCCCGGCTAGCGCGAAGGCTGAAGACCGCCGATTTGCTCGCTCTAAGCAGGATCGACGGGTTAGCATCGGCGCGTGTGGCGACCTTGCCCGATGCGGCAGCGCTGCTGGTGCCGCTGGTGCGGCAGTTGCAGAGCAGCCGTCTGGTCGTTTCGACCAGCGGTCTGCGTGAAGGTCTGCTGTTCGAGGCCTTGCCCGAAGCGATCCAGCAGCAAGACCCGCTGATTGCCGCCGCCGAGGCTGAAGGGCGGCGCTTCGCGCGCTTTGCGCCACATGGCCGCGCTATGAATGCATGGATCGCATCGCTGTTCGACCTCGACGATGCACCCGCAGCACGATTGCGCCTCGCCTGCTGCCTGCTGTCCGATGTCGCATCGACCGCCAACCCCGATTTTCGCGCCGAGCGTGCTGCGGAGATGGCCCTGCATGGACAATGGTGGGGCATTGATCTGACCGACCGGCTGATCATGGCGCAGACATTGTTCACTGCGGCGGGAGGGCAGGGGCATCCGTTCGTCGTGCCGCTGGGGCAGAATTTGGAACCGCGCTTGCTAAGGGCAAGCCATTGGGGGCTGGCGATCCGGCTGGCGCAGCGGCTGTCGGGCGGGGCGTCAGGGGCATTCGCGCGCTCGCGGCTGGATAGCAATGACACCCATTTGCGGCTGATGCTGGTAGGCGATGGGGCTAGCCTGCGCGGTGAGCAGGTCGAGAAGCGGCTGAAACCGCTGGCCGACGCGCTGGAGTTGAAAGCTGAGCTGACGGTCGAACCATAAGTCCGTCATTGCCAGCGCAGCAAAGCGATCCATTGCGGCACGGCGCAACCCTGGTTTGCTTCGCGATGCTCGCAACGATGGCCGAAAATTACCCGCAGCGGATAACCGTGATCACGCCATCCTGATCGAGTTCGGCATTCAGCCGGTCAGGCCGGAAGTCCATCGTCACCGCCATGCCGGGCTCGATCCAGCGCACCGTTCGCGCGCCTGATCGGCTGGTGATTTCGGCGCGCAGCGTATCGTTGGCACGGATGCCGACGAAGCTCTGCACCAGGCTGGCCCCGCATTGATCGTCTTCGTCGCGCAAGGAAATCGGCTCCCTTTGTCCAGTGGTGTAAGGCTCGCCATCGCGCTGGGCACAGGCCCCCAGGCTGGATGACAACGCCGCCAGTGCGATGATGGGGGTGATGAGGCTGCGCATCAGTTCGTCTCCGTTTCGCTGGCTGGCTCTGCATCGCCGTCAACGCTGACGACATCGGCGGTGCGGGTCATCACCAGACGGCCCTTGTGCACGGTAAAACCCAGTCGCCCCTCTACCAGTTCCAGCGCGTCGCGTCCGAATGTTTCGGCGCGCCAGCCGGTCAGGATCGAAAGACCGTCACGCACACCGGCAGCAAGATGCTCCAACTCCTCGCTGCGCGCGATCAGCCGCGATGCGACGCTCATCTCGCGCGCGCGGATTTTGAGCAGCAACTTCAGCAGATCGGCGACAAGGCTACCATCCTTGCCCAGACTGGGGCCGCGTTGCGGAGCGGCAGGCATTTCCTCGCGGCTCATCGGTTCCGAGTCCGCCAGCGCTTGCATCAGCCGTGCGCCAATGTCGTTGTTACGCCAGCTGGAAGACAACCCGCGTATCTTGCCGAGATCGTCCTGATGACGCGGCGGGTGCGCAGCGATTTCCGCCAGCGTCTCGTCCTTGGCGATGCGCCCGCGTGGCAGGTTCTTCGACCGCGCCTCGATCTCACGCCAGGCCGCCACGGCCTTCAGCCGACCGAGCACATCGGCCTTTTTCGACTGGACCTTGACCCGGTACCAGGCATCCTCCGGATGCATCGCATAATTGGCCGGATCGGCGAGCTTTTCCATTTCCTCATCGAGCCACTGGCCGCGCCCGGTCTGTTTGAGCTTGTCGAGCATCCTTGGGAAAATCACGGCAAGATGCGTAACGTCGGCAATGGCATAGTCGATTTGCCGTCGGTCGAGCGGACGGCGCGACCAGTCGGTAAAGCGTGCGCCCTTGTCGAGGCTTAGGCCCAGCCAGCTCTCGACCAGATTGGAATAACCAAGCTGCTCGGCCTGGGCGAGTGCCATTGCGCCGATCTGCGTATCGAAAATCGGGTGTGGGGTCTTGCCCGTGAGATTGTAGATGATCTCGACATCCTGACCGCCGGCATGGAACACCTTGAGGATATCCTCGCGCTCGACCAGCAGGTCCAGCAGCGGTTTGAGATCGATATCCTTGGCCAGCGGATCGATCGCCGCGCTATACTCGGGCGTCGCCACCTGAACCAGGCAAAGCTCCGGATAATAAGTCGATTCGCGCATGAACTCGGTATCGACGGCGATGAACGACGCGTCAGATATCAGTGCACAGAATTGGGCCAGGGCGGCGCTGTCGGTAATCAACAAAGGGGCTGTCATCGACCGGTCTTAGGACGGAAATCGCCAAGTTTGAAGCCCGTGGCGAAACGAGTCGCAAATTTGCCGATCACAGCCGTCGCGCCGCGCTCAGCTTGACAAAATGGCCCTGCCCATCCTTAGGCGCAGGCATGAAAATCCACCCGAATATCTACCGCACCCACAGTTGCGGCCAGCTCCGCAGCGCCGAAGTCGGCGAAACCGTCCGCCTGTCGGGCTGGGTCCATCGCAAGCGCGACCATGGCAATTTGCTGTTCGTCGATCTGCGCGATCATTATGGCATCACCCAGATCGTCGCCAACGCCGCAGATGCCGATTTCGCCGTGCTGGATAATGCGCGCGTCGAGAGCGTGCTGACGGTGACTGGCGACGTGCTGGCGCGCTCGCCCGAGACGGTCAACGCCAACCTGCCGACCGGCGAAGTAGAGGTGCGCGCCAAAACCGTGACCGTTCAGTCGCCAGCGCAGGAACTGCCGATGCCGGTGTTTGGCGAGTCGGAGTATCCTGAGGACATCCGCCTCAAATACCGCTTCCTCGATCTTCGGCGCGAACGGCTCCACAAGAATATCCTGCTCCGCTCAGGCGTGATCGCGTCGCTTCGCCGCCGGATGACCGATCAGGGCTTCACCGAGTTCCAGACGCCGATCCTCACCGCCTCGTCACCCGAAGGCGCGCGCGATTTCCTCGTACCCAGCCGCGTCCACCCCGGCAAATTCTATGCGCTGCCGCAGGCACCGCAAATGTTCAAACAGTTGCTGATGGTCGCCGGCTTCGACCGCTATTTCCAGATCGCTCCCTGTTTCCGCGATGAGGATGCGCGCGCCGATCGCAGCCCCGGGGAATTCTACCAGCTCGATTTCGAGATGAGCTTCGTCACGCAGGACGATGTCTTTGCCGCCATCGAACCGGTGCTGCACGGCGTGTTCGAGGAGTTCGCCGACGGCAAGACGGTCACCCCCGCGCCGTTCCCGCGCATTCCCTATCGGGAATCGATGCTGAAATACGGCAACGACAAGCCCGACCTGCGCAACCCGCTGATCATTACCGATGTGTCCGGGCAATTTATCGGCTCGGGCTTCGGTCGTTTCGCCGACATGGTCGCGGCGGGCAGTGTCGTGCGAGCAATCCCCGCTCCTGCTACGAACGAGAAGAGCCGCAAATTCTTTGATGATATGAACGCCTGGGCGCAGGGCGAGGGCTATCCCGGCCTCGGCTATGTCACCCGCAAGGGCGGTGAGTTCGGCGGGCCGATTGCCAAGAACCACGGCGAAGCGGGGATGCAGGCGATCTATGATGCGCTCGGCCTCGGACCTGACGATGGCTGCTTCTTTGCCGCTGGCAAGGAAGCGCAGGCGGCGCGGCTGGCTGGCCTCGCCCGCACCCGCGTCGGCGAACAGCTCGGCCTGATCGGCGACGGGGAGTTCAAATTCTGCTGGATCGTCGATTTCCCGATGTTTGAAGCGGACGAGGATACCGGCAAGATCGACTTCAGTCACAACCCCTTCTCGATGCCGCAAGGCGAACTCGAAGCGCTGGAAACGATGGACCCGCTCGACATCCTCGCTTGGCAATATGACATCGTCTGCAACGGCATCGAACTGTCATCGGGTGCGATCCGCAACCACCGCCCCGACATCATGTACAAGGCGTTCGAGATCGCCGGCTATTCGCAGGCCGATGTCGACCGCGATTTCGCCGGAATGATCAATGCCTTCAAATTCGGCGCGCCGCCACATGGCGGCTCCGCGCCGGGCGTCGATCGCATCGTCATGATGCTGGCGAACGAGCCGAACATCCGCGAGGTCGTGCTGTTTCCGATGAACCAGAAGGCCGAGGATCTGATGATGAACGCACCTTCGCTGGTCTCGGACAAGCAACTCAAGGAACTGCATATCCGCGTCGTCGATGGGCCGAAGAGCTGATCCACCCCCTTCTTGCGTTTTCGTGAAAATGTGATACTGTGACGTCATGAAGAATGTCACGATCGCTATCGACGACGACGTCCATCGCCGCGCCCGCATCCATGCGGCGCAAATGGGCACCTCGCTGTCGGCGTTAGTGAAAGCCTATCTGCAATCGATCGGTGGGGCAGGTAGCTATCCATTGCCATACGCCGAAGCGGTTTCAGCCAAGGCTCGCGAAATGCCAATGCCCTTTCACGCCCAAACCGCGACCGGCACTGCTGGCGCGCCCAATATCGCCCCGGCAGCTGCCACGTTTGCGGGACACGGCCCGGAAGGACAGCCTTATTTCGTCAAAGGCACATGGGTATTCACCAAGGACGGCAAACCGCGCAAGCCGGGTGCCATGCGCCATCTGTCCGCCTCGACAGAGGATTTAGACAACTGGCCCGAAGGCGCACTGGAAACACTTGAGGCATGGCCTTATGACGATCCCGGCTTCGATCCGCTGCCTTTCGATGACAGTCAGCTTCCGCGCACGTGAAGCTGCTGCTCGATACCCATGTCCTGATCTGGTGGCAGCGCGATGACCCGCGGTTGGGACAGCGCGTTCGCGCTGTCCTGGCCGATCCGGCCAACCAGCCATGGGTCAGCGCTGCCTCCTTTTGGGAAATTGCCATCAAGCATCGCAAGGGCAAGCTGGCTGTCGCGGCGCAGGATGCATGGAACGAGGCGGCGGGCGACGGCTTCGCCATTCTCGCACTTGCGCCAGCGCACATGGCCGCTGTGGCTGCGCTCCCTCAGGTCGATGGACATAATGACCCGTTCGACCATCTTTTGCTCGCCCAAGCCGCTTCGGAAGACATGCGACTGGTCACTGCCGATCGCCATATGACCGCCTACGGGGTGCCCTGCATTGGCGTTCGCTGAACCTGCCCGGCAAAGCCTCGAAACCCCGCAAGGCGACCTATGCTGGTTTGAATGGGGAACGCCTTCAGACCGTCCGTCGCTGCTACTGCTCCATGCTACCGGCTTCCATGCCCGCGTCTGGGATGCAACTGTCGCAGCGTTGCCGGGCGATTGGCACATCGTTGCGCCCGATCTGCGCGGGCATGGGCGCAGTTACAATCCTTCGTCACTGATCGACTGGAACGCCACGGCGGACGACGTGCTTCCGCTGCTCGACAGCGCCTTGCCAGGCCCAGTCATCGGCGTCGGCCACAGCATGGGCGGCTTTTGCCTGACCCGCGTCGCAGCACAACGCCCCGACCGCTTCGCCCGGTTACTGCTGGTCGATCCGGTGATCCTGTCGCCCGACATTTACCAGCCAGAAGCCGCCGTGCCCGATCTTGCCGACCACCCGGTGGCCCGCCGCCGCAATCGTTGGGCCAGCGCGGAGGCGATGATAGCGGCATTCGCCAGCCGCGAACCCTATTGCCATTGGCAACCACAGGCGCTCGAGGATTATTGCCGCTTCGGCCTGTTGCCAGCAGCGGACGGCGACGGGCTGGAACTGGCCTGCCCACCGCAACTGGAAGCGAGCGCCTATCAGGGATCGTTTCTCAACAACGCGATGCCATCGGTCGCGACGGTTGCGTGCCCGGTGACGGTGCTACGCGCGCGGACCGGCGAGCGGACGGGATCGATGGATTTTTCGATCAGCCCCACATGGCCACCGCTCGCTGACGCCTTTGCCACTGGTGACGATGTCCACTGGAAAGATGTGTCGCACTTCATTCCGATGGAGCATCCGGAACGGCTGGCCGCGCTGATCCGGACATTATTTGGAGCAGTGATGCCATAGCGACCGGCGGCACGAGATTGCGCTTTCCTACAGAACTGCAAATCGGTTAAACCGCTAGCCGATAAACCTCCATTCAGTCCCTTCGACTCTACTTGAATCGAAGGATGGGGATATTTCTGGATGGCACAGCGAGCGCAAAAGTGATGCTAATACTGTAACTATTTGCCGCACGCTGCAACCCGCAGTTTTCCGTGAATAACACTCGACAGTCACGTCACTCTTTGTAACCTTTGCCACAGCGGAAATGCCCCTCCGCAGGAGCAGAACAGATGCCGATCGACCTGACCGACTTTGAATCCGGCAGTAAATATTACGGCGATTATGCCGCCGACCTGCTCGCCCTCCAGCAACGGCTCGCCCGGGTACAGTCGGCGCACATCATCCACGGCAAGGAGGCAATCATCCTGCTCGAAGGATGGGACGCGGCGGGCAAGGGCGGGATCATCCAGCGGATGTGTGCCGAATGGGATCCGCGTTATTTTCATGTCTGGCCGATTGCTGCGCCAACGCAGGTCGAAAAGGATCGCCATTTCCTCTATCGCTTCTGGACGCGAATGCCCGGCAAGCGCGAGATCGCCGTATTTGATCGCAGCTGGTACGGGCGGGTGCTGGTTGAGCGCGTTGAGGGCTTGGCCGCTGAGCGCGACTGGGGCCGCGGCTATGATGAGATCAATGAGTTCGAGGCGCAGTTGACCGAGCATGGCATCACGCTGGTCAAGCTGTTCACCCATGTTACCCAGCCAGAACAGGACAAGCGTCTGGCGGCGCGGCTCGACGATCCGTGGAAGCGGTGGAAGACGGGCGCCGAGGATTTCCGCAATCGGTCCCAGCGCCAAGCCTATCTTGATGCTTATGCCGACATGTTCGAACGCACCGATACCCGCTGGGCACCCTGGACGGTGATCGACAGCAACAACAAGAAGGCGGCACGGATTACGGCTTTGACCCATGTGGCGCAGGTGCTGGAAGCGGCTGTACCGATGATCGCACCGGAGGCCGATCCGGTGACCATCGCTTTGGCCCACGCCGCCTTCGGCTACGCGCCGAAAAATTGAGCAAGCACTCGCCGTCCCGGCTTGGCAGCGGCTCACGGCAACGGCGGGAAGATCGGTCATGTCGATGTCGCGGTGCCCGCTGTCGGCTCGACTGCAATTCAATAGTCCTACCGCTCGTTCAGCCTCGGCATCAATTCAACGAAATTGCAGGGCTGGTGGCGGCTGTCGAGCTGGAAGCGCAGTATCTCGTCCCAGCCATCCTTCACCGCGCCGGTCGATCCGGGCAGCGCGAAAATATAAGTCCCGTGGCTGACAACGGCGCAAGCGCGCGACTGGATGGTGCTGGTGCCAATCTTTGCGAAACTGAGCCAGCGGAACAGTTCGCCGAAGCCGGGGATGTCCTTGCCGTCGAGCCGATGTAGTGCCTCGGGCGTCACATCGCGCCCGGTCACGCCAGTGCCGCCGGTGGTGATGACGCAATCGACATCGTCGCGCAAAGCCCAGCCATGCAGACGGCTGACGATTTCGTCGCTATTGTCCCGGCAGATCGCCCGTTCGGCGAGGATATGGCCGTCACCGGTCAGTCGCTCGGCCAATGTGTCGCCTGACGTGTCGTCGGCGGTGCCGCGTGTGTCGGACACAGTCAGCACGGCGATGCGAACGGGGATGAATGTCAGGCTATCGTCGATCGGCATGGCCTGAACTCCCTTCCCGAAATCTCAGCGGCGAGCTGCCAGGATCGGGCTGCTCCAGGCGGCAATCTGAACCGATTGGGGCACGCTCGGCACCCGCGGCCAGCGCCCCTGTACCAGATCGGCGCGACTGTCGCTGTGCAGCCCCAGCTGGTCCTCATAGGTCCACAGATTGCGCAGCACCGTGCCGACATAGGCGCGGGTTTCCCAATAGGGGATAGATTCTATCCACAACAGCGGATCGCCACCGTCCTGAATTTCCGTATTCCAGCGGCCTATCGGCGTCGGGCCGGCATTGTATGCGGCGATCACCTTTGGCAGCGCGCCGCCGGTAATCGGCGAATCGCGCAGGCTTTCGATCACCGACTGGCCGAGCGCGATATTGGTCTGCGGGTCGGTCAGGCGGCCTTGAGACGGCGAATAGCCCATCATTCGCGCGGTGCCGGGCATCAACTGCATCAGGCCAATCGCACCGGCAGGGCTCACCACCTCGGCCCGGAACTGCGATTCCTGGAGGATATGGGCATAAACCAGCGCCGGGCTGACCCGCCAGCCACTGGCGGGCTGCCAGCGCGGGGCAGGGAAACGAGCAAAAGCGTCCGGGCGCTGCCCACGCGGGGCATTATGCGCCAGATAAAGCTGCGTCTCGGGCAGCCCCAATGTTCCCGCCAGCACCGCCAGCGCAGCATGGTCGCTCGATGGGCCGATGCGGGCCTGATGGCGCAAGGATTCGGCAGCGAGCGACAGATTGCCGGTCGATGCCAGTTCGATGGCGGCGCGGACATTGGCGTTCCGGGTCAAGCGGCTCTGCACACCGTCGGCGTCGCGCACCTGCTGCGCACCACTGTTCAGGCCGAGCACTTCAGTGGCGAGCAAACCGTAAAATGTTTCGCCGATCGCTGCTGCACGGCGCAGCGCCGGTTCGGCCTCATGCGATTCGCCGCAGCGGGTGGCAGCGCGGGCGAACCAGAAATGGCCCGATGCCTCGACTTCGGGTTCGACGGTACGTGCGGCAACGCTGCGAAAGGCATTCATTGCGGCGCGGCAGTCATTGTCTCGCCACGCGGCAAGCCCGGCGGCCCAATCGGCATGGGCAACCCAGTCGCCGCTGCCCTGCTGCGCCTGCGCCGCGACACGGCGGGCGTTAGCGACGTCATTTTCGATATAATAGGACCAGGCGACGCGCTGACGCCATTCGGTCAGCGCTTCTGGCGAGAGATTGGCTTCGACTCCAACCATGATCGCCTCGGCACCCGCAGGATTATCGTCGCGAATATTCTGCTGGATCGCCCCGCGGATAAGCCCGGACGTAGAATCGCTGACCTCGCGCGGGTTGCCACGGCGCGGCGATCCACCTGCCCAGGAAAGCCGCTGGACGCTCGGGAGCAAAGGCAGCCCGGTAGCCCCGCGCCGCTGGGCGAGGCGAGACAATTGTTCGGCTTGCGGCAGATTAGGCGCTTCACTCAACAACGTGCGTAACGCGTCGCCCGACACTTGCGGGCTACCGGCGGCGACAAATAATTCGGCACGGGCAAAGGCTGCAAGCTCGCGATCGCTCATCGCGTCGATGGTTGCGCGGGCATTGTCCCACTGACGCGCGCCAATCTGCGCCATCGCGTTGGCAAAGGTCGGCGTGGTCACCGCCGCCGGAGACGGCGGGACCGAAATGACGGGAGTAAATGCAGGTGCGTCTTGGGCTTGTGCGGGTGCGGCGACCAGCGCGGCAGCGGTGGCAAGAAGGGCGGCTAGTCTTGCAATGCGCGGGTTGGACATGGCGGTCAAAATTGCTCCCGGACGCGTTTCAATACTTCCCATGCCGGTCGCTTGAGCAAGGGGCGCTCAAGCAATAGGCGGGGATGGTGGAGTGCGTATGCCGCCGTTTTGACGCCATCATGGTTAAGACTGTGTTGACAGGGTGTCGGCGAAATCGCCTCTCCTGCGATGAGCTGTGCCGATTGCTGGCCGAGCAGAAGCAGACTCTTTGGCCGCACCAGCGCGATATGGTGGCGCGCAATGGCAATCAGCCGATCTGCATCGGCACCGTCAAGGCGACCGCCGACGGGCCGGGTGACCGCGATGCTAGCGATTCGACACGCATCGCGGGTCAGACCGATAGCGGCGAGCATCGCTTCGATCAGCCGACCTTGTGCGCCTGAAAAAAGCCGCCCCGCCTCAATATCGGCGGGATCGGGAACATCGGCGATCAGCATTAGCGGAGCGGCGGCAGGGCCAGCGGGCAAAGCCAGCTGCATCGACCACTCGCGTCCGGGCAAATCCGGGCTGTTGGCGAGCCATGCGTCGAAGGCTGCGAGCGTGTCGGGTAGGGCAGCACTGGCGGCTTGCGCCGGACGCTCTGCCACGGCGGCAGCAAAGGATGCCCGTTCGATGGCGACGCTGGCCAGCGGCATCGCGCGTTCGACCGGGGCGAGCCAGTCGAACGGCTTGTCCGAAACGGCGTCGATCAGACCCGCGTCCGCCCACCAGTCCATTGCGGACTTTATTGACTGCAATTGCTCCCCGACCATGACAGGACGCAAACAGCCGGTTGACGAGCGCGTCAATTGGCGGGCATCGCTTTTCCAGACCAGTTGAGGCAGTGTCGCGCCGACAGGAAGGCGCGAAGCCCAGTCAAAAGGAAGCCGCGATGAGCGAACGTGAGTCCATGCCCTACGACGTCGTGATTGTCGGTGCCGGTCCTGCCGGACTGTCTGCGGCGATCCGGCTGAAACAGCGCGCGGATGCACAGGGCAAGGAACTGTCGGTCTGCGTGCTGGAGAAGGGCTCCGAAGTCGGCGCGCATATCCTGTCGGGTGCGGTGATCGATCCCAAGGCGATCGACGAACTTCTGCCCGAATGGCGCACCATGGGCTGTCCGCTCGCCGAAACACCGGTGACCGACAATCAGCACTGGTTCCTGACCAAAGGCGGCAAGATCGACGTGCCGCATCTGCTGACGCCGCCTTTCCTCAACAACAAGGGCACCTATACGTGCAGCCTTGGCAGTTTGTGCCGCTGGCTGGGCGAACAGGCCGAGGGTATGGGTGTTGAGATATTCCCTGGTTTTGCGGCGGCGGAGATATTGTACGACGAAACTGGCGCGGTGAAGGGCGTCGCGACCGGCGATCTCGGCATATTGCGCGATGGATCGCAGGGTCCCGATTATCAACCAGGACTCGAACTGCATGCACGTTACACGCTTTTTGCCGAGGGTGCGCGTGGACATCTGACCAAAATGCTCAAACCACAATTCGCGCTCGATGCCGATTGCGAACCGCAGGTCTATGGCATCGGCATCAAGGAATTATGGGATATTCCCGCCGATCAGCATCATCAGGGACGGGTGATCCACACCCAGGGCTGGCCGATCGACGATGACGATGGCTTTGGCGGCGGCTTTCTCTACCATCAGGCCAATGGTCAGGTGGCGCTCGGTTTCGTCACCTGGCTCGGTTACTCCAACCCCCATCTGTCGCCATTCCACGAATTCCAGCGCTGGAAGACACATCCGGCGATCGCGCCGATCCTCGCCGGGGGCAAGCGCGTCTCTTATGGTGCCCGCGCCATCTGCGACGGTGGGTGGCAGTCGGTGCCGAAACTGACGTTCCCCGGTGGCGCGCTGATCGGTTGTACCGCCGGTTTCCTGAATGTGCCGCGCATCAAGGGTAGCCACACTGCGATGAAGAGTGGGATGATGGCTGCCGATGCTGCCGCAGACGCCGTGTTTGCCGATCGTTCGGGCGACGAACTGACGGCTTACACTGAAGCTTATGAAGCGAGCTGGGTGTATAAGGAGTTGCGAATGGTTCGCAATTTCGAGCCGATCATCGCCAAATTCGGCGGGCTGATCGGCACGCTGATCACCGGCATCATGCTGTGGATGGAGTATCTCGGGCTGCGCTGGCCGTTTACCCTCGGCCACAAGCCCGACTCCCAAAAACTCTACCGAGCCGATGTTGCGCGAAAGATCGCTTACCCGAAGCCCGACGGCGTGCTCAGCTTCGACCGATTATCCTCCGTGTTCCTGTCCAATACCAATCATGAGGAGGACCAGCCGGTCCACTTGCAGGTCAAGGATATGGAACTGCAGAAGACCAGCGAACTCGGCGAGTTCGATGGCCCGTCGCAGCTTTATTGCCCTGCCGGCGTTTACGAGTGGGTCGGCGACGAGGCCGGCGCGCCGAAATATGTCATCAACGCGCAGAATTGCGTGCATTGTAAGACGTGCGACATCAAGGATCCCAACCAGAACATCAACTGGGTCGCCCCGCAGGGCGGCGGTGGGCCGAATTATCCGAATATGTGAGTGTGCCCTTCGCGCTCGTGGGGGCTTCGACAGGCTCAGCCTGAGCGCGATTGAGAGAGCGGATTGTGTTCACCGAAACCGCCTATGCCAAAATCAATCTCGCGCTCCACATCCGGCGGCGGCGCGAGGATGGCTATCATGAGCTGGAAACGCTGTTCGCCTTCGTCGATGACGGCGACCGGCTGACCGTCGCGTTGGCAGAAACCGACAGCCTGACGATCGACGGCGAATTCGCAGAAGGGCTGTCGAGTGGCCCAGACAACCTCATCTTCCGAGCCGTAGCGCTGGCGCGCGATCTCGGCGCATCGGTGCCGCCGCTGGCCATCGCGCTGGAGAAAAACCTGCCGGTTGCTGCGGGGCTGGGCGGCGGTTCTGCGGATGCGGGTGCTGTCCTACGCCTCATCCATCGCAATTGGCCCGGTGCGCTGACGCTCGAAGCACTCTCTGCGGCCTCGGCGGCGCTTGGCGCAGACGTGCCGGCCTGCGTATCCAGCCAGACGCTGCTCGGCACGGGTGTCGGCGACATCCTCCACACCATTGCCGATAGCGATGTTTCCGGAATGCCGGTGCTGCTGGTCAACCCGGACGTGCCATTGCCGACCGGCCCGGTGTTCAAGGGCTGGGACGGCGAGGATTGCGGGCCACTGGGCGAGGGTGGCGTGCTGGCGCGGACTCGTGGCGGGCGCAACGATCTGCAAGCCCCGGCAATGGCGCTGTGCCCCGAAATCGATGACGTCATGACGATGTTGCGCGCCCAATTGCCGGTCGTCGCGCGCATGTCCGGTTCAGGCGCAACCTGCTTTGCGCTGTTCTCCAGCGATGCCGCGATGGAGGCGGCGGCGAACCGCATCTGGGACGATCAGCCCGACTGGTGGCTGATGGCCGGGCATTTGCGTTGAGCGAGGCGTGGGTCGATCTGGGGACGCCGGTTGCGAGCGGGGTGTTATTGATCGGCGATCATGCTTCCAACTACGTCCCCGCCGATATCGATCTCGGCATCGACAACGCAATGCTCGATCAACATATCGCATGGGATATCGGCGTCGCGGCGGTTGCCGAGCGGCTGGTGGCAAGCCGCGCGGTCGATGCTGCGATCCTTGGCGGCATCTCGCGCCTCGTTGTCGATTGCAATCGCAACGAGCACGCGCCCGGGATCATCCCCATTGCCAGCGACGGCCACGCTATCCCCGGCAATGCGCTGAGCCACGACGAGCACCTCGCCCGGCTCGAGCGCTTCTATTTCCCCTATCATGCCCATATCGCAGCAACGCTCGCTGTCACTTGCCCGACGATGATCCTGTCGCTGCACAGCTTTACGCCTGCGCTTGCCAGCCATCCCGACGAGGCGCGGCCGTGGCACGTCGGCATCCTCTATAATGACGATGAGCGGCTGGCGCGGATCGCCATTCCCGCATTCGCGGCGCGGGGGCTGACGGTCGGCGATCAGCTGCCCTATTCGGGTAAGCTGCTCAACCACACGATGAACATCCATGCCGAGGCAAACGCCATCCCATATCTCGGTGTAGAGATGCGGCAGGACGGCGTGGCCGATGCAGCGGGGCAGGCCGCGATGGCGGGACACATCGCGCATGTCCTCACCCTCTGCGTCGCGCATCTTGCCTAAGTCTCGCGCAATGCGCATTACGGGACGACAAAAAGCACAGGGGCCCAAGTGCGACCATATCTGACGACCATCATTATCGCGGCTGCGCTGGCAGGCTGCAATCGCGCCCCCGACAATGGCGTGTTGGCCGACGTCGAAGCGGATCAGGTTCGCGAGGCCGCCGAGGCTGGCCGCGTGCCTTGCGCGCTGTCCGGGGCCACCGCATTCCGTATGGATTGCACGATGGAGCGCATCGCCAGCGCAGAGGGCGAAACGCTGGTGCTTGGGCGCGCCAATGCGGGTTATCGCCGCTTTCGTGTCACCACCGATGGACGCGGGGTCATCGCCGCCGATGGTGCGGAACAGGCGCGGGTCAGCATTGTCGAGGAGGGGCTGATCGAGGTGGCGGTGGGGGCTGACCGTTACCGGTTGCCTGCGACACTGAAGACCAACTGAGTCTCTCGACCGCGTTTACTCTGAACGTGTCGAAGGGTGCCAGAACCACAACTTCGGTCGGGGGCTTCGACAGGCTCAGCCTGAGCGCGGCGGGGTTGGTGCAGCTGTTTCATTCTCGTGCTTCACCGCCTAGGGCGCTTGCATGATTTCCGGCCAGCCCATCCTGACAGCTGACGAAATGCGTGCCGCCGAACAGGCAGCAACCAACACAGGAACGTCCCTCGCCGTGCTGATGCAGCGCGCGGGTGAAGCGCTTGGTCGTCTGGCCCATCGCGTGGCGAGCGGGCGTCCGGTGCATATCCTTGTCGGGCCGGGCAATAATGGCGGCGATGGCTATGGGGCTGCGCGGTGGCTGGCGGGGCAGGGTGTTGCTGTCAGGGTGAGCGCGCTCGCACCGCCCGCGACCGATCTGGCGAGGACGGCAGCGATGCGATGGTCTGGGCCGGTCGGTGTCTTGGACAGCGAGACCATGGCCGACGCCATAATGGTCGATTGCCTGTTCGGTACGGGCCTTAACCGCGCGTTGGGCGCGGAGGCGCGCGCAGGCCTGCTTCGTCATGCAGCGGTCGCGTACCGGATCATCGCGGCCGATCTTCCCAGCGGCGTCGATAGCGACAGCGGTGATTTACTTGGCTGCCCGTTTCGCGCCGACGTCACACTGGCATTCGGTGCGCTCAAGCCTGCGCATCTGCTGCTTCCAGCCGCGGCGCACTGCGGCGAACTGCAAGTCGCCGACATCGGGATCGCCTGCGAAAGCGCGGTGCGAGTGGCGATGCTACCTGAATTGGTCAGGCCCGATGCGTCGAGCCACAAATATACGCGGGGCTTGGTTGCGGTCGTCGCAGGGAGCATGGGCGGCGCTGCCGAACTGGCGGCGCGTGGCGCGCAGCGTAGCGGCGCTGGCTATGTCCGGCTGATCGGATCGTCGCTGCCGCCGTCCCCGCCATGGTCGCTGGTGCGGCAGGGCTGGCGCGATGGCGCGCCGCTGGCCGATTTGCGCATCGGCGCAATAGTCATCGGCTGCGGCCTTGGCTCGGCTGAAGGGGCGCAGGCGAAACTCGATGCTGCGCTGGCCTGCGGCAAGCCGCTGGTGATCGATGCCGACGCGCTGGCGCTGCTGCCCGATGCGGCGCTGGCTGTTCCCGCCATCCTGACACCGCATGCGGGTGAGTTCACCCGCCTGGCGCCCGATCTGACGGGCAGCAAGATCGACCGGACGCGGGCATTGGCGATGCGCACAAGTGCTGTCGTCATCCACAAGGGCGCAGACAGCGTCATTGCCGCACCCGATGGACGGGCGGCGATTGCGCCGCAAGGACCGGCGTGGCTTGCAACCGCAGGCACCGGCGATGTGCTGGCGGGCATTTGCGGCGCGATGCTGGCACGCGGACTGGAGCCGTTCGAGGCGGCACAAGCGGCGGTGCTGCTCCACCATCGCGCCGCCGAACGGGCAGGGCCGGGGCTGATCGCCGACGATCTGATCGAGACAGGAATTTGGCCGTGAGCGATACCCCGAACGAGATCGTCCGCATCGCCGCGCGCGGTGATGGCGTCACGCGCGACGGCCGCCACGCGGCACTGGCTGCGCCGGGCGATCTGCTGGGAGAGGACGGCGCGGTCATCCCCGGCGCGCACCATCAGGCACCGCCATGCCGCCACTTCCCGCGCTGCGGCGGTTGCCAGCTTCAGCATGTCGATGACGCCGCCTATCTCGCCTATCTGGCCGATCGCGTGGCGGGCGCGCTGGCTGGGCAGGGTTTGCCGCCGACCGCCATCCGCACACCCCATCTCTCTCCGCCGAAGACCCGCCGCCGCGCGACATTGAAAGCGCAGTCGCTGGGTCGCGAAATCCGCCTTGGCTTCAACGAAGGCGGCAGTCACAAAATTGTCGATATGAAGCAGTGCGAGGTGCTGACGCCAGAGCTGTTCGCGCTGGTCGCGCCCTTACGCAAATTGCTGGCGACGCTGATGGGCCGCCGTAACAGCGCGGGTGTCCAGCTGACGCTCGCCGATCAGGGTGTCGATGTGCTGCTGACCGGGATCACTGCCGAAGGGCTTGAGGCGCATGATGCGCTGCTCGATTTCGCGCAGAACAACCGGCTGGCCCGGCTGGCAATCGACAGCGGCGATGGGCCGGAGGACCGTTGGGCGCCCGATCCGGCAACAGTAACGCTGTCAGCGGTGCCGGTGCCCTTGCCCCACGCCGCCTTCCTGCAAGCGACACGCGATGGCGAGGCTGTGCTGGTCGATGCGGTGCGTGAGGCCGTCGGCGATGCCGAGACGGTCGCCGACCTTTTTTCCGGGCTAGGCACCTTCTCGTTCGCGCTGGTGCGGACCGAACCGGTGCTGGCGGTCGAGGCGGCCCGACCTGCGGTGTTCGCGCAACGCAACGCGGCCAATCGCCATCACCAGGCGATCACCGTCGAGCATCGCGATCTTTATCGCCGACCAGTGACGACCAAGGAACTGGGCGCGTTCAAGGCTGTGGTGCTCGATCCGCCGCGCGCCGGGGCGGAGGAGCAGATCAAGGAACTGGCGGCATCGACCGTGCCCGTGATCGCCTACGTCAGCTGCAATCCTGCCAGCTTCGCGCGCGATGCGGCGATACTGGTGGCAGGCGGATACCGCATCGACTGGATACAGCCGGTCGGCCAGTTCCGCTGGTCCACGCATATGGAGCTGGCGGCGCGGCTGGTGCGCGCCTAGATCGTCACCACCCCGTCGCGCGGGCGCCGATCGACGCTTAGCTCGAACACGTCGGGCCGCGAATAATGGCCATCGGTATCGAGTGACGCGAGGCCGGTGTCGCGCAGCGACATATCGCAATCGGCGACGAGCATCTCGCTTTGCGTGCCGGCCTGCGCCAGCACGGCCGCATCGGGCGCGACGATCATGCTTCCGCCGAATTGCAACTGCCCGTCGGGGATGGCCGACAGCAAATCATGCGCGGCGGAGTCTCCGCCGACTTCGGCAAGACCATCGAACAGGTCGGCGCGGTGCAGCACCGTTCCCGCCGCCAGCACGAAGCAGCGTCCTTCGAAGGCATAGTGGCGTGAGGCGATGGCGTAGCTTTCCCGCACGGTCGGCCATGCCGCGACATGAACGACTTCGCCGGAGTGATGCATCGCCGCGCGCGCCAGCGGCATCCAATGCTCCCAGCAGATCAGGCTGCCGACCGGGCCGAAGCTTGCCGTATGCACCTCCAGCGTCGATCCGTCGCCGCGCGCCCAGATCAGCCGTTCGCCGTGGGTCGGAACCAGCTTGAGGTGATGCAGCGGCGGCGCACCGGGGTGGAACAACAACTGATCATTGTACAGACTGGCGCGTTTTCGAAAGTGCGCGCCGATCGACACAATCACCCCAAGCCTGTCGACCGCCTGCCGCAGCGGCGTCAGGCGCGGGTCATTGTCCACCAGCGCCTGACGCAGCAGGATGGCGTGCAGCGCCTTGGTGCCGGGATGGTCCCACAGCGCCGCGCCGGGTGCTTCGTCGAGCCAGATGGGATAGCCGCCGAGGAAGGTTTCGCCAAAGGCGATGAGACCGGCGCCCGCAGCCGCTGCGCGCTCGATATGCACAACTGCCGCCCCGATGCCGCTGTCGATCGACAGCGGCACGGGGGTAGCCTGGACAATGGCGGTTCGGACAACCGTCATGAGGCGATCAATGCATCCACAGCGCCATGGCAGCGTGGGTGACCAGCATGATCAGCGCGATCGCCGACAGCGCGAACAGCGCAAAGCGGACCATCACCTTGTTGACCGTCGCCTGCCAGATCGAATGGACGATGCGGATGGCGACATAGACCCAGGCGATCGTCGCGTTGAGATTGTCGCCCTGACCGATCATCGCCAGCACGATGCAGATCGCATAAAAGACAGTAGGTGCTTCGTGCAGATGATTGTAATTATGCGCTTTCCACTGGATCGACGGAGCCAGCAGGCCTTCCAGCTTGGCACTGGTCCAGCCGACATCGGCCCCGGCAGAGTCATCTTGCGGCAGTTTGTTGATCGCCGGGATGCGGGTCGCATACATCCACACCCACATCACCATAGTCCACGCGGCGAGCGCGACCACGGGGCCAAGAATGGCGGGAATTGTGTCGATAGGCATGATGGGCTCTCCTCAGCCGAGTGTCAGGATGACCGCCAGAACCGCAAGCGCGATCAGGCAGAAGGTGGACAGCAGAAACAGCGTGAAGCGCACCGGTATGGTGTTGGCCAGCACCTGCCACAGGCTGTGGGCGATGCGGATGGCGGTGTACGCCCACGCCAAGCCGACGGTGATCTGGGTTACGCCGCCGCCGACCGCGAGGATCAGCACGACCGCATAGAAGATGGTCGGCTGTTCGAGCAGGTGGGTGTAGTTGTGAGACGGCCAGCGCGCGCTTTCGGGCAGCATCGGGTCGATGTCCTGCCCGCGCCCGCCCGGCGGCGATTTCGACAGGTCCGCCCCCGATTTCCTGACGGCGCTCAGCCGGGCATAGGCCAGCCAGCCGACCATGATGCAGGTCCACAGCACCAGCACGGCGGCTGGTGCCAAAATGGCGATATCTTTCATGAAATGCCTCCCCGAAACCAGCCGCGTGTCGCGGTCTGGTGTGCGGGGAGGCTATAGATACGGTTGCGAAACGCAACCTGCAATTGTTCAAAACAGCTTTGTGACGTTGGAAACGCGCCGTTCGGGCATCGCCTCACCGGTGTAAAGGCTCTCCATCGGCTCATCGATCACCCGCACCACGGTTTCCGCGCCGAAGCCGTTGAACTTGGTGCGCATCGCGCAGCCATAGGCGCCGAGCATGCCGATCTCGATATAATCGCCGGTGTCGATGTCATCGGGCAGCAGGAACGGCCCGGCCATATGGTCGAGATCGTCGCAGGTCGGGCCGTAGAAGCTGAACGCGGTCATGCCGGCCTTGCTCGGGGTGCCGCGCAACAGCGTCACTGGAAAGCGCCAGCCGACATGCGCCGCATCGAACAGCGCACCGTAAGCCCCGTCGTTTATATACAGTTCATCGCCGCGCCGCTTTTCGACCCGGACGATCAGTGAACTATATTCGGCGGACAATGCCCGGCCGGGTTCACACCACAGTTCCGACGAATAGCTGACCGGCAGACTTTCGAAGCCGCGATGGATGACATCGAAATAAGCGCCGAGCGGGGGCGGCTCCATGCCGGGATACCAGCTGGGAAAGCCGCCGCCGACATCGACGATATCGACCGTTACCGACGCCTCGACAATCGCCGCGCGGACACGCTCGAGCGCGACGGCATAAGCATGCGGGCTCATCGCCTGGCTGCCGACGTGGAAGCAGATGCCGAGCGCATCGGCGGCCTGGCGGGCCGCGAACAGGAGGGGCTTCACGTCCTGCGGCTCGGCGCCGAACTTGGCCGCCAGGCTCAGGCAGGCGTGCTTGGAACTGACCCGCAGGCGGACCAGCAGACTAAGATCGGTCGCGGCGGCCGTGGCGGTCATGATCTTGTCGAGCTCGTCGAGGGAATCGAGGCTGAACGCCCGCACCCCGTGCTCGAAATAAGCCTCGGCAATGGCTTCCTCGGACTTGACCGGATGCATGAAGCAGACCGTCGCTTGCGGCAGAGTCTTGGCGACCAGGCGCACTTCGCCAATCGATGCGACGTCGTAATGCGTCACGCCTTCGTCCCACAGGACCTGGAGCAAATCCGGCGACGGGTTCGCCTTCACCGCATAGAG
>JAYSZB010000072.1:0-30499 GCA_043727035.1 Sphingomonas sp. | reverse complement strand
CGTCGCTCATCAAACCCCGGATCAAGACAGCCTCCCCAAAAGCCACCTTGAATCAGATAACCACCCTCTTGGGAATCCCCTTTGTCAACACTGCCTAGCTGAGCGAATCGATTTCCCGCTCAACCGCTATTAACTGCCTGTTGCATTTCTGATCACGCGTTGCTGAGCGCGCTCATGACGAAACGGCGGCTTTAACTGCGTTATCGTTCAAGAGCGGACAGCCAGCAAACGGCCCCAAAACCGGACCGCAGACGCCGATATTCGGTGGCAGATACCGCGTCCAGAATGGAGATGCCTGCCGACTGGCGCTTTGCGGTGCCATATTAGGTAAAGCGGACGTTCAAGCTGGACGTGTGCAAAGGCTATCGCTCAAAAGCGGCCCTGCATCATCTCTGCCAAACCCCCCGAAACCGAACGCTCGTTTATTGCTTGAGCGTGATGTGTCTGCTAGGCTGGGGTCTGTCGGGGGTGATGCTCAGGAAGGTTACCCCAGCTCTTCCTTCACCATTTTGAGGAAACGGATGTCTGTTTGGCTATTCGTCAACGAACGCAACTTGAGCGACTTCCCGCTAGGAAATAGCAAGCTGATGCCGCCCCAGAAGTGAGACTTGATTGAGAGACCCTGAAAATCCTGGAGCGTGAAGCACTCTCTGGTATCACCGTATCCACTGAGCCCAATTCCTGCATATCGGATCTCGACGCGCTCGTCCTGAAAGTCAAATCTGTAGCCCCACATGATGTACATGGGGTCGGTTGACAATGCAAAGGCGAGCCAGCACCCATGTGGCATGGGGTCTTCAAGCTTTTGTGAAAGTTTAACATCGAACAGTCGCTTTCGTAGTCGCTGGGCTATATCGGGCCGATGGGAAGGTGCAGTAATGTGAGCTGGCTGCTGCGCCTGAATGCCGAACAGTTGGGGCAACACTCCGCGTAACTGCCAACCGACGAATGGAAGCCCCTCATGCTCGAAGATAACGGGCACGTGGTCCGCGGAGGGTGGACCTGAAGCCATTACTAGCGGGCGTGGGTCGTGCAGCACCTTCCAAGGGTTTTCTGTAGCACTTGCCAGCGGAATTGAGGTAACCTGCGAGCTGAACATTCGGTTGCCCGAGATCTGAGTCAGTGGCTGAAACAGTCGCTGTAGACTAGGCCGATCGTTGAGCACATGATGCTGCCGGAGGTTGCTTACCTCCACCAAATTGTTATTCACGAAGGCGTTCGGGCCCACCTGCAACAGATCGTCCGGACGCGACTGCCTTAACCTTCGCTCGGCCGCATCTCCAAAGCTAGTTGCACTAACATGCGAATAAAGCTGCTTGACTCGTCCGGGCATTCCGACGGCCGTCTCGACCGTCCTGAGAACGTTATCTGCGCCCTTCACGGCATCTCGAAGTAGGCCGTAACCAAGGTAGATCGCGGTGATGGGATCCATGCACCACTCCCACTTAAAAACACACCGCGCCGACGAGCGTCGGATTGGACGGCTACTATCGGTTGTTTGTGCGCCGATGACAACCCGAACTACATAAAAGGGACGAATCCTTTCGTGCCGACGACCGTCAACAATTATTTCCTCGAAGAAGGAACGGCGATCCTAGGGTTCGGAACATGGCTTGCGTAGGTGGGACCTCTCATGTCCGTAGTGAGTCGAAAGCTGCCGCTAAGCAGACTGTCTCTTAACGGCCCCATTCCGGAAATGACTTCTGTGCCACCTACAGAGTGGCCCCAGTCCGCTCTGGGGCCGGTTACGGACTGGCAGCTTTTGGCAAGTCAGCCTGAGAAAGCAGACGGCACTTGGCGGAGCGAATGGCTGCGTCGGTGCTGCGGGAAACAGAATTCACATTCCCAGACGGTAGCTCAGTTGCCATTTTTATAGAGCGAGCCGATGTCGCGCTGGCGGCGCCCCTCCGCCTCGATATAGGTTACGCATGGGAACCGACTCGAATGGCGAAGCGCAGCATCACGGATAAAGAGATTTCGCTGATCAAGGCGATGCTCAAGCGTGGCCACAAAAACCAGGAAATCCAGTTCCATTTCAACCGGCCAGATCGTCCAGTGAACAGCGGGCGCATCACCGGCATCCGGAATGGCAGCTATGCCAATGCCGCGAAGGTCGCCACCGCTTCGGACGCGGATCTCGATGCATTTCTCACGCCATCGCAATCACAGCCAGCACAGATCCAGAAGATGGAGGACGATCCTCTGTCGCTCGAAAGTATCGGCTCGTTCTTCCATCAGACCGCTGCTGGATTGTGGCGATTGAAGGGCGACGAAACCGACGTCTGCGAATGCAAGGCCGGTTTTGGCTTCAAACATCAGGATAAGTGGCTTCGCCCGATCGCCGCACTTGCGAACAACTCTGGAGGCTATGTTTTTTTCGGCGTTAAAGACAAGGACTCCAAAGGCCCAAACGGCGAGGATCAAGCCGGCGCGGTGACCGGCCTCGATACAAACGAATTCGGGTCCGCCGATCCTGCCGATTTCGCGACAAGGGTCAAATCGATGTTCGACCCCACGCCATCGTTTCGCACGACTACCGTCGACATCGGAGGAAAGACCATCGGCGTGATCCACGTGCTCAGGCACAACAGTCGACCGGTCATCGCTACGAAACAGGACGGTACGATCAAGGAAGGCGATATTTTCTATCGATATCCCGGTCAGTCCTCGCGGATCAAATATAGCGACCTTCGCTCCATCCTCGACGCACGCGACGCAGAGGCCCGTGCTCAGATTCTGCCGATGGTCGAGCGCCTTCTCCAGTTAGGACCAACCCGATCAATGGTTGCGGACCTTGAAGAAGGCACGCTCGTCGATGGGAACCGCACAGTTCAGATAGACGAGTCGCTCCTCGAAAAACTCACCTTCATTAAGGAGGGTCAGTTCAGTGAAATCGAGGGTGCGCCCACCCTGCGCCTGATTGGGGATGTGTCGGCTATGGATGGGCACAAAGCGGCGCAGCAATTCGGCGTCCTGACGCGCGATGGAATTCTTGCGGCGTTTCTCGACCAGACCGTCCCCGAAAACCCGAAGGAGTATATCCGGTTTGCGCTACAGGTTGGCCAAGGCGAACGATTGCCGCTTCATTATTTCGCGCGCCTAGCCGACCTCTCTGGCGAACAACTTCAGGCGTTCATTGAGGACGGGCCAGGAACCGTCGCGCGGAAAAAAAGGTATATCGGCTGGCTTGAGCCCCACGCGGCGTACCACAGGGCCGTAGGAACTCCCAAAGCCCTGCTCGCGAAGATCGTGGCCGGTGATGTGCCGACAGTGACCAATCCAACTGAGGCTGGCCACGTCGGCCAAGCCATCCAATCGCTGCCCGATAAGGCCGGCCTCGAGCTGGCGAACTTGGTCGATCTGCTAAAGACCTGCATGGATATCTCGCGCGACACTCCACCAGCGAGCCATGTTCGCAGAGCCGTTTGCCGCGTTGACGAGCTTTGGTTCGGTACGGCTGCTACGCCGTAACGGCCAATCGAAACCGGCGAAAGCACGGATCTCGGCAATTATGCCAAGGCGATCCTTGACGGGCTAAAGGGACCCAGTCCGATCCTGCAGCAGCATTAGCTGGTCGTCTCCCAAAAGCCACCTGAACAAACGGCAGCTTTCGAGATCTTCAGCTGGCTCCGTCGACGACCGGAATTAGGGCGCAAAGCGGACGTCACCGTTGTGAAGGTGGCCAATTCGGGAGCAGACGCCGACTCTCGACCCCGACTGCTATCAATCCGAATCGGAAGCATGGCACGATCACTTGGTAGCACGATGCAAATCGAATTGTGGTCGCTGGCTGTTCCAGTGCTGGCTATTGGCACAACTGGTCGCAGTGAAGCGCATAACAGCTTGCCGACAGTGTGGGACGAATATGTGGGACGGTGCACGTCAGCTTTTCCATAACGACGGATTCAAGCCAAATTTTGAGCTTGAATGGTGGAGCCTAGGTCGTCCAACTGCGGTCCAAGGCAGTCCAGCGTCATCTCAGAAACTCGCTGTTATCCTATGTCTTTGGTGGTTTTTGTCCAACGCTCACCGGCAGTCCCCAAAAGCAATGGCGGACCAGTCAAGGGAACGCATACATAGGTAAGTTGACGGCGGTAACGGTGAAGGCCGCAACGAGACCAGGCCGCTATCAAGACGGGACCGGGTTACAACTCTTCGTCAAGGCGAGCGGCGCTCAATCTTGGGTTGCAGGTTCAGCCGGGCGGCAAAGCTGGTAGCTGCCCTGATCCCCACATTCCGCGACGCGGCCATCATCGCACATAACGAACACAAAGACGGCTGACGCAATTTGACGGGCAATGTGTTCAAATCGACATTTCGAGGCGATGTGCCAGACCATCGATTGGAACCTGCGCCTCGGCAACGATCTCGCCGTCAAGTCGGGTCTCGCCGTTCGCCGATCGCGACACGGTAATAGAGCAGCGGGTCTCGCCCAGCCTCAGCGTTGCCGTGAAGCCCGGCCAATGATCCGGAATGACCGGCGATACTGTCATGACGCTGCCGACACGGCGCAAGCCCAATATCCCCTCGATGCCAGCACGGTGCATCCAGCCTGCGGCGCCGGTATACCAGCTCCATCCGCCTCGCCCTTCATAGGGCGCAACCGAATAGACATCGGCTGCCACCACATAGGGTTCGACCCTGTAGCGTTCGGCTCCTTCGGCATCGAGCGCATGGTTGATCGGATTGAGCAGCGAGAACAGCTCGACAGCCCGATCACCGTGGCCAAGCTGCGCCTGTGCCAGAATTGCCCACATCGCCGCGTGGCTATATTGGCCGCCATTCTCCCTGACGCCGGGCGGATAACCCTTGATGTAACCTGGATCGCGTTCGGATCGGGAAAATGGCGGGGTGAACAGCAGCGCCAAATCGGGATTGCGCCGCACCAGTTCGGTGTCGAGCGCAGCCATTGCCTGTGCGGCACGCTGAGGATCTGCCGCTTGCGAAAGCACCGCCCAGCTCTGTGCGATCGAATCGATCCGGCATTCGCTGGCGTCGGCCGTGCCCAGCCATGTGCCATCGTCGAATGTCGCGCGCCGATACCAATTGCCGTCCCATGCATGGGCTTCGATTGCTGCCAGGACCTTTGCCGCATGCGCTTGCCATCGCGCCAAGCGCTCGGGTGCGCGCGCCTGAGCATATGGTTGGATGAGCGCAATCGTGCGGATCAGCAGCCAGCCAAGCCAGACACTCTCACCTTTGCCGTTCGCGCCAACCCGGTTCATCCCGTCGTTCCAGTCGCCACTGCCGATCAGCGGCAAACCATGTTCGCCGGTGAGGTCGATGCACTGGTCGAGCCCGCGCGCGCAATGCTCGAATAGGCTGGCCGCCTCGTCTGCAGTCATCGGCTGAAAGAAACTGTCCGCCTCATGGTCGGGCAGCAATGGACCCTCGAGAAAGGGCAGTACCTCGTCGAAAACCTTACTGTCGCCGGTGGTCGAGGCATAGGTCGCCGCGGCATAGGACAGCCACACCCGATCGTCCGAAATGCGGGTCCGGACGCCCTGCCCCGAGTGCGGCAACCACCAGTGCTGGACATCGCCTTGCGGAAACTGGCGGGCGGCGGCGCGCAGAAGATGCGCCCGCGTCTCATCAGGTCGGGCAAGACAAATGGCCATGCCGTCCTGGAGCTGGTCGCGAAAACCATAGGCTCCGCTCGCCTGATAGAATCCTGCCCTTGCCCAGACGCGGCAGGCGAGAGCCTGATACAACAGCCATCCGTTGAGCATGATGTCCATGGCGCGATCCGGCGTCGCCACTTGGACCGTCCCGAGCACATCGTCCCAGTGCGCGCTTACCTCGGCCATCGCAGTGTCGAGGTCGATGTCCCGATATTTGATCACCAGCGCCTGTGCATCTTGCAGCGACGCACATTGCCCCATCGCACCGACAATCTCGATAGTTTCGCCGACACCTAGGACGATGGTGGTCTGCAAAGCGGCGCACGGATCGAGTGCTGGCCCGACACGGCCCGATAGAGGCGTTCCCGCCATTAGTGCTGCGGGGCCCTTCATCGAGCCATCGCCACCCAGAAACTCGGCGCGATCACCTGTCCAGCTTGTCTGGACCCCGCCCAGATCGCAGAAGGCCACCCGGTTGGGGAATGCCGCATTCCAGGGGTTTCGCGCCAGCAGTGCTCCAGTCTTCGCATCGATGTGGGTATGGATATAGGGTGCCGACGCGCTGCGATTGGTGCCGAGCACCAGCTCAGCATAGCTTGTCACCGACAGGGTTCTGGCTCGCCCCGAGCGGTTGGTCAGTGTCAGTCGCGACAGACGAACCGGATCGGTCAGCGGCACGAAATGGACGAGGTCCAGCGCGACTCCATCGGCTTCGTGTTCGAACTTGCTGTAACCGAAACCGTGTCGTGCCACATAGCGGCCCATGTCCCGCACCGGGAGCGCCGTCGGCCCGAATATGGCTCCGCTCTCCATGTCGCGAACATAGATCGCGTCGCCCGGGGGATCGCTGACCGGATCATTGGACCACGGCGTAAGCTGGTTTTCCTTGCTGTTTTCTGCCCAGCAATAGCTGCTTCCGTCGGCCGATACCTGCGTCCCGAAACCGGGATTGGCGATGACATTGATCCACGGCGCCGGTGTCGTCGCGCCGCCATCCAATACCACCACATATTCGCGCCCGTTTTTGTCGAAGCCTCCAGTTCCGTTGAAAAACTCCAGGTCGAGAGAAGTCGCCTGCGCCAACGATGGCCGTGATGTGGGCGCAGCAAGACGCAGCGTCGGTTTTTCAATTCTCGTCGACGACAATATTCGGTCCAGCTGGTCGGCAAGCGTGCCCCCTCTTGCCACAAGCGACACCCGCGCCATCGCGAGCAGCAGATTGCGTGCTCCGAGGGACATGAGATCGGCACGCAACAAGTGCACTTGTCCAGCGCCCGCGCGCTCCGAAGATCGCGCACTGCTCCGGCCGATCGCAGCCTCGATAGCCATGTGCAGGTCCTGCAGGTAGGACGACGCATGCTCGTTGACGATGACCAGATCGACGGCAAGCCCCTTGAGCCGCCAATATTCCTGTGCCCGCAGCAGTTGGCGCACTTGCGCCATGTCCTCGATGTCGTCGATCCTCAGCAGCACGATCGGAAGGTCGCCAGAAATCGATAGTGGCCACAAGGCCGATTGCGGGCCCGCGCCCCGCTCGATCGTCGCTGCTGCCGGACGAAAACGGGCATCGGGGTACAGGAGCGGTGCGGCAAGCTGCTGGAAATTTGCCGCTTCGCTCGAGGAAATCCCGAAATGCCT
The DNA here is from genome assembly GCA_043727035.1 of Sphingomonas sp. GTDB lineage: Bacteria > Pseudomonadota > Alphaproteobacteria > Sphingomonadales > Sphingomonadaceae > Sphingopyxis. The sequence goes on along the minus strand of JAYSZB010000072.1, from coordinate 23,240 downwards.
GAGCTGGACCTGCGCCTGTGTCCAGGCCAGCGTCTGGGCTCGCTCGAATGCATGCCGGTCGTGATGGTTTTCGATGATCTCCAGCAAAGCGTCGCGCGAGTGCGCGACCATCGTCCAGAAAGCCAACTGTACGCTCTGGCCAGGCGCAACAGAGACCCGTTGTCGAAGAGCAAAAATTGGATCCAGAACCGTGCCGACTGTGTTCGAAAGCGGACCGCCGGTCTGCCACGCAGTCGCACTGCCAATCCCATTGCCCCGACCGATAAAACGCGCACGATCGGTCTCATGGCTTTGCGGTCCGACACTACCGTCTTCCATCACGAAAAAATGGGCGGCCCACACCGGCGTCTCATCCGGCGATCGTGAACGGCGGGTGGCAATGAGGGCGCCGAATTCTTCCAGATACTCGGTCTCGACGAACAGTTTTGCAAATGCAGGATGGCTGATGTCGGTCGCCGCGGTAGCAAGGACAATCTCGGCATAGGAGGTAATGTCGAGCGTCCGCAATTTGCGTCCAGCATTGGCAATCGTCAGGCGCCGGACCTCGCCGTCGCCATCGCTGGCCATCAATATTTCCATCGTCGTCGTCAATGGTCCGTGGGTGCGCACGAACGTGGCGCTGTCCTCGGCAAAGACAGCGCTGTCAGTGTCCGCGACACCGGCTATCGGCTTTGCAGCTGCGCCGAAGCTCGCTCCAGCAGCGGCATCGTGCAACATGATAAAGCTGCCCCAGTCGTCGCGGGTGGCATCGGCGCGCCAGCGGGTCACGGCAATGGACCCCCATCGGCTATATCCTGCTCCTGTGGCTGTCACCATCAGGGCGTAATCGCCATTGGACAGCAAATGCGTTGCGGGCGGGCCACCGACGGTCGGGTCGAGCCGTCGGACCGTCGATGTTCGCGAGATGGCGTCAACCGCAGCATGACCGACCTCTTCGGCCCGGGGATGGGCGATCGCAGCGTCGCGAGGCACGCGCTCATGCAGCAGCAAACTACAGGCCTGGATCATCGGCTCACGATGGAACCGGCTGCGCATCCGTCCATCCTGAACGGCATTGGCGATAGCGACGATCGTCATCCCCTGGTGATGTGCCATGAAGTTGCGGACCACCGCCACCCGTCTGCCTGCGGGAATGCGCGTTTTGGTGTAGTCGAGCGCTTCATAATAGCCGTGGCGGCCGAGGCCGCCGGCGCTTTCCAGCAGATCGAAATTCTTGCGGGCAGCCTCGGCGTCGACCATGGTGGCCAGCCCGGTTGCATAAGGCGCAATCACGAGATTCTCCGAAAGCCCGCGCTTGAGGCCGAGGCCCGGAACGCCGAAATTCGAATATTGATAGGTAAATTCGAGATCGCGGGCGTTGTAGGCCGATTCCGAAATGCCCCACGGAACGCCCATCGTCCGGGCATAGTCACGCTGCCGCACGACGATGAGGCGGTTGGTTTGTTCCAATAGGCTGCCGACGGGCGCTCGCATGACCAGCGAGGGCATCAGATATTCGAACATTGAACCCGACCAGGAAATCAACGCCGATGCACGAGCAATCGGGGTCGCAGTTCGTCCAAGATGGAACCAGTGGCGCGTGGCAATGTCGCCCTTGGCAATGGCGAACAGACTCGCAAGCCGGGCTTCGGATGCGAGCAGGTCATAACAATTGGCGTCGAGGCTATTGTCGGCGATGACGTAACCGATCGACAGGAGTTGGCGGTCCGGATCAAGCAGGAAAGCAAAGTCCATCGCCATGGCCATATCGCGCGCGCGCTGCGCCAGAACCCGCAGTCGCCTGCGCAGTTGATCGCTCCGGACAGTCAGCGCCTCGATATCGCGATCGTGGCTGGCGATGGTCGTTGAAATCGCACCGAGCCAGAAATGCAAATCGATGACCGGTTCGAGCCAGTCGGGCTGCGTCACGGCTGGCAAGGCGGCACGCGAGGCATTCGCCATGTCGGCGATCTCATCGGGATTGGCTTCACCAGCGAGCCGTTCCGCGATGGCGTCGAGTTCACCAAGCAATCGCCGTTTGGACTGTCCAAGTCCGCCTGCCGCAGTATGTGCCAGCGACAGCGCATCGCCAATCGCGTCGCGCGCTGTAGGTGGAGTCAGATCTTCGGCCCATAGCTCCAACGCATTGGCCAGCGCGATCAGATGTCCCGCCAGATTGCCGCTATCGACCGACGATATATAGGCCGGGTCGAGAACGCGCAGATCGCGCGTGTCGTACCAGTTGAAGAAATGTCCCCGATAGCGCGGTAGTCCCTCCATCACCGACAGGCTTGCCTCTACCCGATCGACGGCATCGACGGTGCCGACCCAGCCGAAGTCTCGGGCCACGACTGTCGACAGGAGATAGAGCCCCATATTGGTCGGCGACGTGCGGTGTGCGATAACCGGTTTGGGGGTTTCTTGAAAATTGTCCGGCGGCAGAAAATGGTCGAGTGGCGTGACAAAGGTCTCGAAAAAGCGCCAAGTGCGCCGGGCAATCCTCCGCAGGACGACGGCATCGTCGGGCTCAAGAGCATGCACGCGTGCAGCCTGCGGCGGTAGGCTCGCCGCCCAGGCCAGAACCGGCGCTGTCACCCAGAGCAATCCCAATGCCAGCGCCAGCGACGAACCGAAAGGCAACCATGTTGCGAGCATACCGACAAACAACAGCGCGATAAGCACGCCGCCCGCCATGTCGCGGTAACTGCCCCCGATGGAGCGCCGGGGTCGGCGCGCACTTTGCGCCGCCGTTGTCCATTCGAGTAAATGCCTGCGGGTCAACAGCCTGAAGGACGTGCGCACGATCGCATCGCCCGCTCGCCATGCCCGATCGGGCAAAGTGGCAAAGTCGAAACTGGCGCGCACTGCGGCAAGCGACAGATCATCGACCATGACGGATGCATGGTGTCGCAGCGGGACTTGCGGCCGACGCGCAAAGGCAGTCGCGAATGTCGACAGGAAATTCGGCAAGGCGAGCACTGTCGCGATCCAGAAGGCGGCGGTGAAGGCCTGAAGTGGCGGCAGCAGACAGGCAACACCGAGCGCGAGCACGGCGCAAGGTGCGATCAACGTGCGACGCAGATTGTCGATCATCTTCCATCGGCCAAGGATGGGAACCCCGGACGGGCCGCTGCGCAAACCTGAAATCCAAGGGAGCAATTGCCAATCGCCGCGCATCCAGCGATGCTCGCGGCGAACGGCGACATCGTATCGCGACGGGAAATCCTCGATGACTTCGATGTCGGTTACCAACGCCGACCGGGCAAAAACGCCTTCGAACAGATCGTGACTGAGTAGCGTGTTCTCGGGGACTCGCCCTGCCATCGCGGCCTCGAAGGCATCGACATCATAGATGCCTTTGCCGGTGAAAGAGCCCTCTCCGAACATGTCCTGATAAAGGTCGGATATGGCCCCAGCATAGGGATCGATACCTCCAGGTCCCGACGTGATAGCACGATAGAGCGACCCTTCGCCGGCATGGTTGAGCGAGGGAGTCACCCTCGGTTGCAGAATCGCGTGTCCGCTGACAACCTGCTGTATCGCGGGATCGAGCACTGGCGTGTTGAGCGGATGCATCATCTTGCCGACGAGCTTCGATGCGGCATCGCGCGGCATTTGAGTGTCAGCATCGAGTGTAACGACGTAGCGGACATTGTCCGGGAGCGATGGCTGCTGGCCTGCAACAGCAACAAAACTCGTATTGCGTGCTCCGCGCAGCAATCGGTTCATTTCGTGAAGCTTGCCGCGCTTGCGCTCCCAGCCCATCCAGCAGCCCTCTTGAGGGTTATAGATGCGCCGACGATAAAGCAGCCAGAACCGCTTGCCCGCCGGACCGGGGCCGTGCCGCTCATTGAGTTCTTCGATTGCCGCCGCCGCAGCATTGAGCCCGACCACATCGCTGTCGAGAGTCTCGGTCGGCGCATCGACGCCATCGAGCAGCAGAACGAACGACAGGTCGCCGCTGGTGCCTGAGAGGAAATGAACCTCGAGTTGCTCGACCTGGTCGAGGACATCGTCCTCGCCCGTTAGCAGCGAAGGGATCGCAACGAGCGTCCGCCCCTCCGATGGGACTCCCCCAGATAAATCTATCGACGGCAGGGCCTGTGGCTGCAAAACTGTCCCGAGCGCACGGTTTACCAAAGCTCGTGCCGCTTCGCCGAACGGCAACAAAGCAAAGACCGCAAAAGCGACAAGCATCAATGTTGGCTCGACGTCGAGACTCGTCAGCGCGGTGCCGAGCAGGAGCGACACCGCCAGCACGAGCATTGCGGCATATCCGCCAAGACCTAGGCTGCGAACCCGATCAGCTATCTGCATTCCAAAGGTCCGGTGGCAGCCGAGTGCGGATTCCAGTTCGATGCGGCCGCCCCCGATCAGATAATGGCCCGGCTCATTCTGAGGTCCATGTACCGCATCGCTAGAAAGCCGTACGGCATGAAGCGCAACCTCGACCTCGGTCGAGGCACAGCCGCGCGCGAGCTGTTCGACAGCCGTCCGGTAAGCGTTGCGGCTTGCAAAATCCATTCGGGCGAACACGCCGCGCGCGGCCAGAATGGTATCGACAAGACTGACGCTTTCGACAAAATCCCCCCAGTCGATGGTGGATATCTGACGCATACTGGTGATGATGTTCCGCACCGATACGTTGGATGCGCCCTGGCGCTGCTGCGCGTGCCGCACGACCTGATCTATCGAAGTGCCTTGCGCTGCGAGTCGCTGTTCGAGCCAGGGGAGCGCCGATCTGTTGGGCAGATCCTCATCGCGAAGGAGCTTGGCCAGCTCCGCTGCAAAACGCTCGGACAGCGGCTTCGATGCTATCGTTTCGAGCAGGCCATCGAGTTCGGCGCGAGACTTGTTTGGGTCGCGAAAGCCCTTGGCAAGTGCTTCCGCCTTATCTCGCTGACGAAGGCCTGACATGATCTGATCAGTCAAACGGCGCAGATTCTCGATCAGAACGATGCGTAGGGTAATCGCAACCGCCCATAGCTCGCCGATCGTCAGGGGCTGCACTTCCTGATAAGCAGCGAGAAACTGCTCGAGCGCGACCGTATCGAAATTGCTGTCGGTGTGCGCGACGAACGCCCAGGCCACCCCGAATACCCGCGGATAGCCCTTGAACGGACCATCGGCGAGTTTCGGCAACTGGCAATAATAGGCAGGCGGGAGATCGGTACGAATTTCGCTGATCTGTGCTTCGACCAGATGATAATTGTCGAGCAACCATTCGGCAGCAGGAACGACATCGCGATCCTGATCCAGCTCGGCAGCGCTCGCCCGATAGGCTGCGAGCAAGACGACCGCATTCTCCCCCAACCGCCGGTGAAGCTCGATGACGCCGGTTTTCGACGCGGTGATTGCCTGGGCAGACGCAAGGCTCGCCGCGTGCTGCCTCAGTCGTTCGATCCCGAAAATCTCCTCGCGTATCGGTGAAGGATCATCCCATAGGGTACTGGCACGAGCATCGATCGAACTAAAAAATACCAAGGAACGACGCCTCAAATTGCGATCAATATCGACGGGCATCGATTTCCCGACAAGCGATGGGCCCGACTGCCATGCGTGACGCGACAAAGCCTACAAATGCCCCATTGGTAAACATTGTCAGACCGCAATGGTTGCGTCGGGAAGAAAACTATGTCTGCCGATGCGCGACATCCTGATCGCTCGTCATCATCTGCGCTGATGCGAAGGATGGCGATCTGCGGGCGCTTGCTTTCGGCCTAGGGCAGGCTCTCATCGTCGGTGACTGCGGTCAGGCTAGCCACTAAAGAGCCAAGATTGTCCAATCCAAGGCCCAAGGCCATGTGGTCCCGATTGCGGAAACCGAAATCTACTGTCTCGAGATAAATATTATAAATCAATAATTTCCGTAGAGGAAATGGTGGAGCCTAGGGGGATCGAACCCCTGACCTCGTCATTGCGAACGACGCGCTCTCCCAGCTGAGCTAAGGCCCCAATATGGTGCGGTCGGCATAATCATCGCTGCCCAGCGCCGCAACGGATTTTTGCCCATGCCCCAACCCACCATCGTCTCGGTCAGTGCCCGGCGCGGCCATCATTTCAGCAAGACGCCGCAACTGTCGATCCGGCTGCTCGCCGGGCTGGGTGTCGAGGGCGATGGGCATATGGGAGAGACCGTCAAGCACCGCTCGCGCGCGCGCTTCAACCCGTCGTTGCCCAATCTTCGGCAGGTGCATCTGATCGACGCGGGCTATGTCGCGCAGATGGCGGCCAATGGTTTTGCTCTAGGATCCGGCGATATCGGTGAGAATATTCTCGTTGATGGTCTCGACCTCACATCCCTACCGACGGACACGCTGCTGCATCTGGGCGATGCGGGCACGGTCGTCCGCATCACCGGCCTGCGCAACCCCTGTATCCAGATGGACCGCTTCATGCCGGGGCTGATGGCGGCGAGTTTGGCGCGGGACGCCGATGGCGGGCTTATCCGCTTGAGCGGGGTGATGAGCGTGGTCGAGAGCGGCGGGGAGGTGTTGGCGGGAGACGCGGTGCGGGTTGTCTTGCCGATGGAGGCGTTTGTGCCTTTGAAACCGGTTTAACTCCCCTCCCGCTTGCGGGAGGGGTTGGGGGTGGGACTGTCCGGCTTGGTGCGCGGTTGGTCGAGAGGCCCAACCCCGCTGCGACTAGGCAGCAAGCTGCCAAGTCTCGCTGCCCCTCCCGCAAGCGGGAAGGGAAAGGAATGCGCTGGCGAGTTGCCTTGTCACCATGTCGCCGCCCCCGCATAGGCATGATGCGCAATGAACCGCTCGGCATCGAGCGCCGCCATGCAGCCCAGCCCTGCCGCCGTTACCGCCTGACGATAGACCTTGTCCGCGACATCGCCCGCCGCAAACACGCCAGGAATGGCGGTCTTGGGCGTGCCTTGTTCGACGATCAGATAGCCCTCGCCGTCCATCTCAAGCTTGTCCCTGAAAATCTCTGTCGACGGCTTGTGACCGATGGCTACGAACGCGCCGTGGCAAGCGATATGGCTGGCCTCTCCCGTCACCGTGTCGGTCAGATCGACGCCGACCAGCCCCGCGATACCTTCACCGCCGACGAAGCGATCGACCGCTTTGTTCCACAGCAGCGAAATCTTCGGATTGGCCAGCAACCGCTCCTGCAAGATCTTTTCCGCACGCAGCGAATCGCGGCGGTGGATCAGCGTCACGTCGTCGCTGTGGTTGGTCAGATACAGCGCTTCTTCGACCGCAGTATTGCCGCCGCCGATGACTACAACCTTCTTGCCTCGATAGAAAAATCCGTCGCAGGTGGCGCAAGCCGACACACCCTTGCCGCCCAGCTCCTGCTCGCCCGGTACGCCGAGCCATTTAGCCTGCGCGCCCGTCGCAATCACCAAAGTATCGGCGACATAGACATCGCCGCCGTCACCCACCGCGCGGAATGGCCGCTGGCTGACATCGACATCGACGATCTGGTCCCAGATCATCCGTGTCCCGACATGCTCGGCCTGCGCCTGCATCTCCTCCATCAGCCACGGCCCCTGCACGACATCGCGAAAGCCGGGATAGTTTTCGACATCGGTGGTGATGGTCAGCTGCCCCCCCGGCTGCATCCCCTGCACCACAATCGGCTTCATCCCCGCGCGCGCGGCATAAATGGCGGCGGTCAGGCCCGCAGGGCCGGAGCCGATGATGAGCATGCGGGTTTCATGGGTGGTCGGCATGAGAGGCTTTCGTGAATCGATGACCGCGCAGGTTCGAGCGGACCGCGCATTTGGTGACGCTGCGCTGCATTGGCAAGCGGCGGTGGCTTGCCCCTACCCTGCAAAATCCGGCAGCTCGTCGAAGGCATGTTTCAGCGCATCGCCCCACGCGCCTGACACCTGGCTGAACTGGGCGTCGCCGTGGTCGATCCGGCGGCGCTGGTCGAAATGATATGTATCCTTGCGGATCACCGCGAGATCGAGCGGCATTCCGACGGACAGGTTGGACCGCAGCGTCGAATCCATCGAAACGATGGCGGCTTTCAGCGCATCTTTCAGCGACGTATGCGGGTCGATGACGCGGTCGAGGATCGGCTTGCCATATTTATGCTCGCCGATCTGCAGGAATGGCGTGTCGCGCGTCGCCTCGATGAAATTGCCCGCCGAGTAGATCAGGAAAATGCGTGGGCGCCCGCCCTTGCGCTGCCCGGCGAGAATGCAGGACGCACCCGAGGCGACGCCTTGCGCCTTGATCGCCTCGCCATGGTTCAACGTCATGTAACGCATCGCATCGCCGACCAGCTCTGCGGCGTGGTACAGCGTCGGCGCGTTCATGATGGTTTCGATGTCGTCGCCCAGCACGCTGCGGTCGAGCGCCGATTGCAATCGCGTCAGCACCCCTTGGGTGATCGACAGATTGCCTGCGGTCATCAGGCACAGCGCGCGTTCCCCCGGTTCCTCCCAGGTGAACATCTTGCGGAACCGGCTGATATTGTCGACGCCGGCATTGGTGCGCGTATCGGCGAGCAGGATCAGACCCTCCTCGACATTTATTGCGACGCAATAGGTCATTCTGTCCGCACCCCCCCCTGGTGAGAAACCGCCATACTCCACTTTGTGCTTCCCCTCGACCCGCTAAATTCCCGCCCGGACTATGCCCGGTGCGGACAGTGCAATTGTTTGTCCCCCACCGCGCTCTGGCTGAGCTTGTCGAAGCCCCGGCACCACATGTCGGTGCGGGCACCCTTCGACAGGCTCAGGGTGAGCGCGAGGTGGAAAGGTCTGCTCATTGCTGCTGCTGCTGCTGCTGCTGGTTCTTCAGCTGCTGCGATTTCATCTGCGCCTCCAGCGCGGTCTCGGACGCGCCCGGCCCGTGCGATGGCGCGATGCGGACATCGGCATGCACCCCCAGAGCCCCGCCACCCACCGCATGACCGCGAATCGGCGCGGCATCGAAGGCATCGAGCCCTGTCGACAGGCGAACATAGCGTTCGGTGGTGCAGATCAGCGAGGTCGGGTCGAACGCAATCCAGCCGAGCCCCTCGACCCATGCCTCGGCCCATGCATGGGTCTCATGCAGCGTCCCCTCGGCTCCGTCTCCGGCGAACAGATAGCCCGCGACATAACGCGCCGGGATACCGTGCGCGCGGCACGCGGCGATGAAGATATGCGCGTGGTCCTGACACACGCCGGTCCCCGCCTTCAGCGCCTCGATCGCGGTGGTATCGATGGTCGTCGATCCCGAGACATAGGGCAGCCGCGCATGGATCGCCGCCATCAGTCCGTGCAACCATGGGATAGGGTCGTCGAGGGACGGTGGCGGCAGCAGCGTCGTAATCGCCTTGTCGGCGCGGGTGCGATCGGTCGGGCGAAGAAAAATCGCCGGATTGGGCCGCACCGTCAGACCGGTGACCAGCCCGGTGCGATTCTCCGATTCGACGATGCCCATCGCCTCGATCACGCTGTCACCGGGGCTGGCGGCGGCGGACCACAAGGCCATGCGATCGCCATGGCCGGTGCGCGCGCCCGCCTTGACCGGCTCGCCATTGACGCTGACCTGCCATTTGCGGACGACCTGCCCGGCGTGCGGCTCTGGCCACAGCCGCAGCAACAGCAAAAGCCGCGCCGCGCCCTGCGGGAAATGATAGCTGGTGCGGTGCGCGACCAGCATCCTGAGGCGCGCACCCGAACCGCTGCCGGTGGTGGCGGAGGGGGAGTTAGAAATAATAAGCCTCCCCTATCTCGCGGCTGACCCGATCCAGTTCGGCCAGCGATTCGAGCACGAACTCATGCAGCCCATATTGGAAGATATCGCCCTCGCCCATCCGCGCCAGCCGGTCATCGAACAGTTCGACCGAGCGGTGGCACGGCATCTCCCGGTCATGCTCACGCGCCAAGCGCCCCAGATGATAGCGCATCTGACCGACGCTGAACGCCAGACTGCGCGGAAACACGCGGTTGGTCAGCAGGAAATCGGCGATGTGCCACGGGCGGACATTGTCGCGGTAGACATGATAATAGGCCCGCAGCCCCGACAAGGTCTGCAACAGCGCGTTCCAGCGGTAATGATCGCGGTGCCCGCCCAGCCCGTCGCCCTCGGGCAGCAGCAGATGATAGTTCACATCGAGCAGCCGCAGCGTGATCCCCGCCCGCTCGACCGCGCCGCCGATGCGCAGGAAATCATGCCCCTCGTTGCGCAGCATCGACGTCGACACCGCACCACGGAACCGCGCGACATATCCGCGCACCCAGTCGATCAGCACCGGCAGCTCGCGCACGGCGCGATCGACCGGCATCCGCTCGAGCCGCCGCCAGCCCTCGTTGAGCGCCTCCCACATCTCCAGCGTCAGCGCGGTGCGCACCGCCTTGCCATTGGCGCGCGCCGAATCGAGGCTGGCGCGGATCGAAGACGGATTGTCGGGATCGAGCAGCAGCACCGCGACCGCATCGCTCTCCGACACTTCGTGATGCGGCTCGACAAAGCCTTCGCTGCCCGCAACGCGAAGCACCGATCGCCAGTCGTCCCCCGACACGCCGTCGGGCAGCATGGCGAGGCGACGCCCCATCATCAGCAGCCGACCGGTGGCATCAGCACGCTCGGCGTATCGCGCCAGCCAGTAGAGCGATTCGGCAGTGCGGCTCAGCATCGGGAAGCTCCTCCCCTGAACGGGGAGGTGGCCCCGCAGGGGTCGGAGGGGGCTCTCGTCACCAAACGCGGTTCAAGGCCGAGAGCCCCCTCCGTCCGCTTCGCGTCCACCTCCCCGCAGGCGGGGAGGAGTGAGATGGCCACCCCCCTCATCCTTCCAGCACCCAGCTGTCCTTGACGCCGCCACCCTGGCTCGAATTGACCACCAGCGATCCGGGCGTCAGCGCCACGCGCGTCAGTCCGCCGGGCACGAGCCGCACTTCCTTGCCGACCAGGCAATAAGGCCGGAAATCGACATGCCGTCCGCACAGTTCGGCATCGCTGACGCCCTCGCCGCCCAAAGTCGGCGCCACCGAAAGGTCGAGCGTCGGCTGGGCGATGAAGTCCGCCGGATTGGCCTTGATCCGCCGCGCATAGGCCTCGACCTCGGCCCTGGTCGCCTTTGGCCCGATCAACATCCCGTAGCCGCCCGAACCATGGACTTCCTTGGCGACCAGCTCGTGCAGATGTTCGAGCACATAGGCTCGCTCGTCGGGCAGCGAACAACGCCACGTCTGTACATTGGGCAGGATCGCCTCCTCGCCGAGGTAGAATTTGATCATCTGGGGCACAAACACATAGATCGCCTTGTCGTCGGCGATGCCCGCTCCCGGCGCGGAAACGATCGTCACCTGTCCGGCGCGATAGGCGTGGAACAGCCCCGGCACGCCGAGCAGCGAATCGGGACGAAAGGCGAGCGGATCGAGATATTCGTCGTCGATGCGGCGATAGATCACGTCGACGCGCCTGGGCCCTGCGGTGGTCTTCATCCACACCCCGGCTGAATCGACGAACAGATCGGCGCTCTCGACCAGTTCTATCCCCATCAGGTCGGCGAGGTAGCTGTGCTCGTAATAGGCGCTGTTGAACGGACCCGGGGTCAGTACCACCGCCATCGGCTCACCCTTGGCGGCGGGCGGCGCGACCTCGCGCAGTGTGTCGAACAGCATCTGCGGATAGGTATCGACGGCGCGCACCGATCCGCCGGTGAACAGCCGCGGGAACATCCGCTGCATGATCGCGCGGTTCTCCAGCATGTAGGACACGCCCGACGGAGTGCGGCAATTGTCCTCGAGGACGGAGAATTCGCGGTCGCCGGTGCGGACGATGTCGATGCCGACGATGTGGCTATACACCCCGCCCGGCGGATCGAAGCCCAGCATCTGCGGTACGAAGGCGGCGTTGCAATAGACGAGTTCGCTTGGAACGATACCCGCGCGGATGATCTCGCCGCGATGATAGATATCGTTGATGAACGCGTTGAGCGCCCGCGCCCGCTGACGGATGCCGCGGTCGAGCAGGCTCCATTCGGCAGCCGAGAAAACGCGCGGGATCAGGTCGAACGGGATCAGCCGCTCAGGGTCGCCACCCTCGCCATAGACCGCGAAGGTGATGCCGATGCGGCGGAAGATGGCTTCGGCTTCCTCGCGGCGGTGGGCGAGCGCCTCGAGCCCGTTCGCCTCTATCCAGCGCCCCACTTCGGCATAAGCGGCGCGGGTCTGTCCGTCACTGTCGCGATACTCGTCGAAAACCATGCCCGCTCCCGAATGCTGCACCGGTTATGGCAAGGCTTTTTGTTGCAGTGCAAGAGCGGCGTAACAAAAAGGCCACCGACGGCGGGTCGGTGGCCTTTTGGCAACAGCGATCGGAGCGTCAGCGCGCTGCCACCCGCGTCGGTGTCTGGCGCGAAGCCCAGCGCACCGGCTCGGTCGGTGCGACCTGACGGACAAAGCAATCGCTGCCCTGACCGCGCATCGCGGTGCAAGTGGCGGCGGCGGCGGCGCGACTGTCGAAGCCAGTGGCAACCAGACGATAGACTGTACGTCCGCCGACCGTCGCCGAAACGCTGACCCCATCATGCCCGCCCAATTGGGCAAAGCGGCGCGTTTGGCTGGTCCAGCCGTTCTGCGCGACGCCAACACTCTCGAATGCGCCGAGCTGCACGGCCCAGCCCGAGGTGCGGACCGGCCCGCTGGGCGCGGCAGCGGCCGTGCGCGCCGCAGCCGAAGCAGGCGCGGGCGCTGCGGGTGCAGCCGAAGCAGGAAGCGAGACGCGACCGGCGGTGCGCACCGCGCGGGTGGCAGGGCGTGCTGCGGCAGGGGTCGGTTCGGCCAGTGGCGCAATCATCGCCACGACACCGCGCAACGGCTGGATAATCGGATTGGAAACATAGACGATGCCATCGACTTCGCGGCCCTGCGGCGAAGTCGTCGATGCCGGAACATCGACTGGCACGATAGGCGTCTGCATCGCCACCATTGTCGGCACCGGTGCCGACAATGATTCGGCACGCGCGTCGTCGAGCAGTTCGGCGACCAGTTCGGCACCGGTTACGGGCGGAGCAGGCGCGAACATCGCCAGCGGGGCCGGATCTTCCGGAGTCACCATCGCCATCTGCGGCGCACCGCCGCGCAGCGCCAGCCGCACCGGCATACCGGGGTCGCTGGAAATCGTTGCGCCGATCAGTCCGGCGATGCGCTGGCGTGGATCGCCGGCTTGCGCCATCGCTGCCCATTGCTGCATCCGTTCGCCGATGCGCGCAGGGCCGATATCCTGACCGCCGATCAGCCGCGCTTCGAGCCAGCGTCCGGCCAGCGCATAGGCCAGAGCCAGATTCTGCCGGTCACGTGCAGTCGAATCACCGGCGCGAACCACGTCGGTCAGCACCAGCGCGCCGCGTTCGGCCTGTCCGGCCAGCGCCAGCGCCAGGCCGAAGTCGGACGCAGGCAGATTGGCGGCGTTGGCGTCGATCAGATCGAGCGCCTGCTGGTTGCGGCCGGTAGCGATCAGCGACAATATATGGCCGACGATCACCCGCGAATGGGTCGATCCCAGCTGGCGTGCCGCATCGAAGCTCGCTTCTGCCGAGGCGAAGCGCCCGTTGGCGAGGTAGGTCTGCCCCAGCAGCACGCGATATTCGGCGTCGTCGGGGGCCATCGCCACCGCTTCTTCGGCAAAGCGCACCGCACGGTCGTGGCGACCGCGCTCCAGCGCCTCGCTGGCACGTTCGGCCTGACGGGCAGCGCGCGCCGGATTGACCTGCGGTGCGGCGCCATCGTCCGCCATCAATGCGGCTTGGGGCGCACCGAACGCCACCAACGCGGTAAAACCGAAGGCGGCGAGCTTGAATGGAACAGAGCGGGTCATGTCAGTCGTTCCCCTGTGGGCGGGCTCAAAGTGGTCATCGGGCAGCACTCGCCGGGAGCCGGGCGGCGAAAGCATCGATTTCAGGTATGGTCGACAGAAAATCATCGACCAGCGCGATCAGGATATGCTGGGCAGAACGATTGCTGGTCGCACTCGCCAGCCGCAGCCGCAGATGGCGTTCGGGGTCGAGCCGCAGCGTGAAGGCGTAGTTGCCTTTCGCCCCAGCGTGCGAGCGCGAACCGCGCGGTGCACGCGGCGTGGCAATCGCCACAGCCTTGGGTGCCCGCACCGACAGTACCGCTGCTGCCGCGTCGGGCGCATCGGCGATCAGGCGCGTACCGACAGCCGCTTGGATCTCTTCCTGCTGGCGGACCACCAGCGGCGGCTCCTCCGGCTCGGGCAAGGGTGCATTGGCGACGATCGGCGCAATCGAGGCCGGGCCAGTGGCAGCAGAGCTGGTCGCGACAGGGCGGGCAGGATCGATCATCGCCCGTTCGACCGCAGCGGTAAACACATCCATCGCATCGGGTTCCGACGGTGCGTCGTGGGTCGGCGCCATCGGCGACAGTCCGTGGCTCAATATACGATCGGCATCCTGACCGGCATGATGCGGATCGACATCATAGCCCATGTCGTTCCAGCCCAGATCCTCATGGCCATTGAAATGGCCACCGGCCCCGGGCAACTGGGTTTGGCGGCGCATCGCCGGACGCGCCGCACCCTTGCGGGCGAGCAATCCGGCGGACAGCGAGGCGAGCGGTTTGGAGTCGGCCATGCGCGTCCCCCCTCAACCGGCAACGCGGCGGCCGAAGCCGCCACCGAGAGGACGAATGGCACCCGGCATAGCCGCCTGCTGCATGGCAGGGGCGCTGAACACGGTGCGGCGGAAATTCTTTTCGAGCCGGTCGGAGATATAATCCCACAGACCGATGACTTCCTGCGCGGATCGTCCCTTGGGGTCGACCTCCATCACGGTGCGGCCATCGATCATCGATGCAGCATAATCGGTGCGGTGGTGCAAAGTGACCGGCGCGACGGTGCCATGCTGCGACAGCGCAACGGCGGCTTCGCTGGTGATCTTGGCCTTTGGCGTCGCCGCGTTGACGACGAAGATTAGCGGCTTGCCGGCGCGGTCGCACAGATCGACGGTCGCGCCGACCGCCCGCAGATCATGCGGGCTGGGACGAGTCGGCACGATGATCAGTTCGGAAACCGAGATAACGCTCTGGATCGCCATGGTGATCGCAGGCGGCGTATCGATCACCGCCAGTTTGAAGCCCTGCTGGCGCAAAACCTCCAGATCGGAGGCAAGTCGGGCGACGGTGGTTTGGGCAAAGGCAGGATATTCGCTTTCGCGTTCGTTCCACCAGTCGGCCAGCGATCCTTGCGGATCGATGTCGATCAGCACCACCGGCCCGGCCCCGGCAAGCTGGGCCTGCACGGCGAGGTGGCCGGACAAAGTGGTCTTGCCCGATCCGCCCTTCTGAGATGCCAATGCTAGAACGCGCAAACCCGGTCCCCTTGCGAAATGCAGTTGTTCGGAAGGCTGTTTTTCATTTCCGCCCTAAAATCTGGTTAACGCGGTGCATCGCGCCGGGACGGGGCCGACAGCATTGCTAACGGCGCATTCACCATTAGACTGTTAGGAAAGCCGCCACTTCGACCCCATCGATGGACTGACCGACCATGGCCCGCACCCCACGCACACTTCTTCTCGCCGCCGCCAGTGTCGCGCTTGGCACGGCGATGATCGTCAGCCCGGCCTTTGCCGATGTCCGCGCCGGGGTCACTGCATGGGAAGCAGGCAATTTCGACGCCGCCGTGCGTGAATGGCGGCCGCAGGCGCTGGCGGGTGACGCCGATGCGCAATTCAATCTGGGTCAGGCGTATAAATTGGGACGCGGCGTGCCACAGGACCTGGCGCAGGCCGCCGACTGGTTCGGTCGCGCGGCGGCGCAGAATCATTTGCAGGCACAGGACAATCTCGGCCTCGTCCTTTACGACATGGGCAACAAGGGCGATGCCCTGCCGTGGCTCCAGCAATCGGCGATGCGCGGAGAGCCCCGCGCGCAATTCGTCATGGGCGCGGAGCTGTTCAACGGCCAGCGCATCTCGCGCGATTGGCCGCGTGCCTATGCCTTCATGAAGCGCGCCGCAGATGCCGGGCTGCAACGCGCCGCCGCAGCGCTGGTCCAGATGGACGCCGCCATCCCGCTCGACCAGCGGCAGCAAGGCCTGCAACTCGCCACAGCTATGGAGGCCAGCGAACGACAGGCGCGACTCGCGTCCATGTCCGCCAGCGCCCCGCCACGCCCAACCAGCACGCCAACGATTCGTACCGCCGAGCTGCCGCCATCGGTGCCCGGTACCAGCTATACCCCGCCACCGATCAACGGCGATCCCGCACCAGCACCACCACGGGTCGCCGAGGCCGCCATGGCGGTGCGCCCCGATCAACGTCTGGCATCGCCGCCACCGGTTGCCGTGGCGGCAACTTCGGGTGCGGGTGTCGCACCGCCGACGGCACCCCCGCCACCCGTTGCGGCGCAAGTCGCCAGCGTCCCGTCATCCGACGACGGCCTGCGCCCTGGTCTGTCCGCCTCGCTCGGTGGCGACACTTCTGCCCCCCGGACAGCGGCGCCTTCAGCAAGTCCGCCGGTGCGCACCGCCGGTGCACCATCCCAGCCACCCGCTGTGGCCCGCCCGCCTGCACCGCGCCCAACGCCACCAACGGCAACCGCCGCTGCCACCGGCGGAAGCTGGCGCATCCAGCTCGGTGCGTTCGGCAACCGCCGCAGCGCGGAAGCCCGCTGGGCGCGCATTGCCAGCCGCCTGACCGGCGCGAGCCCAAGCTACACCGCCGTCGGTACCCTCACCCGCCTGCAAGCCGGCGGCTACCCCACCCGCGCCGCCGCAACCAGGGCTTGCGCGGCAGTGCGCGCGGAATCGCCGGATTGTTTTGCGGTCGGGGGATAGAGATCCCGTCATTGCCGTGGGTTGAAGCGAGTAAAACTCAGTTCACCCAATCGCTCGTCTTGATCCCCAGTGCATAAAGCAGCGCCCGGTGGTCCCCCACCCGCACTGCCGCATCCGCCGCCGCCACCGCCCGCGCATGGCCATGATAGGCGACACCCAGCCCCGCCGCTTCGATCATCGGGATGTCATTGGCCCCGTCGCCGATGGCGATACAATCGGCCAGCGGCACGCCCAACGCCGCTGCCTCGGCCACCAGTGTCACGCGCTTGGCTTGGCTGTCTATAATCGGTGGCAGCACCCGCCCGGTCAGCTTGCCGCGCTCGATTTCCAGCACATTGGCGACGGCGCGATCGAAACCGATCAGCTCCGCCACCGGATCGGCAAACCGCGTGAACCCGCCCGACACCAGCACGCAGCGCGTCCCCCGCGCCGCCAATGTGCGGATCAGCGTCCGCGCGCCCGGCATCGGGCGCACGCGCTCGGCCAGGCACAGGTCGATGACGCTCTCATCGAGCCCCTCCAGACAGGCGACGCGCTCGATCAACGCCGCCGCGAAATCTAGCTCGCCGCGCATCGCCCGCTCGGTGATCGCCGCTATCTGCGGCTTGATCCCGGCATAATCCGCCAGCTCGTCGATACATTCGACGGTGATCATCGTCGAATCCATGTCGGCGATCAGCAAGCGGGGGAACGCGGCATGGGCGGGGCGGACGATGATGTCCGCGTGGGGGAGCAGGGCTTCGAGTGTCACTCGTGCCGCAACCGCATCGCCGTCAAATGCAATCTGGCAGGCAATATCATCCATTACCTGAGCCGCCGTCCCGCCCACAGCACCGCACGCCGCAGAAATATCTCCCGGAGCCAGCCCGTGCGGTGCTACCAGCGTTGCGATGAGTTCGGTCATGCCATCCCTTCCCAGCGTCGCGCTCATCGCAGGGCCGACCGCCAGCGGCAAGAGCGCATTGGCGATGGCGCTCGCCCGCGCGTTGCGCGACGCTGGCAGAGAGGCGCTGATCGTCAACGCCGATGCCAGCGGCGTCTATCGCGATATCCCGATCCTTGCCGCCCAGCCCGACCCCGCCGACCGTGCAGAAATCCCCCACGCGTTGGTCGGCCACATCGACGCCTCGGAAAACTGCAACGCCGCCCACTGGGTCGCCGAGGCCAGCGCCGCCATCGGTGCAGCAACGGCAAAGGGCACCATCCCGATCATCGTCGGCGGCACCGGCCTCTATATCAAGACGCTGCTGGAGGGGATCGCCCCGATCCCCAAAATACCCCCGCCGATCCGCGCCGACGCCCGCGCGCTGCCCGCCGCCATCGCCCATCTGCGGTTGCAGGAACTAGACCCGGTCACCGCTGCCAAGCTACGCCGCACCGATACCACGCGGGTGCAACGCGCGCTCGAAGTCGTTCTGGCGACTGGCGTTCCTCTGTCCGAATGGCAGCGGCAGCGGGAGGGCGGCATTGCCGCCAGCATCGCCCTCACACCCCTGTTGCTGCTTCCGCCGCGCGACTGGCTGCGCCACCGCTGCGACGCGCGCTTTGCGGCGATGCTCGATGCTGGAGCGCTCGGCGAAGTCGAGGCGCTGCTCGCCCGACATCTCGATCCTGATCTCCCGGCTATGCGCGCCATCGGCGTGCCCGCACTTGCAGCGTATTTGCGCGGGGACACCACGCTCGACACCGCCGTCACCCTCGCCCAAGCCGCCACCCGGCAATTGGCCAAACGGCAATACACCTTCTTTCGCGGACAATTCCCTACCGACTGGCCGGGCCTTGATGCAGAAATTTGTGACGCAGATGCCCATGATATTGTAACTAAGTTACGCCAAAGCCTGTTGACAGGATAGATTCATCCACCTATCCGGCCCGCCCATGCGGTGCTAAGGCGCATTTGGCTCTCGTTTCTGTCATTCCCGCGGAGTCGCAGACGTTGCTCCGCAACAATGCGGGAATCCAGTAGCGGCTACAGCAGTCCTGACCGCTCTGGATTCCCGCTTTCGCGGGAATGACGAAGTAGAATAACTGAACGGACCTCGCAATGAACGCCCCTTTCTCCGCCCCCACCGCCGACACCGCGCCCTCGCGCGAGATGTCGGGCGCGGATATCGTCGTCCAGGCGCTGGTCGATCTGGGTGTCGATACGGTGTTCGGCTATCCCGGCGGCGCGGTTCTGCCGATCTACGACGCGCTGTTCGAGCACAGCTCGATCAAGCATATCCTCGTCCGCCACGAACAGGCCGCGACCCATGCGGCGGAGGGCTATGCGCGCAGCACCGGCAAGCCCGGCGTCGTCCTCGTTACATCCGGCCCCGGCGCGACCAATGCCGTCACCGGCATCACCGACGCGCTGATGGATTCGATCCCGATGGTGGTGATCACCGGACAGGTGCCGACGACGCTGATCGGCACCGATGCGTTTCAGGAATGCGACACCGTCGGCATTACCCGCCACTGCACCAAGCATAATTATCTCGTCATGGACCCGGCCCGGCTCGGCCCGGTGATCCATGAGGCTTTTTATATCGCTACCCACGGTCGCCCCGGCCCGGTGGTGATCGACATTCCCAAAGACGTGCAGGTCGCGACCGCCGAATACAGCATCCCGGCGAGCATCGAGCATAAAAGCTATCGTCCGCAGGTCGAGCCCGACGCATCGGCCATCGCCGAAGCCGTCGCGCTGATGGCCGCTGCCAGGCAGCCAGTCTTCTACACTGGCGGCGGCGTTATCAATGCCGGTCCTGAAGCCAGCGCATTGCTGCGCGAGCTGGTCGCGCTGACCGGCGCGCCGGTGACCTCGACACTGATGGGCCTCGGTGCCTTCCCCTCGACCGACGCCAAATGGCTCGGCATGCTCGGCATGCACGGCACCTACGAAGCCAATTTCGCGATGAACCGTGCCGATCTGATCATCGCCGTCGGCGCGCGCTTCGACGATCGCGTCACCGGGCGGCTCGACGCCTTCGCGCCGCACGCCAGGAAAATCCATATCGACATCGACCGCAGCTCGATCAACAAGATCGTTCCTGTCGATGTCGGCATCGTCGGCGACGCCGGCCGCGCACTCGCCGCGATGATCGGCGAATGGAAGGCGCAGGGCCACAAAGCCTGCGATCTCAGCGAATGGTGGCGGCGGATCGACGGCTGGCGCGCCACCCGTTGCCTCGACTTCCCCGAAGACAGCGCGGCCGATGCGGCAATCATGCCGCAACGCGCCATCCGCGCGGTCTATGAAGCCACCGCGCACTTGGACCCGATCATCACCACCGAGGTCGGCCAGCACCAGATGTGGGCGGCGCAGCATTTCGGCTTCGACGCACCCAACCGCTGGCTGACCAGCGGCGGGCTCGGCACGATGGGCTATGGTTTTCCCGCCGCCAATGGCGCGCAAGTCGCCTTCCCCGACCGCTTGGTGATCTGCATCGCCGGTGAAGCGAGCTTGCAGATGAACATCCAGGAAATGGGCACGGTCAGCCAGTATCGCCTGCCGGTGAAAATCTTCATCATCAACAACGAGTATATGGGGATGGTCCGCCAGTGGCAGGAACTGACCTAT
Source organism: Sphingomonas sp. (assembly GCA_043727035.1). Taxonomy (GTDB): domain Bacteria; phylum Pseudomonadota; class Alphaproteobacteria; order Sphingomonadales; family Sphingomonadaceae; genus Sphingopyxis. Next base: position 2,948 of record JAYSZB010000072.1, on the reverse strand, counting down.
GAAAGCCGCTATTCGAACAGCTATTCCGACAGCCTGCCCGACTTCGTCAAACTCGCCGAGGCTTATGGCTGGACGGGCTTGCGCATCGACACGCTCGGCGAATTAGACGGCGCGATCCGGACGATGATCGACACGCCCGGCCCGGTGATCGTCGATTGCCGCGTCGCCAAACTCGCCAACTGTTTGCCCATGATCCCTTCGGGCGCGGCGCATACCGAAATGATTCTGCAAGCGACCGAGGTGTCGGGCAAGATGGACGACGAAGCGAAGGCGCTGGTATGATGGCAGATGTGGTTTATCTGGCTGGCACGGGCTTGCTGATGCTGGTTGCCGGGATCTATTGCTCTCTGCGTGCGGTCTGGGACTGGCGCAGCAAAAGAGTTGGCCTAGCTGTCATCAGCGCGGCGCTTGGCGTAGTGCTTTTGCTCGCGTCAGGGTCAATATTGCTCACACCGATTGAAACTCACGCGGTGATGATCGATTTGCCAAGGCCTTGAAATGAAAATCACCGCCGCCCTCGCCGAACGCCACGTTCTCGCCGTCACCGTCGACAACGAAGCCGGCATCCTCGCCAAGATCACCGGGCTGTTCTCGGCACGCGGTTATAATATCGAGAGCCTGACCGTCGCCGATGTCAGCGCCGATCATGCATTGAGCCGCATCACCATCGTCACCAGCGGGCCGCCGCCGATGATCGACCAGATCATTGCCCAGCTCGACCGGCTGGTGCCGGTGCACAGCGTCACCGACCTCACCGAAACCGGCGCGCACGTCGAACGCGAGCTGGCGCTGGTCAAGGTCGCGGGCACCGGCGACAAGCGCATCGAGGCGCTGCGCATGGCCGATGTCTTCCGCGCCAAGGTGGTCGACACCACGCTGACCAGCTTCATCTTCGAAATCACCGGCACCAGCGACAAGGTCGACAGCTTCATCGCGCTGATGCGCGAATGCGGGCTGGTCGAGGTCGGGCGGACAGGGGTGGTCGCCATCGGGCGGGGGTCCGGGGCGGCGTGAGCACCTCGCTGTCTATTGCAGACATAGTTGAATTCTGGGGCGGGCGGCAGTCTCGAACTCCTGCAGGTCGCTGGTGTCATGATTTTGACCGCCAATTGTTGTCGGGCGAAATTCATGAATTCAATCTTGATTACCCCGTAAGCCCTTTTGTTGGTGACATATTGCAGGCGCCCACCGTTATCCTGAACCTAAATGGCGGATTCGATCCCGTGCTAACCCCTTCGGAGTTTGCAAAATCGGGAGCCGAGGATCGCTGGTTATCGAGAGTAGCCGACCCTTCGGCTGCAGACTGGAGCGATGTTTCGCGATACTATGATCGTGCAAACTACGGCGCAAAAATTCGATCAGGTGCCATCGCGTTGATCAACGCTTGCGCATACCGATCCCCCAGTCTGACCAGCGGCCTTACTCGTGAACTCGCAGAAAAACTGCCTTCCGTAACCTTTCATCGCCGGTGGTTGAGAGAGGCACTTATCCCAGAATGTAAGGCGGGGCGTCGAGTTGTCCTCGCAAATCGGTGGGGGCTCTGGAAGGTGTCGAAATCCGCCTTTCCGGAAATCATTTTCGATCCCGCCCCAGTTAGTCCGAACATCTCGGCAGTTTCTTGGGAACGGCTGAGCGACAAACTTTCAAATCTAAGTCTCTGAAAGGACTAAACGGAATGCAAGTCTATTACGACGCCGACGCCGACCAGAGCCTGATCAAGGACAAGAAAGTCGCCATCGTCGGCTACGGCAGCCAGGGCCACGCCCACGCACAGAACCTCCGCGACAGCGGCGTTTCCGAAGTCGCCGTCGCGCTGCGCCCCGGCTCCGCCACCGCCGCCAAGGCCGAGGGTGCTGGCTTCAAGGTGCTCAGCAACCGCGAAGCCGCCGAATGGGCCGACGTCATCATGGTCCTTGCTCCCGACGAGCATCAGGCGAAAATCTATGCCGACGACATCGGTCCCAACATGAAGCCCGGCGCGGCGCTCGCCTTCGCCCATGGCCTCAACATCCATTTCGGCCTGATCGAAGCGCGGCCGGACATCGACGTGTTCATGGTCGCCCCCAAAGGTCCCGGCCACACCGTCCGCAGCGAATATCAGAAGGGCGGCGGCGTCCCCTGCCTGATTGCCGTGGCGCAGGAGGCCGCCGGTGAAGGCTCTGCCTCACGCGGCAACGGCTACGCCAAGGCGCTGGCGCTGTCCTATGCCTCCGCCGTCGGCGGCGGCCGTTCGGGCATCATCGAGACCAATTTCAAGGAAGAGTGCGAGACCGATCTGTTCGGCGAGCAAGCGGTGCTGTGCGGCGGCATCACCCACCTGATCCAGGCCGGGTTCGAAACACTGGTCGAGGCGGGCTATGCGCCCGAAATGGCCTATTTCGAATGCCTCCACGAAACCAAGCTGATCGTCGATCTGCTCTATGAAGGCGGCATCGCCAACATGCGCTATTCGATCAGCAACACCGCCGAATACGGTGACATCACCACCGGCCCGCGGATCATCACCGCCGAGACCAAGGCCGAGATGAAGCGCGTGCTCGCGGACATCCAGTCGGGCCGGTTCGTCAAGAACTTCGTCCTCGACAACCGCGCTGGGCAGCCCGAGCTGAAGGCTGCGCGCAAGGCCGCCGCGGCGCACCCGATCGAGAAGACCGGTGCCCAGCTGCGCGCGATGATGCCGTGGATCGCGAAGAACAAGCTGGTCGATCAGGCCAACAACTGAGGCCGGGGGACTGTCCCTAAAGGGACAGTCCCCAAAATTGCTGCTTGACTACAAAGCGGGAGGCATCGACATTGATGCTTCCCCTTTGTCTGTCCGGAGTTTCCCATGCGCAAGATTCTTCTCGTCCTTCCCCTCTTTGTCGCCGTCCCGTTGATCGCCCAAAGCGCACCGCCTTCCGCGCCCGGAGCGAATGACGTCGCCCGCGTTACCGCAGGCAATTACACCG
>JAYSZB010000071.1:0-88064 GCA_043727035.1 Sphingomonas sp. | reverse complement strand
ATCCGTTCTCCGCCTCGCGCCAAAGACTTAACGGTTTCTCAACCATGGTTGGTGCACTGTCCGGCCTCTGGGTGACGCGGGAAGCCTGCAAGGACGGCGAATGGACAATCTCAGGGCATTCGAGGAGGATAGCGGCTACGGCGCCGCGGCCGACGACGAGCCGGCGATCGAGGCTCCGCCCGAGATCGGCGTCGACGAGCGGCGAATGCACGTCCGGGCCTATAATTTCTGGGTCTCGCTGCTCGACGGCCGCCCCTATCCCCTGATCGGGGACCTCGATCCGCACACTCTCGACGATTTCGGGCCGCACAGCGTCCTGCTCGATTTCTCGGGCGATGCGGAGGATCCCGAGATCGCCTTTCTCGGCCGCGCGCTCCGCGTGGAATGCGAGCTCGACGCCGCCATCCGCCACATCAGCGAAGTGCCGAGCCGGTCCCTGCTGTCGCGGCTCACCGACCATTATCTCCAGATCATCGCCAACCGCGCGCCGATCGGCTTCGAGGCCGAGTTCGTCAACTCCACGGGCGCGACTATCCTCTATCGCGGCGTGCTGCTGCCCTTTTCTTCCGACGACGACACGATCGATTTCATCCTTGGGGTGATCAACTGGAAGCAGGCGGCAGAGCCTGCGCTGGCCGATGCGATTGCCGAGGAACTGGAGGCGGCCAGCGCCGCTGCGCACAGCGCCCGCCCGACCGTGCCGGTCTGGGCGAACGATGCCGAGCCAGTGAGCGAACCGTTCGATGACGAAGAAGACGTGGCGATGCCGTCGCGCTCGCTGTCCTCGCTGGTCCGCCCGCGCCTCGCGCCGACGATCGACGAGGATGTCTATGAGCTTGAGGCCGAGACGGCGATGGACGAGATCGCCGAGCCCGCCGACGAAGCCATGATGGGGCTGGCCGACTGGCTGGCCGCAGCGCGGGTGCTGGCCGACAGTGCAGCGCAGGCCAATGCGCGAGGCCATGCGGCGCTCTATCAGGCGATCGGTCGCGCATGGGGCTTTGCCCGTGCGGCGGAGCAAGCACCCGAAGATTACGCCGAATTGCTTGAAGAGGCCGGCATTGTCGCGTCGGCGCGTGCGCCGATGACGCCGGTGGTCAAGCTGGTCTTCGGTATCAATCACGACAAGACGCGGCTGGCCGAATATGCTGCGGTATTGGGTCATGCCCAGCGTCAGGATATCGCGCCTGCCGTGCTGCCGACTTATCTGTCGGGCTATGACGGCGGCATGAAGGCGCTGCTGCGCAACATTCGCGCGGCGGGCAGGACCGATGCGCCGATCAAGCCGCAAGTCGATGCGGCGGCGGCGTTGCGCGCGGTCGAGGCGTTCGGCAGCATCGATTGGCCGGAAGCGCCTGAGGGAGAATATGTGTTGTTGCTGGCAAGACGCGAAGCGGATGGATCGCTGTCGTTGATTGCGGCGGAGGGCGAAACTCACAGTCAAACTCAGCGATATATGGCCCATGCGGCGAAAGCGGTGTCGTAATAAAATTACCCAGTCTTGTACTATAATTCGCACCCCGGGGTTGAGCCTGTGAGGTGAAAGGCGCATAGACCGGTCCACTTGAGGGAGCTGGTGCGTCCATGTCCGAAGTTGAAGCCAACACCACCGACAGCAACGATAGCGCGCCGGAGGCCATAGTCTCGGCGATCCGCGATATGCTGGCCGATAGCGCGCTGCCCGATGAGGAATTTGCCGGTGCGGCGGAATCGCTGGGTGAGGCGGCAGGGTTTGTCGCCGATGCGGCGATGCGGCGCGAACCGGGCAAGCCGACCCTGGCGCTCGAACAAATGGGTGGAACCGCAGGTGCGCGGCGGATGCGGCTGGCCATCGTCAACGACGACATGCCGTTTCTGGTCGATTCGGTGGCGGGCGCGGTCGCCGCAGCCGGGCTGGCGGTCGATTGCATCGTCCATCCGGTGGTGGCGGTGCGGCGCGATGCGGCGGGCACGCTGACCGATATCCTCGACCGCGACGCATCGGGCGAGCGGCGCGAATCGATGATCTATATGGAGATCGAGCGCGCCGACGCGAAGGGACGCCGCGAGTTGCTGGCGAGCCTGGCTGCCGTGCTGGCCGATGTCCGCGCGGCGGTGAGCGACTGGCTGAAATTGCAGGGCGCGATGCAGGACGATGTGACCCGCGTCGGCGATGGCGAGGCAGCGGCGTTGCTGCGCTGGTTCCTCGACCGCAATTTCACCCTGCTGGGCTATGAGCAGCGTGACCGCAGCGGTGCACCAGCCGGACAATTGGGCATCTGCCGCAGCAGCGCTGCGCCGTTGCTGGCCGACGGCACGGTGCAGGCGGCGATCGAGTGGTTCGAGCGTGGCGGGCGGGTGCCGCTGATCGTCAAATCGAACCGCACCGCCACCGTCCACCGCCGTGTGCTGATCGACCTGATCATCGTGCCGCTGCACGGGCCGGGCGGCGTCACCTGCCTGTCGATCCATGCCGGGCTATGGACCAGTGCGGCGCTGGCGACCGCGCCCGAGCGGGTGCCGATGCTGCGCACCGCGCTGACCGAGCTGGCGCGCAAATTCGGTTTCGATGCGGGCGGCCATGCCGGCAAGGCGCTGGCGCATGTGCTGACCCAATTGCCGCACGATCTGCTGATCGCGACCGATAGCGTGCAGCTGGAGGGGATTTCGCTGGCGGCGATGTCGATTGCCGACCGGCCACGCCCCAAGCTGGGGCTGATCATGTCGCCGTTGAAGCGGCATCTGTTCGCCTTCGTCTGGCTGCCGCGCGACGAAGTGTCGACCAGTCGACGGACCGCGATCGAGGCGCTGCTGACCACCCGCGCCAACGCCCGGCTGCTGAGCTGGAGCATATCGATGGAGGAAGGCGGCGCGGCGTTGCTGCGTTTCACGCTCGATCTGCGCGACGGCGGAGTGGTGCCCGATGTCGCCACCATCGACGCCGAGCTGGAGGCGATGGTGCGAGGCTGGGAACCTGGGATCGAAGCGGCGCTGGCGGCGATCGGCGACGAAGGGCGGGCCAATGCACTGGCGCACCGGTTCGCGTCTATTTTCCCGCAAGCCTATCGGTTGAGCCATTCGCCAGAGGATGCAGCGCAGGATATTTTGCGACTGCGCGAGATCGGCGACGAGCGGCGCATCGATGTGCGACTGATCTCCGGAGTCGAAGCCGGTGAAGATGGCCTTAGGCTGAAAGTCTATAGTGGCGACGGGGCACTGCCGCTGTCGCGGCTGGTGCCGGTGCTGGAGAATTTCGGCTTCACCGTACTCGAGGAGATGCCGACCGCGCTGGAGGGCGAAGCCGGCGGCTATATCCACGATCTGAAGCTGACCGATGGCGGTGCGGCGATCGATGCAGGCCGTGTCGCCACGGTCGAGAGCGCGATTGCCGATGTGTTGCGCGTCAGGTCCGAGAACGATCTGTTCAACCAGCTGGTGGTCAATAGCGGGATCGAGCCCGAGGCGGTGATCTGGCTGCGCGCCTGGTTCCGTTATCTGCGCCAGACCGGGGTGGCCTATTCGATGGGAACGGTGGTGCAAGCGCTGCGCAACGCCCCCGCCGTCGCGCGCGGGCTGGTGGCGCTGTTCGCTGCGCTGCATCGGCCAAGACATGCCGATGCCGCCAAGGCCGAGGTTGAGCGCGCCGCCATCCTGACCGGGCTCGATGCGGTGGCCGCTATCGATGAGGACCGCATATTGCGTCTGATGCTCAGCGTGATCGAGGCGACGCTGCGGACCAACGCCTTCGCCCCCGCCGCCGCTGAAGCGCTCGCGTTCAAGATCGACAGCGCGAAAGTGCCGGGCCTGCCCAAGCCGCTGCCGTGGCGCGAGATTTTCGTTTATTCACCGCGTGTCGAGGGCATCCACCTGCGCGCCGGGCCGGTGGCGCGCGGCGGCCTGCGCTGGTCGGACCGGCGCGACGATTTCCGCACCGAAGTGCTAGGCCTGATGAAGGCGCAGCGGGTCAAGAATGCCGTGATCGTGCCGACCGGGGCCAAGGGCGGATTTTATCCCAAGCAATTGCCCGATGCCGCCAGCGACCGCGACGCGTGGTTTGCCGAAGGCACCGAATGCTATCGCATCTTCATCCGCACCCTGTTGTCGATCACCGACAACCGCATTGCCGGTAAGGTGGTGCATCCCAAGCATGTCGTCGTGCGCGACGGGCCGGACCCCTATTTCGTCGTTGCGGCGGACAAGGGCACGGCGACCTTCTCCGATGTCGCCAACGGCATCGCATTGGAGCGCGACTTCTGGCTGGGCGACGCCTTCGCCAGCGGCGGGTCCAACGGCTATGATCACAAGGCGATGGGCATCACCGCCAAGGGGGCGTGGCTGTCGGTGCAGCGGCATTTCCGCGAGCTGGGCATCGATGTGCAAAGCGACAGCATTTCGGTAGTCGGCGTTGGCGACATGTCGGGCGACGTGTTCGGCAACGGCATGCTGCTGTCGAAGACGCTGAAGGTCGTCGCCGCGTTCGACCATCGCCATATTTTCATCGATCCCACGCCCGATCCGGCGACGAGCTGGGACGAGCGGGCGCGGCTGTTCGCGCTGCCGCGATCGAGCTGGGCGGACTATGATGCGGCGCTGATTTCCAGTGGCGGCGGGGTGTTCCCGCGCAGCCAGAAGGTCATACCGCTATCGCCCGAGGCGCGAGCGGTGCTGGGTGTAGATGACGAGCATATGGACCCGGCGGCGCTGATGTCGGCGATCCTCAAGGCCCCGGCCGACCTGTTGTGGTTCGGCGGTATCGGCACCTATGTAAAGGCAGCGGCGGAGAATAATGCCGAGGTCGGCGATCCGGCCAATGACCGGCTGCGCGTCGATGCCGAGCAATTGCGGGTACGTAGCGTTGGCGAGGGCGCCAATCTGGGGATTACCCAGGCAGCGCGCATCGCCTTTTCGCTGCGCGGCGGGCGGATCAACACCGATTTCATCGACAATTCGGCAGGCGTCGATTGTTCGGACAATGAGGTCAATATCAAGATCGCACTGAACGACGAGGTGCGCGAAGGTCGGCTGGGCGCGGAGCCGCGCAATGATCTGCTGCGCGCCATGACCGACGATGTGGCGGCGCTGGTGCTCGAGGATAACCGCTTGCAGGCGCTGGGCCTGTCGATTGCCGAACAGGGCGGGGCCAGGGCACTGCCGTCGATGATCCGGCTGATCGAAATGTTCGAGAGCGACGGCAAGCTCGACCGCAAGGTCGAGGGGCTGGCGCCCAATGACGTGCTGGTGCGGCGCGGGCAGGAGCAGCGCGGGCTGACCCGGCCCGAACTCGCCATTATCCTGTCGACCGCCAAGCTGGCGATTCAGGCAGAGGCCGAGGAGGCGAAGCTGGGGGCCGACCCGCTGATGGATGGCGAAGTGCTCGCGGCGTTTCCAGCCGAGATGGTGGCGGCGCACCGCGAGGCTATCCTCGGGCATCAACTGCGCAACGAGATTGTCGCCACCAAGGTCGCCAACCGGCTGATCAACCGTATGGGCCTGATCCATCCGTTCGAACTGGCCGAGGAAGAAGGCGTCGGCATCGCCGATGTCGCCGAAGCATTCGTCGTTGCCGAAAAACTGTTCGACATGCCGTCGCTGTGGGCGCGGCTCGACGATGAACCGATGGACGAGGGCGTGCGGCTGTCGCTTTATGGCGAGGTGGCGGTCGAGCTACGCGCGCATATGGCCGATCTGATCCGCAACAGCGTGGCCGGGCGCAATCTGGCGCAATGCGTTGCCGATCTCGGGCCGGGTATCGCCGAACTCGACCGGCAGAGCGACCGCCTGCTCAGATCGGCGGTGCGCGAACAGACCGATGGCTTTGCCCAGCGACTGGTGGAGAAGGGCACGCCGCCCGCGCTGGCGCGCGCCATCGTCCATCTCGCCGAGGTCGATGGTGCTGTCGGCATCGTCTCGCTGTCTCAGCGCTCGGGCGCGGACGCAACCAAGCTGACGGCGGCGTTCAGTGCGCTAGGTCAGGCGACGGGGCTCGATTGGGCGCAAGGGGCGGCGATGCAATTATCGCCATCCGATCCATGGGAGCGGTTGCTGGTCGCGGGGCTGGCGCGCGATTTCCAGCAGATGCGGCTCGACACGATCGCCCGGTTGGGCGGCGAGCCCGAGGCAGCGGTGACCGACTGGCTGGCGCGCAACGATGGCCGGGTACGTCAGTATCGAAGTTTCATCGACCGGGCACGATTGAGCCCGCAGCCATTGCCGGCGATGCTGGCGCAGCTGGCGGGCCAAGCGCGGACGTTGCTGGCGCGCAGTTGAGAGGACGGGTTGGCGGCTGTCGGGGGGGCTTCGACAAGCTCAGCCTGAGCGCGGGGGGAGCGGCCGGGAACGAGAAAAAGGCCGGAGCATTGCTGCTCCGGCCTTTTCTCATTCAGCCATCGGGATTAGCGGCAGCGGGCGCGGCTGCGGTCGATCTCGCGACCGAGCAGCGCTCCTGCGACCCCGCCGAGGATGGTGCCGGTGGTGCGTTCGCCGCGGGTGTCGATGGCGCGACCGGCGAGGGCACCGCCGGCGGCACCGATGATCAGGCCGACCGTGCCGTCGCTGCGGCGGCAACGGTAGCGACCCTGCTCGTCCTGCCAGATGCGCTCGTTCGATGACAAACGGCGATCGTCATGACGACCCCGGCTATTGCCATGGCCATTGCCATTGCCATGTCCATGGCCGCGACGTCCGCGATCATGATACGCGATCGTGCCGTACTCGACGCTGTAGCGATCTGCCGACTGCGGTGCGCTAAACCCTGCGGCGGAAGCCGGGATGGTGGGGGCGAGCAGCGTTGCGGCTGCCAGCGTGAGCATCAGTTTCTTCATGGTGTCATCCTTTCGGGGTCAAAAATCGATGAATCTGCAACGGCTGATAATCGCAGCAGTTGCATGAACCGCGCGGAAATCCGCCATTCATCGCAGCGAAAGGCTATGCAGCGAGCGCGGGAATCTGCCGTTGCGTAACGGTCGGGCGTGCAACGGACGGCTTTCTGCGATCGTCCCCGGCGGCAAACCGTTGCGCTGGCACGACGAGCGGGATAGTTGTTGCTGCAACTATAATCGGGGAGCGAGAGATGAACTTGATTTTGAAGGCGCTGGTGCTGCTGTGGGCGGTGTTTTTTGCCTACACCGGGGTGATGGGGCTGATTGATCCGGCGAGCTATGCCGCTATCGGCCTGCCCGAGCTGGAGGGCGCCGCGCGCAACACGGTGCGGGCGGATATGTCTGCCTTCTTCCTCGTCTCGGCGGGTGCGGCGGCGGTCGGCGCGCTGTCTCCTGGCAAGGCGGGGTGGCTGCATGTCCCCGCCGCGCTGTTTGCTTGCGCGCTGGTGGGGCGCGGAATTGGCGTGCTGCTGGGCGATGCGATGGACGATGTGGTGCGCACATCGATGATCGCCGAGGCGGTGTCGGTGCTGCTGCTGATGCTGGCGGCGCGGGTCATCGACCGGAGTTAACAGGCAGTGCCCGATTGACGAGGGCCTATGCGTTGCGCATGGGCGCGGAATGACCGACGCGCCCTTACGCCTGTTCAATAGCCTGACCCGCAAGGTCGAGCCGTTCGTGCCTGTCCATGCCGGGGAAGCGCGCGTTTATAGCTGCGGGCCGACGGTGTATAACTATCAGCATATCGGCAACATGCGCGCTTATGTGTTTGCCGATACGCTGGGGCGGGTGCTGAGCTTCAAGGGCTACAAGCTTACTCACGTCATCAACATAACCGATGTGGGCCATCTCACGTCCGACGCCGATGAAGGCGAGGACAAGATGGAGAAAATGGCAGCCAATCTTGGCAAGACTGCGTGGGACATCGCTGCTCATTATCAGGAGGATTTTGAACGCGATCTGGCGCGGCTCAATATCCGCAAGCCCGCGCACCCCAGGGCCACAGACTATGTCCAGGCGATGATCGCCTTCGCCGAGTCGATCGCCGACAAGCACTGCTATCAACTCGACGGCGGGCTGTATTTCGACACCGCGACCGTCGCCGATTACGGGCGGTTGGCTCGTGCGGTGACCGAGGATGGTGAAGGCCGAATCGAGGCGGTGGACGGCAAGCGCCATGCAGCGGACTTTGCCATCTGGCGGACGACGCCGCCGGGTGAGACGCGGCAGATGGAGTGGGATTCGCCGTGGGGCAAAGGCGCGCCGGGGTGGCATCTCGAATGCAGCGTGATGAGCCGCGAACTGCTCGGCCTGCCGTTCGATATCCACACCGGTGGCATCGACCACCGCGAAATCCATCATCCGAATGAGATCGCGCAAAATCAGGCGATTACCGGCTGCGGCGGGCTCGATTGCGCGGAGCATTCGGGCGCGCGCATCTGGATGCACAATAATTTCCTGGTCGCCAGAAAAGACGAGGGGCGCTCGGGCAAGATGTCGAAATCCTCGGGCGAGTTTTTGCGGCTGCAACTGTTGGTGGACAAGGGGTTTCACCTGCTGGCGTACCGGATGCTGTGCTTGCAGGCGCATTATCGGTCTGAGCTGGAGTTTTCGTGGGAGGGCTTGGCGGCGGCATTTGTCCGGTTGAAGCGGTTGGTGATGGGGGTGGAAAGGCTAAGGAAACAGGCTGAAGGGCTGCTGCCAGATCAAGAGGATGTACAATCTGAGGTCGTTGATCAGTTTGTCGTCGCGGTATCCGAAGACCTGAATACCGCGCGAGGCTTGGGACATCTGGATGCCAGCGTTGATGCCAATGAAAACAAGTACCCCGCCACTCGCTACGAGAGCGTCATGCAGATGGATGCCGTCCTAGGACTCGGCCTCGACACACTCACCCGCACCGACCTGCGCGTCCGCCCCAAATCAGCAACGATCATCGAAGCCGAAATCGAAGCCATACTTGCCGAGCGCAAGGCTGCCCGTGCCGACAAGGACTTCGCCCGCTCCGATGCGCTGCGGGACCAGTTGATCGCGCAGGGGGTCGAGGTGATGGATGGCGATTCGCTGGGGTGGGACTGGCGGCTGGATATTTGAAGAGGCCGCTGCGTCAGTCGCCCCCTCTGGCGTCCCCCAACGCAGGCGTTGGTGCCCGACGACTGCCACCTCCCCATCGCAAGTCGATGGGGAGGATTAGGTGAAGGCGGTGCGGTCATTCTAGGTGCGGTGTAACGGGATATTGCAGGGCAGACGCTATGGCGCGATACCGCACCGTTCTCCCCATCGACTTGCGATGGGGAGGTGGCACGCGCAGCGTGACGGAGGGGCATAGCCATGCGTCCGGACAAACCCGCCGCTACCGTCAAACGCGGTAAACGGCTGCGGCGGGAACTGACCAAGCCCGAGGCAATGCTGTGGCTGCTGCTGAACAACTCTCCGGGCGGGCATAAATTCCGCAAGCAGCATCCGGCCGGTCCCTATAATCTCGATTTCTTCTGCGCCCGCGCCAATCTGGCGATCGAGATCGACGGCCACGCGCACGACACCGGGGACCGACCACAGCGTGATGCACGCCGCGACCAATGGTTGGCCGAGCATCGCATCGACACTTTGCGCATTGCCGCTATCGATGTTCTAAGAAACGTCCGCAGCGTTGCTGAGTCGGTTGTCGGTGCGGTCGATGATCGGTTGCAGCGCTTCGGGAAGGGCAGAGAAGCCCCTCCGTCAGTCCTTCGGACTGCCACCTCCCCATCGCAAGTCGATGGGGAGAACAAGTAAGGACAGTCGATGACCACCCTCGTTGCCTCCGCCATTGTTCGCCCTGCGCTTGAACCGCGTTTGCCCGCGTGGGTCAGCCCGCGCTGGTTTACCACCACCGAGGAGATGTTCGATCTGGCGCCATCGGCCGAGATCGGCTGGTTCGACCTCTACAAGAAGGAGGACATGGCCGAAGGCGTGCGGCGGGCGACCAACCTCCAATGGCTCAATTCGATCTACGCGGGTGTCGACGGGATGCCGCTCGATCTGATGGCCGAACGCGGGGTGACCTTTACCAATGGCGCGGGGATCAATGCGATCACCATCGCCGAATATGTGGTGATGGGAATGCTGACCATCGCCAAGGGGTATCGCGACGTCGTGCGCGCGCAGGACCGGCATGAGTGGTTGCAGGATTCGCCGGGCAAGGTCGAACTCCATGGGTCGAGAGCACTGCTGCTGGGATATGGTGCGATCGGCAAGCTGGTCGAGGAGCGGTTGCTGCCGTTCGGGGTCGATGTCACCGTCGTGCGCCGCTCCAAAGGCGAGAAGGTGTTGGGACCGGACGAGTGGCGCGCGCAGCTGCATGAATTCGACTGGGTGATATTGGCGGTGCCCGCCACCGCGGAGACCGACGCGATGATCGGCGCGGCGGAGTTGGCGACGATGAAGCCGAGCGCGGTGCTGATCAATATCGCGCGCGGGACGGTGGTCGATCAGGATGCGCTGGTTGCGGCGCTGTCTGCAAAGCAGATCGGCGGGGCGTTTCTGGATGTGACGACGCCCGAGCCGCTGCCGCCCGGACACCCGCTGTGGGGGCTGGATAATGCCCATGTCACCATGCATCTGTCGGGCCGCGCGCAGGACCAGATGTTCGCCCGCTCGGTCGAACGGTTTCTGGCGAATCTCGATCGCTGGAAGGCCGGCGAGCGGGTCGAGCCGCAGGTGGATCTGGCGTTGGGATATTGATCACCAGCGTCGCGTGCATGCGATCAAGAGCAAAGGGGTTCACGCGAAGCCGCGAAGCCGCGAAGATTTTGGCGCTTCCGGCGAAGCCGGTTGTTCATCGCCAGATCGCGGCAGACGCAATGATGAGGTAGGGAAACCGCTTCGCGGAATTGCGCTACCTCCTTCGCGTCTTCGCGTCTTCGCCTGAACCCCCTTTTCTTTGCTTACCGCGCCATCAGTGCAGCATTGCCACCCGCCGCCGTGACATCGGTGGAGATCGTCTTCTCCTCGGCGAAGCGGAACAGATAATGCGGCCCGCCAGCCTTTGGCCCGGTGCCGGACAGCCCCCGCCCGCCGAACGGCTGGACGCCGACGACGGCGCCGATCTGGTTGCGGTTGACGTAGATATTGCCGACACGCGCGCGTGCGGCGACATGCGCGGCGACGGCGTCGATGCGGCTGTGCAAGCCCAGCGTCAGGCCGTAGCCGGTGGCGTTGATCGCATCGATCACCGCGTCGAGCTGGTCGCCGTCATAGGTGACGACGTGGAGGACGGGGCCGAAAATCTCGCGTTTCAGATCGGCGATGGCGTCGAGCCGGACCAGTGTTGGCGCGACGAAATGGCCGGACGAGCCATCGAAGCGCTGCGCTTGGGCGATGACGCGACCGGCAGCGCGCTGTTGCTCGACATAGGCGGCAATGCCGCTCTGCGCCTCGGCATCGATGATCGGGCCGACATCGGTGGCGGGGTCGGCGGGGTTGCCGACTTGCAATTCCGCCATGGCTCCGGCGATCATGGCGATCATCGCCTCGGCAACGTCGCTCTGGACGATCAGCAGCCGTAGCGCCGAGCAGCGCTGGCCGGCGCTCTGGAAGGCCGACGCAACCGCGTCGCGCGCGACTTGCTCGGGCAGCGCGGTCGAATCGACGATCATCGCGTTGATGCCGCCGGTTTCGGCGATCAGCGCGGCAATCGGCCCGTCGCGCAGGCTGAGCGTGCGGTTGATCAGCCGCGCGACCTCGGTCGAGCCGGTGAAGACGACGCCAGCGATGGCGGGGTGGGCACAGAGCGCCGCGCCGACGGTTTCGCCGGGGCCGGGCAGGAAGTGCAGCACTTCGGGTGGCACCCCGGCGCGGTGGAGCAGATCGACGGCGGCGGCGGCGATCAGCGGGGTCTGTTCGGCGGGTTTCGCCAGCACGGCATTGCCCGCGACCAGCGCGGCAGCGACCTGCCCGAGGAAGATCGCCAGCGGGAAATTCCATGGGCTGATGCAGACGAACACGCCCTTGCCTTCGAGGATCAGCTCATTGCGTTCTCCGGTCGGGCCGGGAAGGCTGGTGGCGCGGTTGAAATGGGTGCGGGCTTCGCGGGCGTAGTAGCGCAGGAAATCGACCGCCTCGCGCACTTCGGCCACCGCGTCGGCCAAAGTCTTGCCGGCTTCGTCCATGGCCAGCGCGAGGAAGACGGCTTCTTCGGCCTCAAGGCTGTCGGCGGCGCGTTCGAGACGGTCGGCGCGGAAATCGCCACCGGCGAGGCTCCAGTCGGATTGGGCGGCGAGGCTGGCGGTGATGGCGGCATCGACGTGCGCGGTGGTGGCGTCGGTGACGGTACCGACGGCGATGCCGGTAGCGGGGTTGAGGACGGGGTGCGCGGTGCCGGCTTGCGGCTTGCCGGACACGATAGGCAATCCCTGCCGAAGTGCTTTTCGCGCTACCTCCATCGCCGCATACAGCGCCTCCGGCACACCCGGATCGCCGAGATCATGGCCGCGACTGTTGCGGCGCTCGGGCAGGTAGAGATCGAGCCCCGTCGGCAGCGTCGCACCCGCCGGTCGGGCGGCGGCTTCGCGCGGGTCGATCGCCAGTTCCTCGACCGTCACGTCGGGATCGGCGAACTGGTGAACGAAGCTGCTATTCGCGCCATTTTCGAGCAGGCGGCGGACGAGATAGGCGAGCAGATCGCGGTGGGTGCCGACGGGAGCATAGACGCGGACAGGGCGGGCCGGTCGGTCTTGGCTCGGCGCGACGTCCATCAGCGCATCATGCGCGCCCTCCCCCATACCGTGCAGCCGTTGCAGCTCATGGTCGGTGGTACTGCCGAACAATCGCCCGATATAGGCGATGGTCATCGCATTATGGGTGGCGAAGGCGGGGTAGATGCAGTCGGACAGGCCGTGCAGCAGTTGCGCACAGCGCATGTAGTTGATGTCGGTGTGGTTCTTTTCGGTGAACACCGGCCAGTCGCCCAGCCCCGCCACCTGCGCGCGTTTGACCTCGCTGTCCCAATAGGCCCCTTTTACCAGCCGCATCGCCACCTTGACGCCGCGCCCCCGCGCCAGCGCACCGACCCATTTGACCACCGCCGACGCGCGCTTCTGATAGGCCTGAACGACGATGCCGAGACCGGCCCACCCGTCCGCAACGCCGGCGTCGAGCAGCGCGGCAAAAATGTCGAGATGCGGTTCGAGCCGGTCGCTTTCCTCTGCATCGATCATCAAGGGCACATTGGCGGCGCGGGCGGTGCGAGCGAGGGTGAGCACGACCGGAAACAGTTCTTCCGTGCGCCGCTGTGGCTGGAGATACTCGTAGCGCGGGTGCAGCGCGCTGAGCTTGATCGAGATGCCATGGTTGGCGTGCGGATCGCCTTGCTTCGCGCCCTTGCCGATGGTGGCGATGGCGTCGGCATAGCTGGCGGCATAGCGCGCGGCATCGGCGGCGGTGCGCGCAGCCTCCCCCAGCATGTCGAAGCTGGCGAGTTCGCTCTTTTCCTTGTTGGCGCGTTTCAGCGCCGCAGCGATATTCTCGCCCATGACGAACTGCTGGCCGAGCAGCTTCATCGCTGCGTAGGCGGCCTGGCGGATCACCGGCTCGCCCGATTTGCGGATCATCCGTTTGAGGATCGACGCGGGGTTGGAGGTGCTGCCGATCTGGTCGAGCAGCAAGGTCGCCGAGCCGAGCGACAGGCCGAAGCCGCTGAGCTGGATGAGGAACGACTCGCCGCCGTCTCCATCGGCCCAGTGGCGACCGGCGATCTTGTCGCGGATCAGCGCATTGGCGGTGTCGCTGTCGGGCACGCGCAGCAGCGCTTCGGCAAGGCACATCAGCACCACGCCTTCCTCGGTTGACAGCCGATATTTGTTCATCAGCGCGCCGACCAGCGTGTCGCGCTCACCCTCCGCCTTGGCGATGGAGATGATGCGGCGGCCAAGGGTTTTGACATCCGCCACATCCGGCCCGGCGGCGGCGAGCGCGACGAGGTTCGATGCGACGATCGCGCTTTCGCTCTGGCGATGGAGGGCGCGGATGGCGGTGCGGGGCGCGTGGTTGGGCATGGTCGCGGTGTAGCGACATTTTGTTGCGCGGGAAACCGGGGGCTGGGGCGCTGTCTCGACGGAAAGTAGATTCGCGCCAAGACGCCAAGTCGCCAAGAGGTTGGCGCTATCGGCGAAGCCGTCCTCTGTCCCCTTGTTCGCGGCGTACGAGATTTGATCCGGAATGCTGTTTCGCAGCAATACGACGCTCTCTTGGCGTCTTGGCGTCTTGGCGTCTTGGCGTCTTGGCGTCTTGGCGCGAAACCCCTTGTCGCCCAATCAGAGCAAGAACACCGCGAACCCGAGCGCCGCCAGCAAGCTCGTCACTGTCGCGCCGAGCACCGGCATCAGCGCGCGCCAGCCCATTTGCATGATCAGGTCCATGCGGCTGCGCATTGCAGTGGCGGTGACGGCAAGGAGGAGGAGGGCTTTGGAGGCTGTGAGGCTTGTCTCCGTGACGATGGCGGGGACGTCGATTACGCTGTTGAGCAGCACGGTCGCCAGAAATGCGACGATGAACCACGGCATCGCCAGCCGGCGCCAGATGGGCAAGCGTTCGCCGCCCTGCCCCTTGCGCAAGTAGAACAGGCTGACCAGCGCGACGATGGGAGCGAGCAATGCCACGCGGGCTAGTTTGACGATGGTGGCATAGGCCCCCGCTGCGTCGGAGAATGCGTAACCTCCGCCGATCGCCTGCGCGACATCATGGATCGACGCGCCGATCAGGAAGCCGGCTTGCCGGTCGCTCAGGCTGAGATAATCGGCGATGATCGGGTAGAAGCTCATCGCCAGCGCAGAAGCGAGGCTGATCCCCACCAGCGTCAGCGCGAACTGCGCCTGGCTGAGCCGTTCCTTGCCGATGACGCTGTACAGCGCGAGCGCGGCAGAGGCTCCGCAGATCGCGGTGGCTCCGCCCGAGAGCACCCCGTTGGCGGTCGGCTGTCCGGCGAGGCGCGCGCCGAGCATGCCGCCGCCGAAGGCCAGCGCCATCACGACGATCAGCGCAACGAACGGGACAAGGCCGAGCGCGCCGATCTGGGCGATGGTCACCTGTGTGCCGAGGATGACGATGCCGATCCGCAGGAAGGTGCGGCTGGCGTAATCGAGACCCCTGTGCGTGCGCGGATCGGCGGCGACGAAGTTGAGCGCGAGGCCGATCAATAGCCCCATCAGGATGATCGGCATGCCATAATGTTCGGACAGCCAGGCGGCAGCGATGCTGGCGATGGCGCAGACGGCGAGGCCTGGGAAAACGGGCGCGCGCGGGGCCTTTGTGCCCTCGTCCGCCAGCGTCAGTTCGCCGTAGAGGTCGCCGGCATATTGGTGGGGATCATGCTGCGATGCCATGCTTGTCCTCCCCATTGCTCTCTGTCCTACGGTGTCATACACGGGTGGGGCAACCTCCGCCAGAGAGCAGTGAGGCGCGGGAGAAACGAGCATGGATGCACCCGGAATTGCGCCGGACGCCGTGGACGCAATGCGACTGAAACGGCTGCGTACCGGCCTCGTCGCGCTGCTGTTCGTCGGCACCTTGATCAACTATATCGACCGGCAGGTGCTGTCGCTGCTCAAGCCGACGATCGAGACGGCCTATGGCTGGGGCGACGCCGAGTTCGCGCATTTCGCCTCGATGTCGCAACTCGCCGCCGCCGCCGCGCTGATCTTCGTCGGCTGGCTGGTCGACCGCTTCGGCGTCAAGATCGCCTATGGCGCGGCGGTGGCGGTGTGGAGTCTGGCGGGGATCGCCCATGCCTTTGCCGCCAATGTCACGCAGTTCGTCACCGCGCGCGTCGTGCTGGTCGCGGCGGAATCGATCAATACGCCGGCAGCGGTCAAATCGGCGTCGACCTATCTGCCGATCGGCCAGCGATCGATGGCATTGGGGATCATCAACACTGCGCCCAACATCGGCAATATCGTCGCACCGTTCGTCGTCGTGGCGCTGGCGGCGACCTATGGCTGGCAGGCGGCGTTCATCATCACTGGCCTGCTCGGCTTCATCTGGCTGGGGTTCTGGATCCTGGGCGTGCGCCGCCTGCCGCCGGTCGAGACGCGCGCCGGGGCCGAGCGCGCGCGGGTCGACTGGGGCGCACTGGCGCGCGACCGGCGCACCTGGGCGATTGCGGGGGCCAAGGCGATCACCGACATGTTCTGGTGGTTCTTCATCTTCTGGCTGCCCGACCTGTTCAACAAGGTGTTCCAATTGTCGCAGGCCGAGTTGGTCGGGCCGACCGCGCTGGCCTTTTCGCTTGCCGCCATCGGCGCGCTGTCGGGCGGGTTCCTGTTCCCGGCACTGCTCAAGCGCGGGATGAGCGTCAACCGCGCCCGCAAGACGGCGATGCTGTGCTTTGCGTTGATCATCGTGCCGATCCCGCTGGCGCTGACCGCATCGAACGCGTGGGTGGCGGCGGTGATCATCGGCATGGGCCTGTTCGCGCATCAAGGATTTGCCACCAACATCTTCGGTTTCGCCGCCGATGCGATCCCCACCAGCCGCGTCGCCAGCGTGATCGCGGTCGGCGCGATTGCCGGCAATATCGCCGCCTTCGGCATCCAGGAGACGACCGGCTGGCTGCTGACCAGCGGCATCGGCTACACGCCATTGTTCTTCGCAGCGGCGGGCGCGTATCTGCTGGCACTGGCGTGGGTGCACGCGTTCGTGCCGGTGATCCGCGCGGTGGAGGAGGCGTAAGCCGCATTGCGCTGACCCCCGGTACAGTTTCGCACACGACCGACGCGCGCACCCCAACAGCGCGCCTTGTCTTGTGCGCGCCTCGCTGATAAACGCCCGCCCATTGCCGCTTTAGCTCAGTTGGTAGAGCATCGCATTCGTAATGCGGGGGTCACAGGTTCGAGTCCTGTAAGCGGCACCAGCCCCCAAAAATCGGTACAAAACAATCGCCTAAGCAACGGTCGAGTCATGATTGTCGCACAAGGGGTGGGCGGGCAGGGTATCGGATCTAGGCGGGTAACTGCAGCTTGGGCCGGCAACATGCGAGGCAGCAGTCGCTTGCTTGGATTTGGGCGGGGCGGGTGCTACGCGGTCGCCTATGACATCGTGCGACACCTGCCTCGTCCGCAATCGTGCCATTTGTGCGGTGCTGGATGCGGATGAGGTCGCCGCATTGAACCGCATCGGGCGCACGCGGACCATAGCGGCGGGGCAGGCGCTGATGTGGGAAGGCGATGATTCGTTGCTGGTGGCCAATGTCGTCGATGGCGTGCTGAAATTGTCCACCGGCACCGGCGACGGGCGCGAGCAGATAGTCGGCATCGTCTATCCGGCGGACTTTATCGGCCGCCCGTTCGGTGCGCGCAGCCAGCACACCGTCACCGCGCTGACCGATGCCAAGGTCTGCACCTTCACCCGGGGCGATTTCGATGCTTTTGCGCGCGCGCATCCCGAACTCGAGCATAAATTGCTGCAACGCACGCTGACCGAACTCGACCGGGCGCGGCACTGGATGCTGCTGCTAGGGCGGAAATCGGCGACGGAGAAAATGGCGACCTTTCTGCTCGAAATGTCCGAGCGGCTGGTCGATAGCGGGTGCGCTGCCGATGATGGGCCGCTCGCCAGCTTTACTTTGCCCTTCGGTCGGCAACAGATCGCCGACATCCTCGGCCTGACCATCGAGACGGTCAGCCGCCAGCTGACGCGGCTGCGCGGCGACGGCTATATCGATTTGCCATCGCGGCGCGACATCGTCATCCTCGACCGGCCGGGACTTGCAGCCCTCGCGGGCTAGATCCAGAACGTTGAAGAAAGGGGGCCGCCGCATCGCTCCCCGACGATGCGACGGCCCCTGCCTAAGCCGTTTCGCTCAGAAACGGAAGGCAAGTCCGGCGCTGAGCACCCACGGATCGATGCGGTGGCGCGTCGCCAGCACTTCGGTGCCCGCCGCATTGAACCAGTGCGCGCTGGTCCGCAGGAAATAGCGTTTTGCATCGAGGCTGAGCGACAGGCCGCTGTGGTTGACCGGGATGTCGACCCCGGCTTGCAGGGCGAAGCCGAGATGATCGTTCATCCGCTGCCGAGTCGCGCCGAGCGCCTGCGCGGTCGTGCCCGACCGTTCATCGATAAAGATGAAGTAGGACGGCCCCGCCCCGACATAGGGCTGGATTCCGCCCGCCTCGCCGAAATGATATTTGCCGGTCAGAGTGGCGGGGATAATGTTGGCGTTGGACACCAGACCCGCCCCGGCGAGCGCGCCGCGCCCGTTGACGTCATGCTGGGTGACGCAGCAAATCGTTTCGATGCTGATGTGCGGCGTGACGAAATATTCGATGGCGATGGTCGGCACATAGCTGTCGTCGGCGTAAGTCTGGCTGCCCGCAGGCAAGCCGATACCATCGACCAGCACTTCGGTGATCCTGCCGTCGGGAAGGACGGCGGTGCCGAGCAGCTTGACCTGGACATTGCCGTCGGGCGAGCCGGCCAGCGCAGGCGCGGCAGTCAGGACCATGGCGAGCGCGGCGGCAGCGGAGAGAAGAGCGGTTCTGGTCATCATCGTGACTCCTTGATTTTGCCCGCGCGCGGTCGATGGCGTCCTCGGCGTCGCGGCGGTTCCGACCCCGCCTCTGCTCCAAGGCCGACCGCCGCACATTGATGGCGGACAAGTTTTTTGTTGATCCTGCTCAATGAGTGCATGCGACGACAGGAGCATCGTCTAGGCATGTGGCCCTATCATCCCGATCTGCTGGCGCGGCCTGTGCCGCGCTACACCAGCTTCCCGACGGCGGCCGAATTTACTCCTGACATCGCCGCAACCGACCACGCCGAGGCCATCGCTGCGGTGATCGCGCCGGTCTCGCTCTATCTGCACATTCCCTTTTGCGAGCAGATTTGCTGGTATTGCGGGTGCAACACGGGCGCGGCGAACAAGGCGCAACGGCTAACCTCCTATATGGAAACGCTGGGGCAGGAGATCGATCTGGTCTCTGGCATGCTGCCGAAAGATTGCGCCGTGTCGCGCATCGCGTTCGGCGGCGGCAGCCCCAATGCGATTGCGCCGCTGGCGTTCGTCAGACTGCTCGACCGGACGATGACCGCCTTCGGTGCCAGCACACCGGTCATCTCGGTCGAGATCGACCCACGTGGCTTTACCGGCGAATGGGCCGATGTGCTCGGTGCCACCGGGGTCAGCCATGTCAGTCTGGGCGTGCAGACCTTCAGCCCCGCCATCCAGGCGCGGATCGGGCGGGTTCAGTCGCACGGCCTGATCGCATCGGCGGTCGAATCGCTACGCGCTGCTGGTGTCGGCTCGATCAATTTCGATCTGATGTATGGATTGCCGGGGCAGACGCTCGCCGATCTCGACAGCACGCTCGACGACACCATGGCGTTCGGCCCGGACCGGATCGCGCTGTTCGGCTATGCCCATGTTCCGCATCTGCTCCCGCGCCAGCGGCGGATCGACGCCAGCGCCTTGCCCGGCCAAAGCGAGCGCTTTGCGATGGCGGCGCGTGGCTATGAGCGGCTGACGGCGGCGGGATATGTCGCCATCGGCTTCGATCATTTCGCCCTGCCGCACGATCCGATGGCCAAAGCCGTAGCGTCGGGCGAGCTACGGCGCAATTTTCAGGGCTTTACCGACGACCCCGCCGAACATCTGATCGGCCTTGGTGCCAGCGCGATCAGCAATTTCCCCGACGTGATCGTCCAGAACGAAAAGAACAGCGGGCGCTATCGGATGTTGGTTTCGCAGAACCGGCTGCCCGCAGCGCTCGGCGTGCGGCGCAGCCGCGACGACCGCGAACGTGCGCTGGTGATCGAAGACATATTGTGCGGCCGCACCGCCGATCTGTCGCTGATGCTCGGAACTGGCGGATCGATGGACAGCCTTGCTCCCTTCCTCTACCATGATGTCATCCGGCTGGAAGGCAGCCTGCTTGTGCCCTGCGATGCCACGCGGCCCTATGCCCGCGCCATCGCCGCACTGTTCGATCTCTATCGCAACCATGCAGGGACTCGCTTCAGCAGCGCAGTCTGACCTTACCGACAAGTTTCTTTCGCACCCGCACAATTTGACACGGGTCAATGTTGTCGACGCAGCCGCCTGCAAAGGCGGGCCATCAACGGGATGAAGACCTATGACTTTGCAATCGACAGTTATGCGTGCCGGCATCTGGCTGCTGGTCATCCTGATGGCGTTTCTCGCCATGGCAACGGCGGTCGATGGCGGCTTTGCCATCCATATGGGCATTATCGCGGTCGCGGCGTTCATCGGCCTCGCGGTGACGATCGGCGGCGCCGATTATGCGGCGATGGCGCGCGGCATACTGCGGATGCCCGACGAAGGCACCTATGACGACGATCCGATCCGCTGGGGGGTTATCGCGACGCTGTTCTGGGGGATGGCGGGGTTTCTCGTCGGGCTGTTGATCGCATCGCAGCTGGCATTTCCGGCGCTTAATCTCGGTCTCGAATGGACCAGTTTCGGGCGGTTGCGGCCGCTGCATACCTCGGCAGTGATCTTCGCCTTCGGCGGCAACGCGCTGATCTGCACCAGCTATTTTGTGGTGCAACGCACCTGCCGCGCGCGCCTTGCCTTCCCCGGCCTCGCCCGCTTCGTCTTCTGGGGCTATCAGCTGTTCATCATACTGGCGGCGACTGGCTATCTGCTCGGCATCACCCAGTCGAAGGAATATGCCGAGCCCGAATGGTATGTCGATCTATGGCTGACCATCGTCTGGGTCTCGTACCTGATCGTCTTCGTCGGCACGCTGGTCAAGCGGCGCGAACCGCATATCTATGTCGCCAACTGGTTCTATCTCGCCTTCATCCTGACGGTGGCGATGCTGCATGTCGTCAATAACCTCAGCATCCCCGTCAGCCTCGTCGGATCGAAAAGCTATTCGGTGATGGCCGGCGTGCAGAGCGCGCTGACCCAATGGTGGTATGGCCATAACGCCGTCGGATTTTTCCTCACCGCCGGTTTCCTCGCCATGATGTATTATTTCGTGCCGAAACAGGCGCAGCGTCCGGTCTACAGCTATCGGTTGTCGATCATCCACTTCTGGTCGCTGATCTTTCTCTACATCTGGGCGGGGCCGCACCACCTCCACTACACCGCTCTGCCCGACTGGGCGCAGACGCTGGGCATGGTGTTCTCGATCATGCTGTGGATGCCGAGCTGGGGCGGGATGATCAACGGTCTGATGACGCTCAACGGCGCGTGGGACAAGGTCCGCACCGACCCGATCATCCGGATGATGGTGATGGCGCTGGCCTTCTACGGGATGAGCACCTTCGAAGGGCCGATGCTGTCGATCAAGGCGGTCAACAGCCTGTCGCATTATACCGATTGGACCATCGGCCATGTCCATTCGGGTGCGCTCGGCTGGAACGGCATGATCACCTTTGCCTGCCTCTATTATCTGGTGCCGCGGCTGTGGAGCCGGCAACGGCTCTATTCGCTGCGGATGGTCAATTGGCACTTCTGGCTCGCAACCGTCGGCATCGTCTTCTACGCCTCGGCGATGTGGGTGTCGGGCATCATGCAGGGGCTGATGTGGCGCGAATATGGGGCGGACGGCTATCTCGTCTGGTCGTTCGCCGACACCGTCGCCGCGATGTTCCCGATGTACATCATGCGCGCCTTCGGCGGCCTGCTCTACCTGTCGGGAGCGATCGTCATGGTCGTCA
Source organism: Sphingomonas sp. (assembly GCA_043727035.1). Taxonomy (GTDB): domain Bacteria; phylum Pseudomonadota; class Alphaproteobacteria; order Sphingomonadales; family Sphingomonadaceae; genus Sphingopyxis. The sequence continues at coordinate 66,549 of JAYSZB010000071.1, read as the reverse complement.
ATGTCTGGCTGACCATCGTCGGCAGGTTGCGCGACGAGGCACCGATGGGCGACACCGCGCACGATCCGGCCAAGGATCATCCGCTGCCCGCCCGCGCCGCCGAACCCGCGCTCGCGCCCGCCGAATAAGGACCGAACCGATGGCCAAATTCACCGAACGCCACAAGAAGATCGAGCGCAACGTCACGCTGCTTGCCGCCTTTGCCTTCGTCGCGGTGGCAATCGGCGGTATCGTCGAGATCGCGCCGTTATTCTGGATCGACAACACGATCGAGGAAGTCGAAGGGATGCGGCCCTATACCCCGCTCGAGCTGGCCGGACGCAACATCTATATTCGCGAAGGCTGTTACAACTGCCACAGCCAGATGATCCGTCCGTTCCGCGACGAGGTCGAGCGCTATGGCCATTATAGTCTGGCGGCGGAATCGATGTACGATCACCCGTTCCAATGGGGATCGAAGCGCACCGGGCCCGATCTCGCCCGCGTCGGCAACCGTTATTCGGATGAATGGCATGTCCAGCATCTGACCGATCCGCGCTCGGTGGTGCCCGAATCGATCATGCCGACCTACGCCTTCATGGCCGGGCGCGAGCTCGATGCCGGTGACATGCGCAGCGACCTGATGATCCATGCGCGGCTGGGTGTGCCCTATACGCAAGCGTCGATCGATGCCGCCAATGACGATCTTCAGGCGCAGGCCGATCCCGATGCCAATGCGACCGCATTGCGCGCCCGCTATCCCAAGGTTCAGGTCCGCGATTTCGATGGCGACCCGACCAGGGTGACCGAGATGGATGCGTTGGTCGCCTATCTCCAGATGCTCGGCACGCTGGTCGATTTCGACAGCGTCCGTGCACAGGAGGTCGAGCGATGACCGCCACCTATGACGCGCTGCGGCACTTTGCCGATAGCTGGGGACTGGTGGCGATGACCATCATCTTCCTCGGCCTCGCCGCCTGGCCGTTCCGCCCGGGGTCGGCAGCGCGCAACCATGAAGCGGCCAATCTGATCTTCGACGAGGACGAGCATCATGTCTGACAACAAGCGCGTCGACGAGCCGACCGGCACCGAAACCGTCGGCCATGAGTGGGACGGGATCGAGGAGCTCGATACGCCGATGCCGCGTTGGTGGCTGTGGACCTTCTATGCCTCGATCGTTTTCTCTCTCGGCTATGTTATTGCCTATCCCGCGATTCCGCTGATCGACGGCGCGACCCAAGGCGTGCTTGGGTGGTCCAGCCGAGGCGATCTGAGTGCCGAGCTGGCCACCGAAACCACGCGCCGCGCGCCGCTGCTGCGCCAGCTTGCGGTGACGCCTGTCGGCGATCTGGGTCGCAATCCTGTCATTCTTCAGGCCGCGATCGAAGGTGGCAGGGCAGCTTTTCGCGTCCATTGCGTGCAATGCCACGGCACCGGCGCTGCGGGTTCGCCAGGCTACCCCAATCTCAACGACGACGACTGGTTGTGGGGCGGCGATCTCGAGGCGATCCACTACACGCTGGTCAACGGTATCCGTAATCCCGACCACGACGCGACGCGCATGTCGATGATGCCCGCTTTCGGTCGCGATGGCATTCTCACCGCCGGGCAAATCGACGATGTGGTCAGCCATGTTCGGGTGCTGTCACGAGCGCAGGGCCCAAATGGATCCTCGGCGCGGGGCGAAGCGCTTTTCGCCGTCGATTGCGCGATATGCCATGGGCCGGTCGGCGAAGGCAATCGCGTCCTCGGTGCCCCGCGCCTCAACGATGCGATCGCGCTTTACGGCGGCGACAGAGCGGCACTGACCGCGACGGTGACCAACAGTCGGCAGGGTGTCATGCCGCGATGGGGCCATCGGCTCGATGACATGACCATCAAGATGCTGGCCGCCTATGTCCATTCGCTCGGCGGTGGCGAGCAACAGCCGACGGCGATCGATCCAACGAATTTGGAAGTGCCCGCCACACCATGAGCAAAGTCGATAGCCTGCACTCTGCCCCTGAATCATTTTTCGAACAGCGCAAAGGCGTGTATCCGAAACCGGTCAACGGCCCGTTCCGTCGGCTGAAATGGGCGATCATGGCGGTCACGCTCGCCATTTATTATGTCACGCCATGGCTGCGCTGGGATCGCGGGCCCTATGCACCCGATCAGGCGGTGCTGGTCGATCTGGCCAATCGCCGCTTCTACATGTTCGGCATCGAAATCTGGCCGCACGAATTCTATTATATCGCCGGTCTGCTGATCATGGCGGGGGTGGGTCTGTTCCTCGTCACATCGGCTGTCGGTCGTGCCTGGTGCGGCTACGCCTGTCCGCAGACGGTGTGGACCGATCTGTTCCAGCATGTCGAACGCTTCATCGACGGCGACCGCAATGCCCAGATCCGGCTCGACCATGCCCCGTGGAGCGCCGCCAAGCTGACGCGGCGGCTGACCAAGTGGAGCGTCTGGCTGGTCATCGCCTTTTGGACCGGCGGTGCATGGATCATGTATTTCGCCGACGCGCCGACGCTGGTCCGCGATTTCTGGACAGGCAATGCCGCTCCGGTCGCCTATATGACGGTCGGCATATTGACGCTGACCACCTTCATCCTCGGCGGCTTCATGCGCGAGCAGGTGTGCATCTATATGTGTCCCTGGCCGCGCATCCAGACCGCGATGCTCGACGAACAGTCGTTGATCGTCACCTACAAGGACTGGCGCGGCGAACAGCGCGGCAGCCTCAAGGCGGCGCTGGCCAACCCGCAGGATTATGGCGATTGCGTCGATTGCAATCAATGCGTCGCGGTCTGCCCGACCGGTATCGACATCCGCGAAGGGCCGCAGATCGGCTGCATCACCTGCGCGCTGTGCATCGATGCCTGCGACAGCGTGATGGCGCAGGTCGGCCGGCCACGCGGGCTGATAGACTATGCGACACTAGCCGACGCCGACAAGGAGAAGCGCGGCGAACCGCCCACACCGATACTCAAGACGCTACTGCGCGTGCGGACGATCGTTTATTTCGGCGTGTGGGCCGGGATCGGACTCGGCCTGCTGTTCGCGCTGGGCAATCGCACCCGCATCGACATCAGCGCCAGCCATGAGCGCAACCCGGTCTATGTCCAGCTGTCCGGCGGCGACATCCGCAACAGCTATATAGTGAAGCTGCGCAACATGGAAACGCGGCCGCGTGCGATGGAGGTCGGACTAACCGGGCTTGATGGCGGCCGCATCTGGCTGCGCGATGCGTCAGCGGCAATGGCGGCGCGGACCATCCGGCTAACCGCCACGCCCGACAGCGTCACCCAGATTGCCGTTTTCGCGGTTGCCCCAGCGGCGGGCGACGACAGCGAGGGCTTTGCCTTCACCGTCCGCGCGCTCGACCGGCAGGGCGGCTCCGACAGCCACAAAGTCAATTTCGAACGACCCGACAATGAGGATGAAGACGATGGCGACGAATAGCCCGCGCCGCTTTACCGGCCGCCACGCCGCAATCATTCTGGTCGCCTTCTTCGGCGTGGTCATCGCCATCAATCTGCTGATGGCACGCATGGCGATCAGCACGTTCGGCGGCACCGTGGTCGATAACAGCTATGTCGCCAGCCAGAATTTCAACGACTGGCTGGCGCAGGCGCGTGTCGAGCAGGCGCTCGGCTGGCAAGTCGACGTCGCGCGCGACGGGGCCGATCATCTGGCAGTGACGGTGCGCGATGGTTCCGGTGCGCCACTACCCGCCGCGCAACTGACCGCGCTCGCCCGCCACCCGCTCGGCCGCAAACCCGAACGGATCATGCGCTTCGGCGGTACGGGCGAGGGCAGGTTCCACTCGACCGCAGCGCTCGGTGCTGGCCGCTGGCAAGTCGTCGTTACCGTCGAGAGCAATGGCCAGACGATGCGCATCGCCCGCGACATCGCATGACCCGACCTGTGCTCGTCCCACCCATTGCGCTCGCCGAATGCGCCGCGACACGGCTGTCGGTGCCGGGGATGCGCTGCGCCGGCTGTATCGCGAAAATCGAACATGGTCTGATCGACAGTGCGGGCATTGTTTCTGCGCGGGTCGATTTCGGGCTGAAGCAGGTTCGCATCGTCCATCTGCCAGAGCTTGCCGTCCCCGGCCTGGTCGCCGCGCTCGACCGGATCGGTTTCGCCGCCCACCCGCTCGCCGGAGCACCGCCGCCGGATACCGAACAACGCCGCCTGCTCAGCGCGCTGGCCATCGCCGGTTTTGCCGCGATGAATGTCATGCTGCTGTCGGTCAGCGTCTGGTCGGGCGCGGCGGAAAGCAGCCGCGATCTGTTCCACTGGCTGTCGGCGCTGATTGCCGTGCCCGCCATCGCCTGGTCGGGGCGGCCGTTCTTCGAATCGGCGTGGAGCGCGCTCCGGCGTGGCCGCACCAACATGGACGTGCCGATCTCGATCGGCGTCACTCTCGCCACCGCCATGTCGCTGTACGAGACCGCCACCGGCGGCGAGCATGCCTGGTTCGACGGCGCGATCATGCTGCTGTTCTTCCTGCTCGCCGGCCGCGTGCTCGACGGGGCGATGCGTGAACGCGCCCGCGCCGGGGCAGCGGCACTGATGCAGGCCAGCGCCCCCGGCGCGATGCTGGTCGGCAGCAATGGTACCGCCGTCTGGCACCGCGCCGAGGACATCGCCGTCGGCGCCACCATGCTGGTCGCGGCCGGCGAGCGGCTGGCGGCGGACGGCATTGTCGTTGCCGGATCGGGCCGGTGCGATACGGCGATCCTGACCGGCGAAAGCGCGCCCGTTGCTGTCGTTCCGGGAACAGCGTTGCTGGCAGGGATGCTGGCGCTCGATGGCCCGTTGACGGTGCGGGTCGATGCTGTCGGCGAAGACCGGGCCATCGCCGGCCTCGCCCGTGCGATGAACGATGCCGGCCAGCATCGCTCGCGCTATGTCCGCATCGCCGACCGCGCATCGCGGCTTTATGCGCCTGCCGTTCACACGCTGGCAGCACTGACCTTTGCCGGATGGATGATCGCCGGAGCGGGTATCCACCAGTCGCTGCTGGTGGCGATTGCCGTGCTGATCATCACCTGCCCCTGCGCGCTGGGCTTGGCGGTGCCGGTGGCGCAGGTCGTTGCATCGGGCGCGCTGATGCGGCGCGGCATCCTCGTCAAAGACGGCAGCGCGCTCGAGCGTCTGGCCGAGGCCAACCGCTTTATTGCCGACAAGACCGGTACCTTGACGCTCGGGCGCCCGGTTCCGATGGACCAGTCGGTCTTCGATGCCCGGCAGAAGCGCCTGCTGCTGGCGCTGGCGCAGGCGAGCCAGCATCCGCTGAGCCGGGGTCTTGCGCAGGCGCTGCGCGACGACGGCGTCGAGGCAGCCATCCTGTCCGATGTGACGGAGATCGCCGGAGAGGGCGTGCGCGGGCGCAATGCCGGGCGCGATGTCGCGCTGACCCGCCCGCTCGGCGGCACGGTCGACGGCGATGCGCTTGCCGTCGCCTTCAGCGAAAGCTGGCAGCCGACGCATATCATCCGCTTTACCGATCCGCTGCGGCCGGACACGCGCGCGGCGCTCGACGGGCTTTATGCTTTGGGTATGACCGGCATGATCGTTTCCGGAGACACGTCCGCCGCCGTCGCCAGCGTCGCGCGCACACTCGGCCTGACCGCCGTTCCCGATGCGCGGCCGGCCGACAAGCTGGCGCTGATCGAGCGCCTCCAGACGAGCGGCGCGCGGCTGTTGATGGTCGGCGACGGGCTCAACGATGGGCCGGCACTGGCCGCCGCGCATGTGTCGATGGCCCCATCGAGTGCCAGCGATGTCGGGCAGCAGGCATCGGATCTGGTGTTCATGGGCGACAGCCTGCTCGCCATCCCCCGCGCCATACGCGCGGCGCGGGCGACCCAGCGCATCGTCCGGCAGAATTTCGTGCTGGCGATCGGCTATAATCTGCTCGCGGTACCGTTGGCGATGGCCGGTCTGGTCACGCCGTTGATCGCCGCGGTAGCCATGTCGCTGTCATCGCTGGTCGTTGTCGCCAATTCGCTGCGGCTGGCGGGTGCGGCACGATGACCGGGCTTGCCATCCTGATCCCGGTGGCGCTCGGTCTGGGGCTGCTCGGCCTCGTCGCCTTCCAATGGGCGTTGCGTAATGGCCAGTTCGACGATCCCGACGGATCGGCGATGCGCATCCTGATCGACGATGAGGACGAGGCCGATGGCGATGGCGCTGCTGCGCCATGACCAGCCTGTGGCCATCGCTGATCGGTGCGCTGGCGTTGGCCGTGCCCGACGGTCCGGCGTCGCCCGATACGATCGTGGCGCAGCTGTGTGGCGATCCCGGCGCGCTTGTCTCCATCATCATTATCGACGACGATCCGGCGGGCGCACCCGAACGCTGCCGCGATTCCGCTTGCCACGCCGGCTGCGACCAGAGGCGGCGGTCGCCATCCGGGCGCCCGCTTGTCTGACGGTTCGAGTGGCGCGTGGTGGATGGCGATTGCCACGGCCTGGCCGCCAGAACGTCATCACGCTCTAGGCAACGGTCCGGAGCATCGACGCCAGCAAGGCCGCGAGCAGTGCGCCGACAGCGACGCACAGGAACAATGCGGCAATGGCGGCGGGGCTGGTTCCGTCGATCATCAGCACCAGCCCCGGAATCAACAGCGCGGGTAGCGTGTTTGTCAGGTTCATGATCCCCAGCCGCGCGGCGCGATGGCCGCTTCTGCCGACGATCTGCGCGATGACCGCGCCATCGATAGTCAGAAATCCGGTCAGGCCGATGGCAAACACCGCATAGCCGCCGACAATCACCGACCAGCTGTCGGTGATCGCCAGCATCGCACAGCCCGCCGCGACAAGCAGCGCGCTTGCCCACAGAAATGGCCGTCGCCGGGTGGTGCGATCCGACCATCGGCCAATTGTCACACCGACCGCCAGTCCGACGACCAGAGCGATTACCGACAATCGTCCGAGCCAGATTTCGGCCGATCCGCCCTGTGGATGGCGCCCGGCAACCGCGACGAGATGGACGAGCATATAGCTGCTCGCCGCGACGGCTGCGCATTGGATCAGCAACCGCCCGCTCCACGCCAGCGCGAAATCGCGCGACGGCAGCGCCAAGGGTGCAGGGGCTGGAGCCGGACCGGAGCCGTCACCCCCTGCCGCCAGCGGTGGACCCGCAGCGGTTCGACCGAACAGCAGCAGCGGCAGGATGGTGACCGTGGCGACGGCAGCGACCAGTGCAAAGGCGGCAGGCTGCGCCTGCACATCCAGCGCAATAATCGCGATGATGGCGAGCTGCGACAGCGGCAGCGCAAGGCTGAGCAGCCCGAACATGCGCCCCTTCATCGCGTCGGGAATATGATCGGTCGCCAGCGCATTGAATGGCGCGAACAGCAGGTTGAAGCACAGCTGGAACAGCAGATAGGCGGCGAACAGCGTCGCGGGCGTTTGCGCCGCCGCGAGCGCCGCAATGGTGGCCAATGTTGCGGCCAGCCCGACGCCGATCATCGGCAGGCGGCTGGCATTGCGCTGCAATGTCCGGTCGCTGATCCACCCTGCGACAATATTGGCAAGGCTGGAGGCGATCGCCCCGCCGAGCAGGATCCAGCTCAGCAGGGCAATATCGCCAGCCGGGGACAGCAGCATCGCCTTTTGCGGCAACAGCAAACCGATCAGCGGGATGAAGCAGACGAATGCACCCAGATTGGCGGTGGCGTAGAGCCAGCCGAAACGCCGCATGGTCGGCGGGCCAGCCAGCCCGATCATGATGCCGATGGCGCGGTGGTGCTGCGGACGACCAGTTCGAACGGCAGTTGGTAATTGCCGTGATTGTCCGCCCCGTTGGCGGCATCGATCAACAGGCCGCTGACCCGCGCCGCCAGATCGGCAATCGGCTGGCGGATGGCGGTGAGCGGCGGGACGCTGAAGCGGACGCCCGGCGTATCGTCGAAGCTGATCACCGACAGGTCGGCAGGCACCGCCCGGCCATTGGCACTGGCGACATGCAGAGCGGCGAAGGCCATTTCATCGTTGCTGGCGATCACCGCGCTCGGCGGCTGCGGCAGCGCCAACAGCCGGTCCATCGCGGCGACGCCCGATGCAAAGCTGAAATCGCCATGTTCGATATGGTCGGCGATCAAGGGGATGCCGGCCCAGCCCATGGCGCGGCGGTAGCCGCCGAGCCGCGCATCGGACGCGGCATAGGCCTCGCTGCCGGAAATGAAGGCGATGCGCCGGTGCCCCAGGTCGATCAGATGCTGGGTCGCCTCGCCCGCCGCGGCGCCATCGTCCATATAGACGTTGATGCCGTCGTCCGATGGTGCTGCGCCGATGCGGCCAAACGGGATGCCCCTGTCGCGCAGCATATCCGTGAGCGCGGCATTGGCGGTGTGCGGCGGCGTCAGCATCACGCCATCAGGGCGCAGCGCCGCCAGCGCCCGTTCGACCTGCTTGCGCGCCGACACATGATCGATGTCGACCAGTTCGAACAGCATGTGATAGCCGCGCGCTTCGCAGGTCAGCATCCCGCCGCACAACATCTGGTCGACCCAGTCATTGCCCAGCCCCGACTGCCAGTTGTGGATCGTGCGCTGCCGGTCGTTGATCGCGAGGATCAGATAGGATCGCGCCCCGCCCATGCGCCGCGCCGCGAGGTTGGGGACATAGCCCAAGACGTCGATGGCGGCGAGAATACGGTCGCGCACCGCGGGTTTGACATTGGGGCCATCGTTGATGACGCGCGACACCGTCTGCCGCGATACGCCCGCAGCGCTCGCGACATGTTCGATCGTTACCGTACCGCTTTTGCTCGCCACTACTCGACCTTGACCCACCCCGCCGCCTTCCATGCCGGACAATCGGCCGCTTGTGAACGTTCATTTTCGTTGTGGCGGATGAGATTTGCAGCGCGGCAGCGGCAGGCCTGCATCGTCTCCCCTGACCTGTGCAGTTCGAGACGATGGCGTCAGGCGTCATCCAGCGGAACAGCGAGGCACCGTCGGTCACACGGGCGGGGTCGATGCCAAGCGCGCGAAACCGCAACTTTGGCCATTGTGGCAAGCGTCCATAGTTGACGTCGCCAAGCTTCTACGTGCACCGTTACCGAGCAATGATTCCTCCCGAACCCAAAGTGACCGTGCGCCGGATGGGGCGCGAGGGCGAGCCTCTGGTTATCATCGACGGCTTCAGTGGCGCGGTCGATGCCTTGCTCGATGAGGGGTATGGCGCCGCATACCGGCATGCCGGCGCATCCTATCCCGGCATCCGTTCCTGGGCCGATCCCAGTTACCTCGACCGGCGGCGGCCGCTGATGATGCAGATCATGCAGCAGATTTTCGGCTTTGGACGGGGGGTGCGGCTCGATGCCTCGACCTTTTCGCTGGTGACGCTGGCCGAACATCAACTGGCACCGCTGCAACGCATCCCGCATTATGACCATGCCGGGGGCGAGGTGGTCGCGGTCATGCATTATCTGAAGGGGCCGGAAACCGGGGGTACAGCTTTTTACCGGCACCGCCGAACCGCATTTGAAACCATCAACCCGGCCCGGGAAGACGCCTATAATGCAGCACTCACTCAGGACGAGCGTGCCTATGGCATGCCCAAAGCACGCTATTTCCATGGTGACGGTGATTGGTTCGAGCAGATCGACGAAGTCGAAGCGCAACCCGACCGATTAGTGCTGTATCGCGGGCGGCAATTGCATTCGGGCGTGATTCCCGACCCGGCGCTGCTGTCAGCCGATCCGCGTCAGGGGCGGCTGACGATCAACATGTTCCTGGTCGGCGAATAGCCGCTCCGCGCGCCCCCTGCGCCCCGCCCGTGCAAGCGTGGGGGTTAGGCCGCAGCCGGACAATAGCGCGCCAGATAGTCGCCATGGCTGGGCATATATTGGGTGACATATTGGATCGATTGCTGGATGGCGTCCACCTCCTTGCCGGTGGACGGCTCCTTCAGCGCGTCGGCCATGGCATTGTGGCCATGCATCATGACGCCCTGCCCCATCATCACCGCAGCCCAGCTGGTTTCAGTGAAAAGTTCATCGTCTTCGCGAAAAATTTGACCGTTGTGGCGGAACAACTCGACTTTTTCAGTCAGGCTGTCGGGTACCGCCATGGTGCGGCAGTAATTCCAGAACGCGCTGTCGTCACGGGTTGTGCTGTTATAGTGGAGGATCAGGAAATCGCGGATGCGCTCATATTCCTTGCCAGTCAGCCGGTTGAACGCGGCCTCCTGCACCGGCGTCACTCCATCGAGAGAGAGTAGCGCAATCAATTTGTTGATGCCGGTGTTGATCAGATGGATCGAGGTCGATTCGAGCGGCTCCATAAACCCTGCCGACAGGCCGAGCGCGACGACATTCTTGTTCCAGAATTTCTTGCGGCGACCGGTAACGAAGCGCAGGTGGTTGGGCTCCGCGCCCGGCTTTCCGGCCATGTTGCGCACCAATATGTCGAGCGCCTCATCGGCCTCCATGAAGCTGCTGCAATAGACATGGCCGTTGCCGTTGCGGTGCTGCAGCGGGACCTGCCACTGCCAGCCGGCGCTGTGCGCTGTCGCGCGGGTATAGGGTAAGGGGCCGCTGCCATCCTCGCGCACGCACGGCAGCGCGACCGCCCTGTCGCAGGGCAGATAATGGCTCCAGTCTTCATAGCCGGTTTTGAGCGCCTGTTCGATCAGCACCCCGCGAAAACCCGAGCAGTCGATGAAAAGGTCGCCGCTGTGGACACTGCCATCGTCCATCGTCACCGCCGTGACGAATCCGCTCTCGCCGTCGAGCGCAACATCGCCGATCTTGCCTTCCAGCCGCACAACACCGCGTTTTTCGGCATAGCCACGCAGATATCTGGCATAGCGACCGGCATCGAGATGATAGGCATAGTTCACCGGTGGCAGATCATCGCGCTGATAATCCTCGGTCCGCGCGAATTTGCCGAAAAAGGCAGCCATGGTCTCCATGTTGAACAGCTGGATCGGGCGCTTGTCACCGTCTGTATGATATTTATGCCACACATGGTGGAATGAAATGCCCTCCATCTGATAGCCGTAGGCGCCAAAGGGATGGATATAGCTGTCGCCCAGCTTGCCCCAGTTGACGAACTGGATTCCGAGTTTGAAACTCCCCTGCACAGCGGCAAGCATTTCGCGCTCGTCGATATCGAGCAACCTGTTGAAATCAAGGAATGGCGGGATGGTTGCTTCGCCGACGCCTACCGTTCCGATCGCCTCGGATTCGATCAGGGTCACCGTCACTTTGCGGTGGGCGGTCAGCTTTGACAGCGCCGCTGCCGTCATCCATCCTGCGGTTCCGCCGCCGACAATGATGATATGTTCGATGGCCATAGCGGTCCCTTGTGCGCTTCATTCCAAGCCGCTCACCATATCCGAACATCGAAAAATGTGAACGTTCATTTTCACTATTGTGAACGCTCTCATTCGGCGTTAGCCTTTACGCAGATGATGGGTAGAAATCCGTCACGACAGGGAAATTGGGGGAGGTTAGCTTGGCACACTCAGCAGCAGCCGGTGCGTTGCGCATTGCGGTGCGGACCACGGCATCGACATTGGCATTGTGCGCGTTTGCAGCGCAGTCCGCGTCGGCTCAGGAGGCCGTTCCAACGGAGGACGTCGCTGCTGCCGACGCAGCCGCCGAGGCGGAAGACGATATTGTCGTAACCGGTTTCCGTGCGGCGCTGGGAAGCGCGCAGGGGATCAAGCGTAACGCCGACACCTTGGTCGATGTCATTACTGCCGAAGACATCGGCGCGCTGCCCGATCGCTCGGTCGCCGAAGCGTTGCAGCGCGTTCCCGGCGTCAATATTTCGCGATTCGAACAGCGCAACGATCCTGATCGCTTCTCCGTCGAGGGCTCTGGCGTCATCATCCGCGGCCTGCCGTTCGTTCGTTCGGAGCTGAACGGTCGCGATATTTTCTCTGCCAATGGCGGTCGCGAATTGTCGTTCAACGATGTGTCGCCTGAGCTGCTGGGCCGGGTCGAGGTGTTCAAGAACACCACCGCCGACATGGTCGACGGCGGCATTTCGGGCACCGTCAATCTCGTCACCCGCAAGCCGCTCGATCGCGCCGGTTTCCATATCGCGGGGACGGTCGAGGGCAATTACGGCGACCTTGCCGAGGAATGGTCGCCTGGTTTCTCGGTGCTGGCGTCCAACACGTTCGATACCGGCATCGGCAGATTCGGCTTGCAGCTTGCCTACGCGCAGTCGGAACTCGTGACGCGTACCGATGCTTCGCAGATCACCGATCCCTGTTACCGCGCTCCGGCGCTCAATGCGGCCTGCATCCGCATTCGTCCCGTAGGATCGGGCGGCTTTAGCGGTGGCGCTGGCAATCCCGATACATTCCCGCCCGCCGGAGCGGTGTTCGTGCCTAAGGGCGCGGGCGTCCGCACAACCGACCTGACGCGTGATCGTAATGCCTATTCCGCTGTTGCCCAGTGGGAGAGCAACGACGGCCGGGCGCAAGTGACGCTGGAGTATCTGCGTGCCGAAACCCAGGCGACGCTCAATGAATTCGCCGTCCTTGCGCTGGTCAACGACGATGGCCTTTTCCCGACGATCGCACCGGGCACAACGCCGGTGTTCAATGGCAATCAGTTCGAGTCCGGCACGCTGACGCAGTTCCAGCCGTTCAACGGCGGACGCGGAATTCCGACCGAGTTGCTGCGCTTCCAGCGCGAAGACGAGGCAACGACCGAAGATTATTCGATCCAGATCAAACTCAATCCGACCGACCGCTTGCGCTTTAACTTCGAGGTGCAGCATATCACTTCGGATCGCGAAGAAACCGGCTTTATCTCGGCGTTACAGACGTACACCGACCTGTTTATCGACAACAGCGGCGAAACCCCGTTCGTCCAGTTCCTCGAGCCCGGGACGGCGAATTCGCCAGCCAGCTATTTCAACAATCCGGCACGGTCGCTTTACTGGTTCCTGCTCGACAATCAGGTACGGAACGAAGGCGAGCTGACGAGCATGCGCGCCGACGCCGAATATGATGTCAGCGACGATGGCTTCTTCAGGAACGTGCGCTTTGGCGCGCGGTGGGGCGACCGCAGCCGTGTCACGCGCAACGCGAACTTCTCCAACTGGGGCAACCTCGGCGCACCATGGACGGGGCGTGGCGGCAACTGGAACTGTGGTGACCCGCAGGCATTCGGTTGCGGCGGAGCCTATGTGGGCGATTTCCCCGCTTCCGCTCAATTGCGCAATCCGTTCGGCGATGGTTTCCAGCGCGGTAACGCGCCAACCCCGTTTGGCGACGGATCCGCTTTCTTCTTTGGCGGCGACAATGTTGTTGCTGACTATCTGAGCGGCGCGGTTCAATCACAGGCATCGGCGATCACAGCCTTTACGCTGACGCCAAATGCATGGTTCCCGATTTCGGCGCGTAACAACGCCCTGCCTGGCGGGCCGTGGACCGCCGGCGAGATTTCGGATGTCGAGGAAAGCACCAACGCGGCCTATGCCCGCGTCGATTTCGGCGCCAATCTGGGCGGCAATATCGAACTGGTGGGTAATTTGGGCGTTCGGTACGTTGCGACGACCATCCGCAGTGGTGGGTCTATCCAGTTCCCGACAGGCCAGTTCTTCGACACGCCGCCCGGTGGCAACGGCGATGGCCGGGTCAGCGTGCCGGAATTGCAGGTGTCTTGCGCATCCGTGCAGCCGGGTCAGGTCGCCCCGGGCTATTGCAGCCTGTCGCCCGCCCGCCTTGCACAATTTGCAGCGGCTTTCACAGGCGAGTTGATCGATGACAGTGCCAGCATCAACTTTAGCAGCTGGCTGCCCAGTTTTAATGCCCGCGTCGATTTCGGCAACGGCATCGTCGTACGCGCTGCGGTATCCAAGGGGATTTCACGACCCGATATGTCGGCTTTTGCCACCGGCGGTGGCATTTCGGACAACACGACAAATTTGCGGTCGGGCGGTACGCTCGAGACGGGGCCGCTGTTCCAGATATTTACCGGCAATCGCCTGCTGCGACCGACCGAATCGTGGAACTATGATCTGTCGCTCGAATGGTATTTTGCCCGCGTCGGATCGATCACGGTTGCTGCCTTCCTGAAGGACATCTCGGGAATTGTGAATGGCGGCGCCACCGTGCGCACCTTCACCAGCGGCAGCGGTGTTTCGACTGACGTTCTGGTGAATGGCCCGGCCAACAGCGACGGCGGCACGCTCAAGGGCGTCGAAGTTGCCTATCAGCAGGTTTATGATTTCCTGCCGGGCATCCTCGGTGGGCTCGGGTCTCAGTTGACCTACACCTATGTCGATGCCGGCGATTTCAACAACAGTTCGCTGGGTGCCGAACAAAGCCCGTTCGCTGGCGGCCTGCCACTCGCGGGAGTTTCGAAACACACCGTCAACGCCACCATTTTTTACGAAATGGGCCCGCTGTCGGCGCGCGCTGCCTATAATTGGCGATCCGATTTCCTGCAGACACCGCGTGACGTGATTTTCCCCTTCTCGCCGATTTATGGCGAGGCGACTGGGCAACTCGACGCGTCGATTTTCGTGTCGGTGAGCAGAAATCTCAAACTCGGCGTTCAGGGTGTCAACTTGCTGGATGAGGTTACCCAGACCAGTCAGGTGATCGATTTCGACGGCACGCGGGTGCGGCGTTCGGCATTCCGCAACGATCGACGCTTTACCTTCATGGCTCGGTTCGACTTCTAAGAACATCGGGGCGGGACGGCAGGACAGAGACTTGAATTGGCCGGTGGTGATGACACCGCCGGCCCGTTTATCCCGGCACGTCGGGGAAATGGGCAGCGCCGCCGGAAAGTTCTTGTTTCGCCTGAGCCTTGGTCACCGGGCTGGATATTTACCTGAGGAGCCTCGGCGGTGTCATATCGAAAACTGGCTTTGCTGACTCTGTTGCTGTCATCGTTCATCCCGGCGGCTGCACAGTCGCCTGCCGCACCGCCGGTCGCATCTGCCGATCCGCCTGAGGAGCTGCTGGGGCCGCCAACAGGATATGAACTCGTCTGGGCGGACGAGTTTTCGACCGACGGCCTGCCTGATCCGGCGCGCTGGCGCTATGATACGCATCGCAACCGGCAAGGCTGGTACAATAATGAGCAGCAATATTATGCGGCCGGGCGAGCGGAGAACAGCCGCATCGAGAATGGCGAGCTGATCATCGAGGCGCGCGCCGAGCGGCTCGGCCGGGCGCAGTTTCCGGATTTGGGCCGCCAGCGTTACACTTCGGCCCGATTGTTCACCCAGGGTGCCCAGGCGTGGACCTATGGCTTTTTCGAAATCCGCGCCAAACTCCCCTGCGGTGTCGGCATCTGGCCGGCAATCTGGATGCTGCCGGAAAACAGCACGCTTGCCTGGCCGAAAGGCGGTGAAATCGACATCATGGAGCATGTCGGCCATGTGCCGGGCGAGATCAACCAGACGGTCCACACCGAGGCGTACAACCACATCCTCAACACCCACCGCACCGCCAAATTCATGGTCGATGACGCCTGCCAGACCATGCATCGCTATCAAATGCTGTGGACACCGACGTTCATCGTCACCGGGGTCGATGGCCAACCCCGCTTCCTTTTCCGCAGCACACCGGGCGATGCCGCGCGCTGGCCCTTCGATCAGCCGATGCACTTGCTGCTCAACGTCGCGGTCGGTGGCGATTGGGGTGGCCAACAGGGGATCCGGCAGGAAGCCTTCCCCGCCCGTTTCGAGATCGATTACGTCAGGGTGTACCAATTATCCGCAGCAGCGGCGGCGTCCGCCGCGGGCCCGCAAGCCGGAGGGCAATAACCCCATGGCCGCTGGTCGATCGAAAATGCCGCCCATTCCCACCGTTTCTGATCGACAGTCGGCGATAGCTGTTTTGTTTGTTGCGCGTCACAGGCGTTAGGAAATTTGATGATAACCATATCGACTCCAGTTGGGCGCATGACCGCAGCATTGGCCCTCTGCCTGTTGTCGGCTTGCGCCACTTCAGCGCAGCAACTTTCCAGCGCAGCGGACGTGTCGCCCGCAGCCAGCGCCGCGCCAGACGGGTCAGCGGCCACCGAAAGCCGGATCGACACCATCCTTGCGGGCATGTCGGTCGAACAGAAAGTCGGGCAGATCATCATGCCCGATATTTCGACGATCACCCCCGACGATGTGCGCACATTTGGATTCGGCAGCATCCTCAATGGCGGCAACAGCGGCCCGGGCGGCAATGAGCGCGCGCCTGCCGCCGAATGGCTGGCGCTGGCCAACGCCACCTGGGACGCTTCGACCGCACCGCGCGCCGATGGGCGCTTGCCCATTCCCGCGCTTTGGGCGACCGACGCCGTGCACGGTCACAACAATGTCGTCGGCGCGACCCTCTTTCCGCACAATGTCGCTCTCGGCGCGACCGGCAATGCCGATCTGGTGCGCCGCATCGGAGAGGCGACCGCCGCCGAGATCGCCGTCACCGGCATCGACTGGACCTTCGCCCCGACCATCGCCGTCGCGCGCGACGATCGCTGGGGCCGCACCTATGAAAGCTATGGCGAGGATCCGGCGCTGGTCTCCCGCCTTGGCGCGGCGATGGTCGAGGGGTTGCAAGGCCGGCGCGAGACGGCAGAGTTTCTCGGCCCGCAGCATGTCCTATCGACCGCCAAGCATTTCTTCGGCGATGGCGGCACCGCCGGGCGCGACCAGGGCGATACCGTCGGTGACGAAGTCGCGCTGATCGCCCTGCACGTCGCCCCCTATCCACCCGCTTTGGCGGCTGGCGCGCAGACGGTGATGGCTTCCTTTTCCAGCATCAATGGCGTCAAGATGCATGGCAGCCACCCCTATCTGACCGGTCTGTTGCGCGGGCAGATGGGCTTCGACGGATTGGTGGTCGGCGACTGGAACGGCCATGGCCAATTGCCCGGCTGCACCAACAGCAATTGCCCGCAGGCGCTGATGGCCGGGCTCGATATCTATATGGTGCCGGAGGATTGGCGCGCGCTGCATGCGACGCTGCTGACCCAGGTCGCCGACGGCATCATCCCAATGGCACGGCTCGATGAAGCGGTGCGCCGCATCCTCCGGGTCAAGTTGCGCATGGGGTTGTTCGAGCGGGGCCGTCCGTCGACACGCGCGCTGGCGATGCAGCCCGCGCTGCTAGGCGGGACGGAGCATCGCGCCATCGCCAGACAGGCGGTGCGTGAATCGCTGGTGCTGCTCAGCAACCGGGGCGGTGTGCTGCCGCTCGACCCGCGGACGACGATCCTGGTTGCGGGAGACGGCGCCGACGACATCGCCATGCAAAGCGGCGGCTGGACGATCAGCTGGCAGGGCGGCGGCGATCTGACCAACGCCGATTTCCCGGGGGCGCAATCCATCTACGCCGGCATTGCCGAACAGGTCGGTGCAGCAGGCGGGCAGGCGATAGTGTCGCGCGACGGCAGTTACACGCGCCGCCCCGATGTCGCGGTCGTCGTCTTCGGCGAGCGGCCCTATGCCGAATTTTCCGGCGATATCGCCGGGCTGAACTTTGCCGATGAGGCGCCGATGGCGCTGATGCGACGGCTGAAGGCGGACGGCATTCCTGTGGTCGCGCTGTTCCTCTCCGGGCGGCCGATGTGGGTCAATCGCGAGATCGCGACCGCCGATGCCTTTGTCGCGGGATGGCTGCCGGGCAGCGAAGGCGGCGGCATCGCCGACCTGCTGTTGCGCGGTCGCGACGGGCGGATGCAGCATGATTTTCGCGGTCGCCTGCCGATGTCTTGGCCGGCCAGTTGCCAGCAGTATGACAATAATGTCGGCGCGGACGGTTACGCCCCTTTGTTCGCCTTCGGCTATGGCCTTACCCTTGCCGACGGCGCGCGCGATATGCCGCCGCTCGACCAAGACTGTGCCTTGCTCGACACTGCCGCCGACCAGCTGACATTGTTGCGCGCCGGCGTCGCCGCCGTGCCATTCGCCGTGCTGCTGGAGGCGGGTGACGGTCGGGCAACCCCCTTGGCCGGTCAGCGCGGGGCAAGCATCGACGGCCATCTGCGCGTTGCCCCACGCGACCGTCTCGCCCAGGAGGACGTCCGTGAACTTATCTGGTCGGGCCCGGCAAGCTGGTCGATCGCAGCCACGGCGAGCGCACTGTTGCCCGCCCCAACCGACGCCGCCGAGCCCGTCGTCGAAATCGACTATGCGGTCGCTGCACGGCCGCAAGGGCGGGTGTCGATCGATTGCGGAGCGCAATGCGCCAGCGCGATCGACGCCACCGCCGCGCTCGCGCTGGCCGAGGGTAAGGGCTGGCGCACGCTGCGTCTGCCGCTGCGCTGCCTGACCACCGATGTCCGGCCCGACAGGATCGGCCTGCGGCTGCGCAGCGATGCAGCACTGACCATGCAAGTGGCGCATATCCGCATAATGTCGGCTCCGCTGACGCCGGGCTGTGCCCTATAGCGGTGGCGAGCGGCGGCTGCGGGCGTCGGCGGCGCGCATCACCCGCAGCGCGTTGCCGCCCCAGATCGCGGCGATCTGTGGCTCGGTGTAGTTCATCGCCATCAGCTGCGCAGTGATCATCGGCAGCGCGCGGACATCCTCCATGCCGCGCACCCCGCCGCCGCCGTCCCAATCGGCACCGATGCCGCAATGATCGCCTCCTACCAGCCGCAGGCAGTGGAGCAGCGACGCCATGAAGCGGTTGAAATCGGCGTCCTGAATGACGTCGCCCGATGCAGTCAGCGCGCGCCAGTCGTCGGCGATGGCGCGCTGTTGTGCTGGCGTCATCGTTTCCCAATTGTCCATCCGGTCATAGAGCGCAGAACGCGCGGGAGAGACGTTGAAGCGGTTGAGAAAGACGCTGTTGATCTGCAGCACCCCGCCGTTCGCGGCCAGCGCGCGGATGCGGGCGTCGTCGAGATTGCGGTGATGCTCGTAAATCGCTTTCGGCCCCGAATGGCTGGCGATCACCGGCTCGGTCGATAGCTCGAGAATCTGGTCGAAGGTTGCGTCGGACGAATGGCTGACGTCGATCACCATGCCCAGCCGGTTCATCTCGGCAACCCATGCACGGCCCAGCGCCGACAGCCCATTATGCCGCACCGGCCCCCCGGCGCTGTCGGCCAGCACATTGCCACGATTATGCACCGGCCCTGCCATGCGTACGCCGTGCCGGTAGAAATCGGCCATCAGCGCCACATCCTCGCCAATGGGATAGCTGTTTTCCATCGAGATGAAGACGACGCGCTTGCCCGACGCGGCAATGCGTGGCGCATCGTCGGCGGTCAGCGCAATCTCCATCGCCCCACTATTCTCGCGCACCACCCGATGGATGGCATCGAGCCGGTGCCGGGCAAAGGCCAGCGCCGTCGCATGGCCGCTCGCATCGAGTTCGCCCTCCTGCGGCGTATAAACCACCCACCACCCGCCATCGAGCCCGCCTTCGCGCATCCGCGGCAGATCGACGTGGCTGAGGTCGGTATCGAAGGCATGGGCATCGGCAATGCTCCACCCCGGCCGGTTGAAATGCACCGGCGTGTCGAGGTGCGTGTCGAGCGTGAGGATACGCTCATGCAGCGCAGCCGGTGTATTGGCGGGCGGTGCGGCCTGTGGAGCGGGCGAGGGGGAGCAGGCCGCGAGGGTAAGGGCCATGCCTCCCAATAATCCAGCGCGCATTCCACTCTCCCGATAGTTTGGCCGCATAGCGTAGCGCCCTATTGCAGACTGGCAATATCGCCCGCGCCGTGTTAGTCATGTTCTTGTTACGTTCAGAACAGGACAGGGCGCGATATGGCAGAGCTAGAACCGGTCCATCTGATCGAACAGGCCGACACAGGCGACCGTTTCCTCGTCTATGGCACCGATACGGGTACGAAGGTCGAGATTCGCTACCAAGGTGACCGGCTGTGGATGACGCAGGCGCAGATCGCAGACCTGTTCGGTCGCGATGTGTCGGTGATTTCTCGTCACATTTCAGCGATTTTGGACGAAGGCGAGCTCGACGAGACTAATTTGCAGAAAGTGCAAATAAGTCGGATGGGCGCGCCGACCACATTGTTCAGCCTCGATATGGTGATCTCAGTCGGCTACCGTGTTTCATCCAAACAAGCGACGGTCTTCCGCCGCTGGGCCACCGAAACTCTGGTCGGTTTCGCCACCAAGGGCTTTGTTGTTGATGCCGTCCGGCTTAAAAATCCCGAAAACCGCGACCGGGTCGCGGAACTGCGCGACATCATCCGCGATATCCGCTCGGACGAAGCGAACCTCTACCGCGAGCTGCGCCAAATCTGCGCACTGTGTCAGGATTATGCGGGCGACTCCGAGGCGTGGAGGCGATTCTACCGCAACACCCAAGCCAAGTTCGTCTATGCGGTTTGTTCGCAAACGCCAGCTGAAGTTATTGCCAATCGTGCGGACGCGACACAGGATAACATGGGCCTCCACACATGGCCCAACGACAACATTCGCAAAGCCGATGTTATCGTCTCCAAAAACTACCTGGCGGAGCGCGAAATTCGCGAGCTCAATCGCTTGACCGTCATCCTGCTCGATATTTTCGAGGATCAGCTCGATATCGGCCGACTGACGACGATGGCCCAAGCCGAGGCCCTGCTCGACAAACAACTCGCCGACCTGGGCCGTCAGGTGCTGCGCGGCGGTGGACACCGGACAATGACCGAAGCACAACAGATCGCCGAGACGCAGTATCAGCGTTTCCGGGAGGCCGAGCGGGCGAAGCGCCATGCCGAAGCCGACGCGGTGATTGCCGAGATCAAGGCGACGCAGAAGGTTTTACCAAAAACCCGCGCCCGCAAACCTGGCTGACCATCACAGCATTGCCGCTGCGTTCAAAGCAACGCCTTTGCAACCCGCGCACGCACTTCGGGCACGACCTCGGTTTCGAACCAGTCATGCTGCTTCATCCAGCGCACCACGCGCCAGCTGGGGTGCGGCATCGGCAAATATGGGGCGGGAGCGTCGCGCCAGCGCCGCACCCGCTCGGTCATGCAGAGCTTTTTCCAGTCAGGCAGATAACGCGCTTGCGCATGCCCGCCGATCAGCAGCGTCAGCGAAATGTTGGGCAGCGCGGCGATCAGACGGTCATGCCACAATGGCGCGCATTCGGGACGCGGCGGTTTGTCGGCATGACCGTTGCTGCCGGGGTAGCAAAAGCCCATCGGCATCATTGCGACCAGCGCCGGGTCATAGAATTGCGCCGGATCAATCCCTAGCCAGTCCATCAGCCGGTTGCCGCTATCATCCTGCCACGGCACGCCCGATGCGTGCACTTTGCTACCTGGGGCCTGGCCGATGACGAGGATGCGTGCGGTGGGGCTGGCCTGCACGATCGGGCGCGGACCGTGCGACAGATGCTCGGCACAATGGGTGCAAGCGCGAATGGCGATCAGCAGCTGATTCATGCTCCATCTCTAGCCGCTGCCCATCGCCACCGCCACCAGCGCCGCCTCGGCATCGGCCAGCACCGCATCGTCGGTTGCTTCCTGCGCCACGCTCTCGCGCCCGATCATAATCAGCACCGGCACCGCCAGCGGGCTGATGCGGGTCAAAGCCATGTGGACCATCGTCGGGGCAGCGCGTTCGATCAGGTCGCCCAGCCGCCCGACATCGGTCAGGCGAGCGCGGGCGTCGGCCCAGGCGGCTTCGATGAGGAGATGGTCGGGCTGGTAACGCATCAGCACGTCGAAGATCAGGTCGGTCGAAAAGGTCACCTGCCGCCCGGTCTTTTTCTGCCCCGGATGCTGGCGTTCGACGAGTCCGCCGATCACCGCGACCTCACGGAAGGCGCGTTTGAGCAGGTGCGACTGCTGCACCCATTCGATGAATTCGTCGTCCATAATCGCCGCGTCGAGCAGTTTCGCGGGCTCGCGCACCGGCTTCAGGCTCCAGATCGCCAGCGCATAATCGGTGGCCTGAAAACCGAGCGGTTGCAGGCCCGCACGCTCCATCCGTTTGGTCAGCAGCATCCCCAGCGCCTGGTGCGCGTTCCACCCTTCGAACGGATACATCAGCAGATACTGCCGCCCCTCGTGCGGAAAGGTTTCGACGAGCAACTCGCCCGGCTGCGGCAGCCGCGATTTTTCCGCCTGCACGCGCAGCCATTCGGCGACATCGTCGGGAAAACCGCGCCATTCGGCAGGGTCGGCGATCATGTGACGGACCCGGTCGGCGAGGTTGGTGGTCAGCGCCATGCGCGCGCCGACATAGGTAGGGATGCGCGCCGATTTTGAGGAGGCGCGGACCAGCAGGTCCATGTCCTTGACGCCTTCGACCTCGACGCTGATCCCGGCGAAGAAGAATGTGTCGCCGGGCACCAGCGTCGAGGCGAAATACTCCTCGACCGTGCCGAGCTTGCGGCCGTTTTTGAACCGCACGTTCAGCGACGGCGCATCGACGATGATCCCGGCATTCATCCGGTGCTGCTGGACGAAGCGTGGCCCGGCAATCCGCCACTTGCCCTCGCCTGCGGGTGCTAGGCGGCGGAAGCGATCATAGGCCTTCAGCGCATAGCCGCCGTCGCGGACGAAGCCCAAGGTGCGGTCGAAGGTCGCGCGGTCGAGCGCGGCATAGGGCAAAGTCGAGGTAACCTCGCGGAAGAGATCCTCCTCGGTAAATGGCCCCGAGCAGGCCGTGGCGGTGATATGCTGGGCAAGCACGTCGAGGCTGCCGGGGCGGAAGATATCGGGATCGCGCTCCCCCGCCTCGACCGCGTCGAGTGCCGCACGCGCCTCCAGCCATTCGAAGCGGTTGCCCGGCACCACCAGCGCCTTCGATGGCTCGTCGAGCCGGTGATTGGCGCGGCCGATGCGCTGGATCAGCCGCGAGCTGCCCTTGGGCGCGCCCATCTGGATGACGCAATCGACATTGCCCCAGTCTAGCCCGAGATCGAGGCTGGCAGTCGCGACCAGCGCGCGGATGCGGCCATCGGCCATCGCTTCCTCGACCTTGCGCCGCGCCTCGATGGAGAGCGAACCATGATGGATGCCGATCGGCAGACCCTTGTCATTGGCCTTCCACAGCTCCTGAAAAATCAGCTCGGCGAGACCGCGTGTGTTGACGAAGACGATGGTCGTCCGGTGCGCCTCGATCTGCGTCATGACGGCATGGGCGGCGTATTTGCCGGAGTGGCCCGACCAGGGGACGCGGTTTTCGGGCAGTAATATGCGGATGTCTGCATCCGCGCCGGGCTCGCCTTCGACCAGTCGCACGCTGTCGATGTCGCCGCCGGGCGCCAGCCACCCGCGCCACGCATCGGCATCGGCTACAGTGGCAGACAGAGCCACCCGCCGCAATTCAGGCCGGATCGCTTGCAATCGCGCCAGCCCCAACTGCAACAGATCGCCGCGTTTGCCGGTGCCAAAAACGTGAACTTCATCGATCACGACGGTGTCGAGGCTGGCGAAGAAGAAGGGCGCATCCTCATGGCTGAGCAGCAGGCTCAGCGATTCGGGCGTGGTCAGCAATATGTCGGGCGGCTGCGCCTTTTGCCGCGCGCGCCGGTCCGACGGGGTATCGCCCGTCCGCGATTCGACGCGGATGGGGAGGCCCATTTCCTCGATGGGGATGAGCAGATTTCGACGGACGTCGGTGGCCAGGGCTTTGAGCGGCGAGATGTAGAGGGTGTGGATGCCGCGGCCCGTCTGGCTGTCAGTCAGCGCAAGCAAAGTGGGCAGGAAACCGGCCAGCGTCTTGCCTGCACCGGTCGCCGCAACCAGCAGCGCATGGTCGCCCGCCCGCGCCGCATCGATCATTCCCGCCTGATGATCGCGCAGACGCCACCCCTTGGCGGTGAACCAGTTGGCAAAAACGGGGGGC
Organism: Sphingomonas sp.; assembly: GCA_043727035.1. Classification (GTDB taxonomy): domain Bacteria; phylum Pseudomonadota; class Alphaproteobacteria; order Sphingomonadales; family Sphingomonadaceae; genus Sphingopyxis. Next base: position 42,824 of record JAYSZB010000071.1, on the reverse strand, counting down.
AGGTGGGAATCTGTCGGCACCCTGTCCATATAGGGCGGATGGACGAAAGCGCAGCCTTGGCAGAACCATCGCCCACCGCAGGCAGCCGCTACGGTCGCTGGCTGGAAGCGCGGCGCGAGGGCATCTACATCCCCGGCATCGATGCCTGGGTCGATCCGTCGATCCCGGTGGCGCGGGCACTGGTCACCCACGGCCATGCCGATCATGCGCGCGGCGGGCATGGTGCGGTGTGGGCGACGCCCGAGACGCTGGCGATCATGGGCGTGCGCTATGGCGATCAGGTTGCAGGCCATGCCGCAACGATTGCCTATGGCGCGCGCGTCGATCTCGGCGGCGGCGTCACGGCGTCATTCCATCCGGCGGGGCATGTGCTGGGGTCGGCGCAGATCGCGCTCGACTATGGCAACGAGCGCATCGTCGTCTCGGGCGATTACAAGCGCCGCCCGGACCCGACTTGCGCCCCGTTCGAGGTGGTGCCGTGCGATGTCTTCATCACCGAGGCAACCTTCGGCCTCCCTGTTTTCCGCCATCCTCCGACGGGCGAAGAAGTCGCCAAACTGATCGCCGCGCGCGCCGCCAATCCCGATCGCTGCATCCTCGTCGGTGCCTATGCGCTGGGCAAGGCGCAGCGGCTGATCGGCGAACTGCGCCATGCGGGCTATGATCGGCCGATCTATATCCACGGCGCACTCGCCCGTCTGACCGATCTTTACCGCGAACACGGCGTAGTTCTGGGCGAAGTTCTGCCGATGGCCGGGCTGCCCAAGGCCGCACTCGCCGGGGAAATCATCCTCGCCCCGCCCTCGGCTCTCGCCGATCGCTGGTCGCGCCGCCTGCCCGATCCGATCACCGCCATGGCCTCAGGCTGGATGCGCGTCCGTCAGCGCGCGCGGCAACGCAATGTCGAACTGCCGCTGATCATCTCCGACCACGCCGACTGGGACGAGCTGACCCAAACGATAGAGGATGTCGCGCCCAAGGAAGTGTGGGTGACGCATGGCCGCGACGACGCGCTGGTCCACTGGTGCATGACCCGCCAGATCAAGGCGCGCGCGCTGCATCTGGCGCATTATGACGATGAGGATGATTAGGGTGGTGGTGCTGCAGGCGTCCGCCGCGCGGCTGTGATCGCAACCGGTGCGGCGATCATCTGCCCCTGCATCGCGCCTTCGCCCGCCGCGGGATCGATCGGTGCCGCCATGATGGCGCGCACCACGTCCATCCCCTCGACCACCCGCCCAAACACCGCATAGCCATCGGGATCGGCCCCGGCCACGCCCGGTTGCGCGTCGAGGCTGACCAGATCGCCGATGACGATGAAGACATCGCCGCGCGCGCTGCCCGGCTCGCCGCGCGCAAAGCTGATCGCCCCGTCGGTGTGCGACAGACCGGTCTGGCTGGTCGGCTCATGCGCAATCGGCGGCAGCGTGCGCGCGGCGATGTTGCGCGTGCCGAATTGCACCAACCCATATCCGCGCGCCAGATCGAGCGCGCGATAGAAGCTCGTGCCGTCGAGTTTGCGCTGGTCGACATAACGCAGGAAAGCAGCGGTGGAGATGGGCGCGCGCTGCGATTCGAGTTCAAGGACGACTGGACCGAGCGCAGTGGTCAGCGTGACGCGGACGGTTTCGTAGATGGGCGCGGGAGCAGCCGGGGCCGATGGCGCAGGTTGCGGTGCGTCTTGCGCAACTGCGGGAGAAGACAGGAGGGCGGCGGTCAGAGCAAAGAGCGAATATCTGTTCATCGCGCCATCCTAGCCACGCTATGATGAACGGCAAGAGTCTGCTCAGCGCCCGATCGCCTTCGCCCGCCGTCGCTGGACGCTCGATCCGATCCCCATCGCCTCACGATATTTGGCCACCGTCCGCCGGGCGATGGCGCAGCCATCTTTGGCCAGCAATTCGACCAGCGTGTCGTCGGACAATATCGCCGCGCCATCCTCGGCATCGATCAGTGTCTTGATCCTGCTCTTGACCGCCTCAGCGGACATGCCGCCCTCGCCATCGACCGCCATTACCCCCGACGAGAAGAAATATTTCAGCTCGTACAAGCCGCGCTCGCACGACAGATATTTGTTGCTTGTCACCCGGCTGACCGTCGATTCGTGCAGGCCGATCACCTCGGCGACATGCCGCAGCGTCAGCGGTTTCAGCGCGCCGACGCCATGGAGGAAGAACCCCTCCTGCTGTTTGACGATTTCGCTCGCCACCTTGACGATGGTCTGCTGGCGCTGGTCGAGCGCCTTGACCAGCCAGTTGGCGCTGGCGAGGCAGTCGGTCAGCCATGCCCTACCCGCCTTGGCGCCCGCGCCCTTGCCTGCCTTGGCCGACAGCTCGGCATAATAGCGCCGGTTGACCAGCAGGCGCGGCAGGGTGGCGCTGTTGATCTCTACCGCCCAGCCGTCCTTGATCCGGCGGATGAACACGTCGGCGACCACCGGGGTCGCATCATTGGGGGCAAAGCGCAGGCCGGGTTTGGGATCATAGCCGCGCAATTCGCGGATCATGTCCGCCATATCCTCCTCGTCGACCCCGCAGCGCTTGCGCAACTGGGCGATCTGGCCTTTCGCCAGCATGTCGAGATTGTCGATCAGCATCGCCATGCACGGGTCATAGCGGTCGGCCTCCTTCGCTTGCAGCGCAAGGCATTCGGACAGCGAACGCGTCGCGACCCCGGTCGGGTCGAACCCCTGCACCACCACCAAAATATCCTCGATCCGCGCGCGCGGCACGCCCAGCCGCATGGCGAGGTCGTTGAGATCGGCGTCGAGATAGCCGGCATCGTCGACCGATTCGATCAGCGCCAGTGCAATCGCCAGCGCCGGGCCGCTCAGCGTCGCCCCGGCCTGTTCGGTCAGATGCTCGCGCAGGCTGATGTCAGCGCCGCCGAAGCTGTCGAAGTCGATGCCCTCACTATCGGCAGCCGACGCGCTGTAATCGCCGTTCGCGCCTGCCGACAGATCGGGCTCGCGCGGCTCCTCCGCCGTAGTCGGCTCCCAGACCGAATCGCTCGGCGAATCATGATGGAAGGTTTCGGCGGTGAAATCGACGTCGAGGCTCGCGCCGGTGTCGCCGCCCGATTCGAACTGCCGGTCGGTGGCGGTGGCGCTGTCGCTGGCCATCGGTGCGGCGGCCTCGTCGCTGCCCTCGCGGCCATTTTCGAGCAGCGGATTTTTCGCCAGTTCCTCGGCCAGCACGCCCTCCAGCTCAAGGTTGGACAGCGCCAGCAGCCGGATCGCCTGCTGCAGCTGCGGGGTCATCACAAGCGATTGCGATTGCCTGAGGTCGAGGCGCGGGGCGAGCGACATCGGTCGTTCTGGCCCTATCCCACTGTCATTCCCGCGAAAGCGGGAATCCAGAGCGGCAAAGAGCAATGCCCGCCGCCCCTGGATTCCCGCTTTCGCGGGAATGACAGTGAAATTTTGACACGGCCATCTGTCATCGCCCTAAAGCGAGAAGCCTTCGCCGAGGTAAAGGCGGCGCACCTCGGGATCGGCGACCAGCTCCTGCGGGCTCCCCGAAAACAGCACCCGCCCGTCATAGATGATGCAGGCGCGATCGACGATGTCGAGCGTCTCGCGGACATTGTGATCGGTGATCAGCACGCCGATATCGCGCGTCTTCAATTCCTTCACCAGATCGCGGATGTCGGAGATCGAGATCGGGTCGATGCCGGCAAACGGTTCGTCGAGCAGCATGATCGAGGGGTTGGCCGCGAGGGCGCGGGCGATTTCGCAGCGGCGCCGCTCACCACCTGACAGCGACATGGCGGGGGAGGTACGCAGCCGCGCCAATCCGAATTCTTCGAGCAACTGCTCCAGCCGCGCGCGACGTGCGGTCTTGTCGGGCTCGACCAATTCGAGCACCGCGGCGATATTCTGTTCGACCGTCATCCCGCGAAAGATCGATGTTTCCTGCGGCAGATAGCCAAGACCGAGGATGGCGCGGCGATACATCGGCAGCGGTGTGATATCCTCGCCGTCGAGCATGATCCGGCCCGAATCGGGTTTGACCAACCCCATCACCGAATAGAAACAGGTGGTCTTGCCCGCGCCGTTCGGGCCGAGCAACCCGACCACCTCGCCGCGCGCCACCGACAGCGAGACATCGGACAGCACCGAGCGCTTGTCGTAGCTTTTGGCGAGGCTGACGACCGAAAGCCCGCGCACGGTCGCATCGCCATCGGCCTGTAGTGCGGGGTCGCGGACCTGTTCGGCGATGTCGTTCATAATCGAAACCGGCCTCGTCTCTTTCGCCTCTGTGCTGTCATTCCCGCGAAAGCGGGAATCCAGAGCGGCACATGGCAGTGCGTGCCGCCGTTGGATTCCCGCTTTCGCGGGAATGACAAGTTTGGCACAAAAATGACCGATGGCGGTACCATCGAAACAGAAACCGCGTCTGGCAGGATATTTGCATGGAAATCAAGACTGCAAGCGGCAGCAGTCGATTTTGCGCGATCAATTCCGGTCCGGAACGGTGAAGCGTCCGGTCACCCGGCCGCCCTGATTACTGACGCTGCCCGGTGCCGACGATCCGCCGACCGGCGCGCCGCGCCCGTCGATACTGGCGCGACCGGTGGTCAGATCGATCACCATCCGCCCGCCGTTCAACCGGTTAGGTCCCTGCGTCAGTTGGACATTGCCGATCATGGTGATCAACCGCCGGTCGAGATCGTAGATGGCGCTGTTGCCGGTCGCCCGGTCGCTGCCCTTGACCACCGTCACCCCACCGATGGCATCGATGCGGTTGACGTCGACGCCCGATGCGTCGCTGTATGCCACCGTCATCCGGGCGGCAGTAAGCGTCAGCCCAGCCTGTTCGACAACGACATTACCGGCGATGACGACGCGATCCGCGCGCGATTGCACTTCGATCGAATCGGCGGCAAAATCCACCGGCGCGTTGCTGTTGTGATTGACCAACGCCTGCGCGGCGGCGCTGTCACCTGCCCCGGCAAAGGATAGCGCGGCGGCGGTCAGGACGAACCCGGCGAGGCCGAGCAATGCGGTCGTGGTAGATCGGTTCATCTTCGCAATCCTTGGTCGATGCGCAGCCGGGCATTGCCTTGCAGGCGAACGATGCGGCTGTCGAGATTAGCGGAAATACTGTCGGCGCTGAACCTGCCGATCGGCAATGTGCCGACGACACGCCGCCTGCTGGCGAGCGTGCGCGACTGCAGATCAATGCCAACCGCGCCGGTATCGAGCCGATAGCCATCGGCGGCGACAAAGCGCAACTGACCGTCCACCTCCACCCGGTCGCGGCTCGGGTCGAACTGGCCGGTGTCGGCGGTGATGGTTGCGGGACCGTCAGACAATATGATCATCGCCGACACATCGCGCATCCGCACCAGCGGATCGGCGGCGCTGCGCTGGAGGGCGCTGCCGGCGGTGACGCTGAACGGGCGTCCGTTGTTGTCGGTACCCGAATAGCGCGCTGCCTCGACCCGCAGCCGCTGCGGGGCTACCTCGATACTGTCCTTGGCCAGCAGAAAGCCGATATCGCTGCGCTGGCCGAACGGGATGAACAGCATTACCGCCGCCAGCGCGCCGATGGTCATCGGCAATATTACCTGAATGGCGCGCACCAACCGGTCGTGCGACCCGCCCCCTGCTGCCCAGGCGCGGCGACGGTCGCGTTCGACATCGGCAAGGACGGACATACCGCGACTCAACCGTGCGCGAAAATGTCGATCTCGGGCCATCCGGCCAGATCGATTCGTGCCCGCATCGGTAGAAAATCGAAACAGGCCTGGGCCATCGCCATCCGCCCTTCGCGCTCCAGCTTGACGTCGAATGCCGCCTTCAGAGCGTGCAGATAGCGCACATCGCTCGCGGCATATTCGCGCTGTGCCTCGCTGATTTCAGGCGCGCCCCAGTCGCTCGATTGTTGGGTCTTGGACAGATCCTGCGCCAGTATCTCGCGGCATAATTCCTTCAGGCCGTGCCGGTCGGTGTAGGTGCGGGTCAGGCGGCTGGCGATTTTGGTGCAATAGACCGGGCTCGCCTCCACACCGAGATAACGTTCGATCGACGCCAGATCGAATCGCGCGAAATGATAGATTTTGACGCGATTCCGGTCGCCCAGCACTGTCTTGAGATTGGGCGCGGAAAAATCGCTGTCGGGGGCGAAGCGGACCAGATGCTGGTGCGGCCCGCCATCGCTGATCTGCACCAGACACAGCCGGTCGCGGCCCGGCATCAGCCCCATTGTTTCGGTATCGACAGCAACCGGGCCTAGCCCAAGTGCGTCTGCGGGAAGATCTTCTTCATGGAAATATACAGTCATCGCCAGCCGCCTTAGGCGATGTCACGCGTCGCCTCAATGGCCAGCGGACGGCGCGGCGACGGCGCGGACTTGGTCGCGAGCGACCGCACAACTGTTGCACTTCGCCCACAGTGCAACGCTTTGCGCCGATTTGTCTTCGCAAATTCCGGTTTCTGCGATATGTTCGCAGCGGGCATGGAAGTAAATTCCTGACTCGTGGCACCACATACCCGTCCGTTCGGGGTGGCTTGCCAGATCTGGCTGGACGGAATTTCGAGTGTTGATTGGCGCATGAGTTTTGATCGTGAACGTCGCGGCGGCGGCGGCAAAGGTAGTAATCGTAGGGGCGGCAAGCGCGACGATTTCGGTGGTGGCGGTGACTTCTACGGCGGCGGTGGCGGCGGCGGAGATTTCGGCGGCGGTGCCCCGCGTGGCGGCGGCTTCGGCGGCGATTTCGGCGGCGGTGGCGCACCACGGCCCGGCGGTTTCGGTGGCGGTGATCGCGGTGGCTTCGGCGGCGGCGACCGGCCCGGCGGCGGTGGCGGCGGATATCGCCCTGGGGGCGGCGGTGGCGGCTTCGGCGGTGGCGATCGTGGCGGCGGCGGTGGCGGCGGTGGCGGCGGTTTCAACCGCGGCCCACGCCCGCAGATGCCCGCCCAGGTCGTCGGCGAAGGCACTGGCGTGGTCAAATTCTTCAACGGTGACAAGGGCTTTGGCTTTGTCGCTCGTGACGATGGCGGCGAAGATGTGTTCGTTCACATCAGCGCGGTCGAGCAGGCCGGGCTGACCGGGCTTGCCTCCAACCAGACGCTGGCCTTCACGCTGGTCGATCGTAACGGACGCATTTCCGCGACCGATCTCAAGATCACCGGCGAGCATCTGGCGGCCGACGCTCCGGCGGCTGAAAAGCCGCAGCGCGCGCGTCGTCAGCTGACCGGAGAGCGGGCCTCAGGCGAGGTCAAGTTCTTCAATGCATCGAAGGGCTTCGGCTTCATCAAGCGCGACGATGGCGGGGCTGATTGCTTCGTCCATATCAGCGCGGTCGAACGCGCCGGCATGCATGCGCTGAACGAAGGCGATCGTGTCGATTTCGATATCGAAGTCGATGATCGCGGCAAATATTCGGCGGTCAACATCGCTGCCGGCAACTGAGTCGGCGCGCGAATCACCTTCGACCGACGACACAAGTAAAAGGGCCCAGAAGCGATGCTTCCGGGCCCTTTTCTTATGCGAACCGCCGGATCAATGCTCGTGCGGTGCTTCCATTGCCGGGGCCTCAGCCGCAGCAGCCTCTACCGGCGGTGCGATATCGGCGGAGATGGTGTACGCGCCGGCGTCATTGCCCAGTGGGCTGGCACGGATGATGATGGTGCCATCCGTCTGAAACTTGACGCGCAACCGGCTGTTGAGCCCGTCTTCCTCGCCGCCGCCATCGTCATTGCTGGCCGAGACGCTGTAGCCGAGCGGCGACATGCTGCCCGCTTCGAGGAAGGCGTCGAATTCCTCCGAGTCCATCTTGATCAGATATTCCTGACCGGCGCTGCCGGACAGCGAATAGAGATGGTAGGGGCGGCCCGATTCGGAAATGTCGATGCCCATGTCGCCACCATATTCGGAGGCATATTCATCGCCATAGGCGCTGCCGGTGTCGATCATCGCATCGTTGGTGGTCAGCGCGCCCTGCGCACTCGCGCCCAGCGTCAGCGGGATCGGCGCGGGCGGCGGCGGAGTCGGCGCAAGGCGGTTGAGCGCCAGGCTGAACTTCCCCGCACCATCGTCGGCCAGCGATTTGGCACGGATGACATAAGTGCCGGCATCGCGCAACGTGGCGATCAGGCGGCTATTGAGCCCGTCTTCCTCGCCCGAGCCATCGTCGTTCGACCCCAGCATGGTATAGGTACAGCCATCCATCTTGCCGATTTCGACCAGCGTGTCGAAATCGTCGGCGCGCATCGTCACCTCCATCCGGGTGTCGGCGTCGACCGTGACATTGTAACTGCGGACGCGGGGATCGGCCGGAGGGCATTCCCCGGCGCGCGGTGCGGCAATCTCGCCGTCGATCGTCTGACCGAAAGCTATGGTCGCCGGCGGTGCGGTTCGTCCACGATTCTGTGCTGCCGCCGGAACCGCCAGCGCGATCATCGCGATACCGACCAGCATATTCGTCTTTGTGCCCATGATGCCTTTGTCCCCTGTTGGGCGGGCCAGCGGTGATCGAGCCACCCTGCTCCGCGCGACGCAATCGCTAGCCGACACAAGCTGTCGCTACCATGACTGGAATCACACCCTAGGGTCAGGACATCAAGTGATTTTCTGCGATAGCGTGGCGATCAGATCGGCCTCTGCGGCCGGCTTGTCGCGGCGGATGCGCGAAATGCGCGGGAAACGCATCGCGAGGCCGGATTTATGCCGCATCGACGTATGAACCGAATCGAACGCCACCTCGAACACCAGGCTCTTCTCGACCTCGCGCACCGGGCCGAAACGGGCGAGCGTGTGGTCGCGGACGAATTTGTCGAGGCCGCGCAATTCCTCGTCGGTGAAGCCCGAATAGGCCTTGCCGACGGGCAGCAGCTCGCCCCCCTCTGCCGGATCGGCGGTCCAGCAACCGAAGGTATAGTCGGAATAGAAGGAGGATCGCTTGCCGCTGCCGCGCTGCGCATACATCAGCACGCAATCGACGGTCAGCGGATCGCGCTTCCATTTATACCAGAGGCCGACCCGCCGTCCGCCGACATAAGCCGAATCGCGGCGCTTGAGCATCACGCCTTCGATCGCCGAGTCGCGGGCTGCGGCCCGTATCGCAGCCAGCGCATCGAAGTCCGCAGCCTCAATCAGCGCCGACAGGTCGAAGCGGTCATTGGGCAGCGCAGCTATCAGCGCCTCCAACCGCGCCCGCCGCGTAGCCCAAGGCGATGGGCGCAAATCCTCGCGCCCGATCTCCAGCACGTCGTAGAGCCGGACGAACGCGGGCGCATCGCGCAGCATTGCCGCGCTCACCGTCTTACGCCCCAGCCGTTGCTGTAGGGCATTGAAGCTCGCCGCTCCGCCCTCCTCGCCGCCCTGCACCACGCCGCGCACCAGCAGCTCGCCGTCGAGCACCGCGTCGATGGTGAAATCCGCCGCCACCTCGGGAAAGGCAGCGGTGATGTCATCGCCGCCGCGACTATAAAGCCGCGTCTCTCCGCCGCGCCGGACCAGCTGCACGCGGATGCCGTCCCATTTCCACTCGGCGGCATAGTCGGCGAGATCGACCGTGCCGTCCTCCAGCGGATGCGCCAGCATGAATGGGCGAAACAGCGGGCGGTCCGACAGATCGGGCAGCGGCGCGCGACCCTCGGCCCAGGCGAACAGTTCGGCATAGGGCGGCGACAGCGCGTGCCACACTTCCTCGATATCCTCGACATCGCGTCCGAACGCCTGCGCCACCGCCGTCCGCGCCAGCCGCCCCGAAACGCCGACGCGCATACCGCCGGTGGCCAGCTTCAGCAATGCATAGCGCGCGTCGCTGCCCAGCCGGTCGAGCATATCGGCGAGCACCGCTCCGCCTTCGCCGCGCTTGGCGGCCTCGAGCCGACCAATCGCCGCTGCCAGAGAGATATCGTCCGACGCACCGGTCAGGCCGTCGGGCCACAGCAACGCAACCGTCTCCGCCGTATCACCGACATAGTCGCGGCTCATACGGAACAGCACGGGGTCGACCCGTTCTTCGATCATGCCGCGCACCGCCGCCGATTTGACCGCCGGCAGATCGACCTCACCCGTCAACGCCGCCAGCGCCCAGCCCCGGTCGGGATCGGGCGTGACACGCAGATAGTCGCCGATCAGCCTCAGCTTGGCGTTACGGCTGCCGGTATAGATCAGCGCATCGAGGAGTCGGGCAAAGGCTTGCACCGCGTCGCTGTATCAGGCTTTCCGGCTCGATTCGAACAGGAACCAAGCGCGCTCCTCGGCCTGGTCGGTCCAGTCGTCGAGGATGCCGCTGGTGGCGTTGTCCTTGGCCTCGTCGACGATATCCTTCGCCTCGCGCAGGGATGCGACCAGTGCCAGATTGTCCTCGCGCAGCTCGGCCAGCATCGCATCGGCGCTGACGAAATCACTGTCATTGTCCTTGATCGTCTGGCGCCGCGCGATGTCGCCGATCGAGCGCAGCGTCACATTGCCGGTCTTGCGCACCCGCTCGGCAATCGCATCGGTGGTTAGCAGTATCTGTGCCGCCTGATCGTCGAGCATCAGATGATAGTCGCGAAAATGCGGGCCTGAAATGTGCCAGTGGAAATTCTTTGTCTTGATATACAGCGCATAGCTGTCGGCCAATATGCCGTTCAGCGCATCGGCGACGGTTTTGGTGTTTTTTCCATCCAGATCCGTTGGGGTGCTGAGCTTGCTCGGGGTCGCAGTTGCAGTCGCCATCGAAAAAAGTCTCCATCGCAGAAGGTCTTGCGACGATAACCTTGCACAGGCGAAATGGTTTCGTCAGTGCGAATGGAAATCCGCGTCGCTCTGATCGACGCGATCGATCAGACCAGCCCCAACGCCGCCAATGCCAACCACAGCCCGATCATCATCAGCACGATGCCGAGTGCCAGCCGTATGCGCCGCATCGGCAGCATCGCCAGTTCACGGGCGGACAACAGGCTAGTCGACAGCGCCGCCAATATCATCCCCAGCCCCCCGCCAAGTCCCGCAGAAAGCGGATCGAGGCTCCACGCAGCAGCGGCGAGAATGATGAATGGCGCGCTTTCGCTCAACTGCGCCGCCATCAGCAGTATGAAGGCGGTGACCGGCCCGCGTGCCGATGCGGCCAGTTTGGGCGCAATCGCGCGCGTCGGCCACAGCGCCCCGGCTCCGGCGAGCAGCAGCGACAGGGCCAGAAACAGCATCAGCCCGGGACCGCGCACCGCCTGGGCAATCGCCCCCCCGGCAAAGGCAGCGGCCACGGCGACGATAACAGCCGAAAGCAGCAAGGCGGGCAAAGCCACCGCTCGCCCGCGCGACTCCGCAATTGCCCGCCCCAGCAGCCACCACCGCCCACCAAAGCTGACCAGCGCCCCCGCCAGCAGCCCGATCATCAATGCGTCCATGGGGTATCTAGCGGCGGAGCAGGCGGGCGGTCAAAGCCCGAGCCGCAATGCCACCGACGCGAGCAGCGCTTGCTGCGCGCCGTTGCGCACCGGCTCCAGCTTCACTGCATCGTCGAGCGCATCGAGATAGCAGAGCAATGTCGCGCTCGCGGCATCGCGGCCCAGCGCCGATTCGAGCTGGCCGGCGATCCCGGCGACGGCTCCGAAACCATATGCCTGCGCCAAGCAGCGGATTTCATCGACATTCTCGACCAGTTGTCGCGGGTTGAGCATGGTGCTGTTGCAGGCAATCGCGGCGATGCGACCATGCAGGTCTTCGCGGATACAGGCGGCGCGGGCTTCGGTCATGGCCATCATCGGCACTCCGGTTTTGGTGGGTGAAGACTGCGCCCCGACCGGTTAATGTGCGGATAACGACGCGTTAAGCGCCGGGAAAGCCGGGTATCGATTCCGCAGTTGCGCTCAGGCTGAGCCTGTCGAAGCCCCGGGGTTCGTCACTCTTCGACACGCTCAGGGTAAGCGCGGCCGGTGTGCGACAGACTCTCCCGGCTTGACAAACCCGCGCTGCGCCGCCACTGCGCGCCAACTTGCGGGCGGCTTTGCGGCTGCCCCTTTTCCATTTCAACGCATATGCGATAGGATATTGGTCATGGCCAAGCCGACCACCGTCAAGATCAGGCTCGTCAGCACCGCTGACACCGGCTTTTTCTACGTCACCAAGAAGAACCCGCGCACGCAGACCGAGAAAATGTCGAAGAGCAAGTACGACCCTGTCGTACGCAAGCACGTCGAATTTAAGGAAGCGAAGATCAAGTGACGCAAGCTTGGGCGCTTTTAGCGCCTTAGGCCTTGCGTCATCCCCGCCCTCCGACTGCCCTGCTGGCGCTCAGGGTAAACTCGGTCAATGACCGAACCGGGGATCCACTTCCTAAGGGTGCGGCTCGAAGCCGCGCCCTTTTTCATGCGCTCGCGTCCTTGAAACCGGCCTTGTTCATCCTATGTTCCACAACTCGCTTCAGCACGGGATGGGGTTGGTTCGATGCACAGCGACGGTAAGGGATTTGCAGCGACGCGAGGAACGAGGGGCAATCACGCGGATCGAAGTAGGCCCGTCACGCTCCACGCCAGCCGTGAACGGCAACCCCCGTTGGTGTCAACTTTGTCCACTTCCGGCACTGTCAACTTCCAGTTGCCATCACAGCAACGCCTCGACCGCCTCAATGAACCGCAGCACCGAAATCGGCTTGGACACATAGCCTTCGGCCCCCGCCGCCCTGATCCGCGCCTCATCGTCGCGCCCGGCATAGGCGGTCACCGCCAGAATTGGCGTCGCGCCCAGCGCCGGATCGGCCTTGATCGATGCGATCAGATCCATACCGCTGACATGCGGCAGCTGTATGTCCATGACGATCAGATCGGGCCTGACCTCGCTGGCCCGCGCCATCGCATCGCGCCCATCGCGCACCGGCTCAGACTGGTATCCATGCGCCGTCAGCAGGTCGCAGAACAGGCGCAGGTTGAGTTCATTATCCTCGACCACCAGAACCCGCTTGCCAGTCATTCTTGTCTGCATCCCTTGCTGCCCGGTGTTGCCGATGCTTGCCCGCGAGCGCCTCATAGGCCAAGGATAAAGTCGAAACAAACAGATTGCCGAAGGCTCATCCGATGGACCCCAACCGCCCAGCCCCGCGCGCCAAACCAGACCCGTCGGTGCTGTTGCTCGGTGCACTGGCGTGGGTCTGCGGCGATGATATGCGTGGACAGCGCCTGCTCGACCTCACCGGACTCGATGCGTCCGAATTGCGCGCCCGCGCCACCGATCCGGCGATATTGGCGGCGACCGGCGAGTTCCTGTCGAGCCACGAGCCCGATCTGATCGCCTGCGCCGAGGCGCTCGATTGTTCGCCCACCGACATCGTCGCCGCCACCGCAGCGCTTACTACAGGATAGATATGGCCCGCCCTCTGCTCATTACCGATTGCGACGAAGTGCTGATGCACATGGTGGTGCCGTTTGGCGCTTGGCTGTCCGACGATCATGACATCGACTTCGCCCTTGAGGATGCGACATTCGCCAACGCGCTCAAGCGCAAAAGCTGCGGCACGCCGTTGCAGGCCACGGAAGTCTGGCCGCTGCTCGACGGATTTTTTAGGCACGAAATGCACCGGCAATACGCGATTGCCGGTGCGCAGGCAGCACTCGAACGGCTTTCGGCCATCGCCGATATCGTCATCCTGACTAACGTCGGCCCAGAACATCAGGATGCGCGCACCGAGCAGTTGATCAAAGCCGGGATGCCGTTTCGCGTTATCGGCAGCCGCGGTGGCAAGGGCGATCCGGTCAAAGCATTGATCGACGAGATGCAACCGAGCGTCACCGCCTTCATCGACGATCTGCCGCAGCATCATAAATCTGTTGCCGACTCGGTACCCGATGTGTGGCGGCTGCATATGGTCGGCGAACCGCTGATCGCACCGAAAATTCCTGCCGCCAGCCAATCCCATGTCCGCATCGACGACTGGTCGGTGGCGGAAAGCTGGTTGGCCGAAAAACTCACGGCCGGGCACCCTGCCCCGGCCCTTGCATTGGAGAGCCCATCATGACCCAGAGCGTCGAAGCGCGCCTGACCGAAGCCGGTTTCACCCTGCCAGAGGCGCTCGCGCCGATCGCCGCCTATGTTCCGACGGTGCAGGTCGGCAATTTGTTGTACATCTCCGGCCAAGTTTCGTTTCGTGACGCGGCGATCGTCACCGGGCGGCTGGGTGACGATATGGAGGTCGAGGCAGGTCAGGCGGCGGCGCAGCTGTGCGGCCTGATGCTGCTGGCGCAGATCAAGAAGGCGCTGGGCGATCTCGAACGGGTCGAGCGCATCGTCAAACTCGGGGTGTTCGTCACCTCCACCCCCGATTTCACCCGCCAGCCCGAAGTCGCCAATGGTGCGTCGGAACTGATGCTGCTGGCGTTCGGCGAAGCTGGCCGCCACGCCCGCAGCGCGGTCGGCGTGCCTGCCCTGCCGCGTGGTGCGGCGGTGGAAATCGATGCGGTAGTGGCGGTCAAGCCATAACCGTCGCCCCGGATCCCGGGCCGCTTTCGACCGAACGCTGTGCCGCCAGCGACCCCGCCTCAAGGCCGGGGTGACGAATCGGCTGGAGTGACCCATATCCCAAATATGGCCGATGCCGCCCTCCCCCTCATCGCGCGAATCGCCCCCGGCATCGCGTCGGTCGATGCGTCGAAGTGGGATGCGTTGGCGGGCAGCGACGATCCATTCCTCAGCCACGCCTTTCTCTCGCTCCTAGAAGAGTCGGGCAGCATCGGCCCCGGCACTGGCTGGCAATCGGCAGCGGTGCTGATCGACGGCCTGAACGGCAGCCTCGTTGCCGCTGCTCCAGCCTATCTCAAGAGCCATAGCCAGGGCGAATATGTCTTCGATTCTGGCTGGGCCGACGCATGGCAGCGCTCAGGTGGGGACTATTATCCCAAGCTGCAGATCGCGGTGCCATTCACTCCCGTCCCTGGCAGACGTCTGCTGCTGGCCGACGATACCGAAGCCCCTGCGCTGATCGCCGCGCTGGAGGCGGTGGTCGACCAGAACGGTTTTTCGTCGGCCCACGCCACCTTCGTCGCGCCCGAGCAAATCGCGCTGTTCGAGAGCGCAGGTTGGCTGATTCGCCGTGACAACCAGTTTCACTGGTCCGACAAGGAGTATGGAGATTTCGACGGATTCCTCGCCGCGCTCTCTTCGCGCAAGCGCAAGGACATCCGCAAGGAACGCGCGACGGCGCAGGCTTTGGTGCGGATCGAGGCGCTGACCGGAGTTGCGATCCAGCCCGAACACTGGGACGTGATGTGGGCCTGTTATCAGGACACTGGGCAGCGCAAATGGGGAACGCCATATCTGACACGCGAGGCGTTCACACTGCTCGGCGAGCGGATGGCGGAGCGGGTATTGCTGCTGGTCGCTTACGATCGCTCAACGGGTCGCCCGCTGGCGGCGGCGCTTAACATGATTGGCGCGGATGCGCTTTACGGGCGCTACTGGGGCTGTCTGGCCGACATACCCTGCCTGCATTTCGAACTATGCTATTATCAGGCGATCGATTTCGCACTGGCGCATGGGCTGACGCGGGTCGAAGCGGGCGCGCAGGGCGGGCACAAGATGGCGCGCGGCTACGAGCCGGTGGCGACATGGTCGGCGCATTATATTCCGCATCCCGGATTTCGCGCCGCTATTGCCGATTTCCTCGAACGCGAGGTGCCGGCGGCGGAGCAGGAAAGCGCGTGGCTAGCCGAGCGGCTGCCGTTCCGTAAAACGGACTAAGCGGCGTTGCGTTGCTGCATCGTGCCGGTGCCGAGGCTGGCGATCCAGGCGCGCGCCTGACGCTGGGCTTCGGCGATTTCCTGACGGCCCATATCGGCGGCGATCTCGGCCCGCAGCAGACTGCCTTCGCGGACCCCGGCGAGCGCCGCCAGATTGAACCATTTATGTGCTTCGATCATATCGACATCGACCCCGTCGCTGCCGGTCGAGTAAGCCATGCCGAGGTCGAAATAAGCGTCGGCATTGCCGCGCGACGCAGCCGCCAGATTGGAATCGAACAGGCTGGTGGCGGTAGAGAGCTTGATGCCCATGATAATTCCCCGTTACGGAGCGACTTTGGCTCCACAACGGACAATCCCGAATCGAGGTCAACAAATGGTTAACGCGATTAACCAAAGTGCGTCAGCCGCTTAGCCGACCGGGATATTGTCGATCAGGCGGGTAGTGCCGATTCGGGCGGCGACGAACAGCCGTGCACCCTCACAGGCGGCCTCAAGCGGCTGGAGCGAGGCGCCGTCCCGCAGGTCGAGATAGTCGATGCTGGTAAAGCCCGCCGCAAGGATTGCTGCCATCGCACCCGCGATAACCGGCTCTGCCGGTCCACTGCCGCTGAGCTGCTGCGCCGCATCGAACAACGCACGCGGCAGCGCCGCTGCGACCGCGCGCTGATCGGGCGTCAGATAGGCGTTGCGCGAGGACATGGCGAGGCCGTCGGCTTCGCGCACAGTTGGCACACCGGCAATCTCCAGCGCGAAATCGAGGTCGGTCGACATGCGGCGGATGATCGCCAGCTGCTGCCAGTCCTTCTCGCCGAACAGCGCGATATCCGGCGCAACCTGATTGAACAATTTGGCGACGACGGTCGCGACGCCGTCGAAATGGCCGGGTCGCGCCGCGCCGCACAGCACCGCATCGAGCCCGCCGACACCGATCATCGTCGCATGGCCCTGCGGATACATCGCCGCCAAATCGGGCAACCACAGCAGTGCGACGCCCTCCGCCGCAAGCTTGGCCGCATCCTCGGCCTCGCGGCGCGGATAGGCGGCGAGGTCTTCATTTGGGCTGAATTGCTTGGGATTGACGAAGATCGAGGCGACGACATGATCGGCCTTGCGCCTGCCCTCCCGCACCAACGTCAGATGGCCGTCGTGCAGAGCCCCCATGGTCGGCACAAAGGCGACACTGCCATGATCGTGGCGCAGCGCGATCATCGCCGCGCGCAGTTCGGCCAAACTGCGGATCGTCTGCATCGCTTTGCCTTCCCTTAACCCCTGCCGGTCTTTAGAGCCTGACGGGTCGGACAGCTTGCCCGATCAGACCGCTTCGATCCGAAAAGGCCACCGCCCGCATGACCGCCGCTACTGCCCGTCCGCATATCATTGTCTTTGCCAATGAAAAGGGCGGAACCGGCAAATCGACCTGCGCGGTGCATGTCGCGGTGGCGCTGGCGACGCTGGGGGCGAAGGTGTCGGGGCTCGATCTCGATCATCGCCAGCGCACGTTCTACCGCTATCTGGAAAATCGGGTGGCCACTGCAACAAGACGTGGAATTGCGCTTCCTACCCCACGATTCGACGTGTTCGGCGGTGAGCCGATCGAGGCACTGGGCGAGAAACTGATCGGTCTGGCCGAGGGAGCCGATTTCCTTGTCGTCGACACGCCCGGGCGCGACGATGAGCTGGCCCGGCATATGGCGACGCTGGCGCACACGCTGGTGACGCCAATGAACGACAGTTTCGTCGATTTCGATCTGATCGGCCAAGTCGATGCCGAAAATTTCAAGGTGCAGCGCCCGAGTTTCTACGCCGAGCTAATCTGGAACGCGCGCAAGATGCGCGCGACGATGGATGGCGGGACGATCGATTGGGTGGTGCTGCGCAACCGCATCCAATCGCTCGAGGCGCGCAATATGCGGCGGGTGGGCGAGGCGCTGGGTGAATTGTCTGGCCGGGTCGGATTCCGCGTGGTCCCGGGGCTGACCGAGCGGGTGATTTTCCGCGAGCTGTTTCCCTCCGGCCTGACATTGCTCGATCGTGGCCAGCTAGGCGAGCTGGGCACAAGCCATGTCGCTGCACGGCAGGAGCTGCGTGAGATGCTGGCGGGGCTGGCGCTGCCGATGGACGGCATCGGCGGGACCGCCACATGACGCCGCACCATTTCCACCCTACACTGCTGCGAGAGTACGACATTCGCGGCGTGGTCGGCGAGACGTTGCACGCCGCTGACGCGCGCGCCATTGGGCTGGGGTTCGGCAGCCATATACGGCGCAGCGGCGGCACCAGGGTGGTGGTAGGCTATGATGGGCGACTGTCTTCACCATCACTGGCCGAGGCGCTGATCGACGGGCTGGTGGCGACAGGCTGCACCGCCATTTCCATCGGTCAATCATCGACGCCGATGCTCTATTTCGCTACTCACGCGCTAGAAGCGAATGGCGGGATAGAAATAACCGGCAGCCATAATCCCCCCGATTACAACGGCTTCAAGTTCATAGCGGCGGGCGCGCCATATTATGGCGAGCAAATTCAGGCGATCGGCGCGATGGCGGCGGCGGCCGACTGGGAGGGCGGCGCTGGCGAGATTGGCGGCAGCGTCGAGCACGCCGATATGCTGGAGGCCTATGTCAATCGCCTGTTGGAGGGATTTGCCGGACCGGCGCTGCGCATCGGCTGGGACGCTGGCAACGGCGCGGCGGGGCCTGTGGTAGAAGCTTTGGTCAAGCGGTTGCCGGGTGAGCATTTCACGCTTTTTACCGACATCGATGGACATTTCCCTAACCACCATCCCGATCCGACCGAGGAAAAGAATCTGGCGGATCTGAGAAAGCTCGTCGCCGAGAGAAATCTCGATTTTGGCGTCGCATTCGATGGCGATGGCGACAGGATCGGCGCGATCGATGGCGAAGGCCGCATCATCTGGGGCGATCAGCTGCTGCAGATATATGCCGAAATGGTTCTAAAAGATGTGCCGGGCGCCATCATCATCGCCGACGTCAAGGCGAGTAACGCGCTGTTCGACCGGGTGGCGGCGCTGGGCGGCCAGCCGTTGATGTGGAAAACCGGGCACAGTCTGGTCAAGGCCAAGATGAAAGAGACCGGATCGCCGCTGGCGGGCGAAATGAGCGGGCATATCTTTTTCGGCCATCGCTATTACGGGTTCGATGACGCGCATTATGCTGCGGTGCAGCTAATCGAATCGGTTGGCAAACTGGGCCGCTCCGTAACGGAGTCGCGAAACGCGATGGCGGCAATGATCAACACGCCTGAGCTGCGCTTTCAGGTTGACGAAAGCCGCAAGTTTGCGGTGATCGACGAAGTACTCGAGCGGCTTGGGGCCAGCGGCGCAAGCATCGATCGCACCGATGGAGCGCGGGTTTCTACTGCTGACGGTTGGTGGTTGCTGCGCGCATCGAACACGCAGGACGTGCTGGTGGCGCGCGCCGAAGCTGCGGACGAGGCGGGTCTGGCGCGGCTGATGGGGCAAATTGACGATCAACTTAATGCAAGCGGCATCGTCCGTGGTCGGCAGGCGGGTCACTGAATGAGTTGCAAAATTTGCAATCGCGTTGTTGCTTTTCGCAGTTGCAGCAAAATCAATCCGGTTACATAAGAACCATGCCTTTCGAGGCACTCTCTCCCAATCCTCCTCAGGGCCACCTTCGGGTGGCCCATTTTTTTGTCCATCGCCCAGCCCGGTGGCGATCACCGTGATTACTTTGGGAGATCGGTCAACCAGTGCGCGAACAGCGTGTGTGCGATGGCGAACGGGGGTGGGGCGAGGAAGGGAGCGTCGGGCGATTCGGCCATGGCAGCCGCGACACCGGCGCGGTCCACCCACATCGCGGCTTCGATCTCGGTTTCGTCGAGCATCAATTCGGTAGAGCGGGCAACGCCGATGCAGGCGACCATCAGCGATGAGGGGAAGGGCCAGGGCTGGCTGGCGACATAACGCACCGCATCGACGCGGATACCCGCCTCCTCGAACAATTCGCGCGCGACCGCTTCCTCAAGACTTTCGCCGGGTTCGAGGAAACCGGCGAGCGCCGAGAAGCGGCCTTCCGGCCAGCCGTGCTGGCGACCGACGAGCACGCTATCGCCATGTTCGGCGAGCATGATCACCACAGGATCGGTACGCGGGAAATGCTGCGCGCTGCACGACGGGCAATCGCGTTGCCAGCCGCCCTTGGCAAGTCGCGTCGGCGACCCGCAATTGGCGCAGAAACGATGGCGGGCGTGCCAGTCGATCAGGCTGCGCGCCGCGCCGTAGAGCGCGACCTGATCGGCGCTGAGGAACGGCAATACCCGCCAGCAGGTGCGCGAGCGGGCGTCTATCGCGGTGCCGGGGGGCGGCATCGCGGCGAAGCGCGGTTTGCCGTTTTCGAGGCCGAGAAAGATAAGCTCCGCGTCGGGCGCCGCTTCGGCGAGCGAGCCCCAGGCGAGATTGCCCTGCCCGTCCTCCTGCGGATCGATGCCGTCGAGCGTGAGCAGCCGCGCCGACAGCGACCCCATTGCCTCGGCCAGCTGTTCGGAACTCTGGCGGATCGCATCGCTGCGGTCGATCCGCGCGCCGCAAAAGCCGGGCGGGGCGAAGCTCAACCGGCGGGGGCCATGGTGGCGAGATCGGCGTAGAAGACTTCGGCAACCCGGCGCTGGAAGTCGTACACCTCCGACGGCATGTAATTGGCATATCCGCCAAAGCGCACGCGGCGGGTGCGATCGACGAAGGCGATGGTGCCCGCAGCGCCGCCCCAGCCGAAGACGCCAGCGCCCTGTGGATTGCCGGGCAGGCTGACGCGGCCGCCAGCGCCGAAGCCTTGCCCTGCGACGAAGGTGCCTTCGCGTTCGATGCTGTCGTCGAGCAGGTTCGACATGGCGAGCTGCGCGGTGGCGGTCGAAAGGATGCGGGTGCCGCCGACTTCGCCTTCGCCGAGCAGCATCGCGAGGAAGCGATCATAGTCGCGCGCCGAACTGACCAGCCCTGCGCCGCCGAAGGGAAACGGTGGTTGATCGAGATAGATGCTGGTCGAGGCGGGATCGATCGGGATCAGCGTGCCGCCGAGCGGGGCGTAATTGGTGGTGAGGCGGGGAATATTTGCTTCGGCAACGCGGAAGCTGGTGCTGGCCATGCCGAGCGGATCGAACAGCCGCGTCTTGAGGAAAGCATCGAAACTCTGGCCCGAAACGACTTCGATTACCCGGCCAAGGAGGTCGAGCGAGACCGAGTAGCTCCAACGCGTACCGGGCTGATAGACCAGCGGCAGGCGGGCAAGACGGTCGGCAAATTCGGCAAGGCTGGGCGCGGCGGGGGCGCGCGACACGCCGGGAAAGTTCATCCGGCTGACGACGCCCGGAGAAATGCCATTCTCTTCATAAGCAGTTTTGATCGGCCCACGCTGGATGATTCCGTAGCCGAGTCCTGCTGTGTGCGTGAGCAACTGGCGGATGGTGATCGGGCGCGCGGCAGCGACGGTCTGATCCACCGGCGCATCGGCGGCAGTCAGCACCTGCATCGAGGCGAAGGCGGGGAGGATGTCGGCCAGCGGCTGATCGAGCTGCATCCTGCCTTCGTCGATCAGGATCATCGCGGCGATACCGGTGATCGGCTTGGTCATCGAATAGATGCGCCACAAGCTGTCGAGATCTACAGCTGTGCTGCTGTCATTGGCGATGGTGCCCGCCGCAATCGCCTGCAACGGATCGGTGCCCATGCCGAAAGCCGCAAGCGCGCCAGGCAGGCGGCGCGAGGTGACATAATCGGCGATATAGGCGCGCAGCGCCGGGAAGGTTGTGGCCGCCTGCCACAACGCGGAGGCGGGGCTGGTCGCGGCGAGCGCGGCACCGCCCGCCATCCAGCCGAACAAGGCACGGCGGCTGGGGGTAAATTCGCTGACGCCGATCGGCGCGATTCGGTTGCTGCTCATATCGTCTCTCCCAGGGCCACCGCTGCGGCGCGGCGATAGAGCGTCGGTAGCCCTGCTTCGTCAAGCCGGTCGATAAGCCACCACGCGCCTTCCCCTACGGCGAGCGATGTGTCGCTGCTGCGATCGACAAACAAATCGAGCGCGAAATGGGTGAAGATGTGGCGAAGCTGGCCTGTTTCGATGGTGGCGGGCGGCGCAGGGGCGACAGAGTCGCCCCAATCGCTGCCCGGCAGCGCGCGCATTCCGCCGAGCATACCCTTGGCCGGACGGCGAATCAGCCAGACCTTTCGGTCCTGCTCAATCCAAAGTGCGCGCCCCTGACGCACCGGCTTGGCCTTCTTCGCTGGTTTAACCGGGAGAGAGAGGGCAATGCCTTGTCTGCGGCCTTCGCACTGCGGGCTGAGCGGGCAGAGCAGGCAGTCGGCAGCGCGGGCGGTGCACAGGGAGGAGCCGAGATCCATCATCGCCTGTGCAAAATCGCCGCCGCTGCCGTCGGTCGGCCACAGCGCGCGGGCGGCGCTGCGGATTTCGCTGCGACCGGCGGGGAGCGGGGTGGCAATGGCGAACAGGCGGGCGACGACACGCTCGATATTGGCATCTATCGGAACGGCATCGCCGATGCCGAAAGCGATACCGGCAATTGCGGCGGCGGTATAATTTCCGATGCCGGGCAGTGCGCGCAAGGCCGCCTCATCGGCGGGAAAGTTGCCGCCATGATTGCGAGCCACCGCAGCAGCGCAAGCAATGAGGTTCCGCGCCCGGCTATAGTAACCAAGCCCCGCCCATGCCGCGAGCACATCCTCCGGATCGGCAGCGGCGAGATCGGCTAGCGTCGGCCAGCGGCTGGTGAACCGTTTGAAATAGGGCGCAACAGCGGCGACCGTGGTCTGTTGCAGCATGACTTCGGACAACCAAACGCGGTAAGGATCGGGGCGGGCATTTGCTCCGGGCGGTGCGCGCCACGGCAGGGTGCGGGCGTGGCGACGGTACCAGTCGAGCAAAGCGATGCGGATCGCGTCATGGTTGCTCTCGACGGGCATGGCGCGGGCATGGCATAGGCCGGGGCATGACGGAAGCTTCCCCTCCCCAGCCAAAACCGGCGACGCGGCGCAAAGCCGCAACGTCGCCGCCCGAACGCGCGCGCGTTGTCGAAGCGCGTACGCCCGAGCGCGTCCGCGGCGGGGAGGCGCGACGGGTGGCCGATCTGATTCCGGCAATCGGCGATGTCGCCTTCCGCAAATTCGGTTTTGTGCAAAGCTCGATCGTCACGCGCTGGCCCGAAATCGTCGGCGCGAAGCTGGCGCGGGTGACTGCACCTGAATCGCTGCGCTTTCCACATGGCAAAAAGGCCGACGGAGTTTTGAACATCACTGTCGGGTCGGCCCACGCACCGGTGGTGCAGCATGTTATTCCTGACATCGTCGCGCGGGTGAACCGGTTTTTCGGCTATGCGGCAGTGGCCCGCGTCCGGTTGACGCAAGGGACGGTCAAGCGACGCGATGCCGTAGTGGTTGTGGCGCAAACGGATATTCCGACCGTCCCGCTGTCGCCGACATTGAAGGCGATTGCCGATCCCGAATTGCGCAACGTATTGTCAGGGCTTGCCAGCAGCCTTGCCAAGCGCGATGCGCTGCCTAAAATCAGCTGATGGATTTCACCGTGCCGCGCCTTCGCCCATTGCTTGTCGTTTTCGTCACTGCACTTACCATGCTGCTGGCCACCACCGTGCCCGCGCAACAGGTGACGTCGCCCTATCTCACACAGGTGACTCGTGGCGAGGGCGGGAGCCATATCCTCGGCAATCCCGCCGCGCCGGTGCGGTTGACCGAGTATGTCAGCTACACCTGTTCGCACTGCAAAGATTTCGTCGAGGAAGCGAACGCGGCACTGCGCCGCCACATCGCCTCAGGCCGCGTCAGCCTGGAGGTGCGGCATCTGGTGCTGAGCGCGCCCGATATCGGCATGACCGTCGCGGCACAATGCGGCAGCGCAGGCCGGTTCTTTTCCCGTCACGAATCGCTGTTCGCCTTGCAGCCCAGCGTGCTCGACCGCACGGCGGCGCTGAGCGAAGCGCGGGTGGCCGAGATCGTCGCATTGGCGCCATTGCCGCGCATCCGCGCGCTGGCGAGCGACAGTGGCGTTATCCAATGGATGCATGTGCGGGGATCTACGCCAGCACAGATCGACCGCTGCTTTACCGATCAGGCAGTCGTCGACCGGATCGAGGCGATGCGCGCCGCCGCGCTGGCTGCTGGGATCACCGGCACCCCGAGCTTTGCGATCAACGGCCAAATCGTCAATGGCGTGCACAGTTGGGGAGGCCTGCAACCGCGACTGGATGCGGCCATCGCCGCCGCCCGCTGACGTCCTTATCCCCCATATGATCGAAGCCAGACAAGAGGAACGACCGCATGACCATTTCCGCCAAGACCCGCCTGATTGTGCTGGCCGGTATCGCAACTCTCTCGCTCTCCGCTTGTGACAGTGGCGGCAGCGGTGCCGGGCCGAGCGGCGACGCGCTGCCCAAGGCGGCTGCACCCGCCGGGCAGGCATGGTCGACAACAGTGCGCGCGACACAGGACGGCTTCGTCATGGGCAATCCCGACGCTCCGCTCAAGCTGATCGAATTCGCTTCGCCGACGTGCAGCCATTGCGCGACATTCTCCAAGACAGGCGCAGAGGCGTTGAAGACCGAGTTCATCGACAGCGGGCGGGTCAGCCTGGAGATCCGTCCGTTCATGCTCAACCCGATGGATTTGCCGATCGCCACAATCGCCAGTTGCGGTGGCACCGAGCGTTTCTTTCCGTTGCTCGAAAATATCTACGCATCGCAGGAAGAAATGCTGACCGGAATCCAGGCAGCCGATCAGGCGGCAGCGCAATCTGCACTGCAATCACAGAATTTCCCCGGTTTTGCTCGCGCGATCGGGCTCGAATCTTTTTTCGCGGCACGCGGCGTGGCAGCAGCGGACATCAACACCTGCCTTTCGGACGCAGCCAAAGTGACTCGCTGGCAAGAATCGACCGAGCGCAACGCCGCCGAATTCGAAGTGGCAAGCACGCCGAGCTTCGTCCTCAACGGGCAAATGCTGAACGATGTGCATGACTGGGAAGCTGTGCGTTCGGCGCTGACAGCGGCCGGCGCACGCTGAGCGCCTATGCAATCGCGCGCTGGGGGGCGCATGATGTGATGACAGTCGGGCAACGGCAATCGGCGGGTGCGCGATGCGCATAAGCCGGTTGCGCCTGACCGGGTTCAAAAGCTTCGTGGAGCCGACCGAATTGCGCATCGAGCCGGGGCTGACCGGCATCGTCGGGCCGAACGGCTGCGGCAAATCCAACCTGCTCGAGGCGATCCGCTGGGTGATGGGCGAATCGAGCCCCAAATCGATGCGCGCGGGCGGGATGGACGATGTCATCTTTGCCGGAACGGCGACGCGCCCGGCGCGCGAATTCGCCGAGGTAACGCTGGTCTGCGACAGCGAGGGCGCGGCGCTGCCCGGGTTGGTCGCCGAGCAGGACGCTGACAATAAAGTGGAGGGCGCGCTGGAAGTCGTCCGCCGCATCGAGCGTGGCGCCGGCAGCGCCTATCGCGCCAACGGGCAGGATGTCCGCGCGCGCGACGTGGCGCTGATCTTTGCCGATGCCGCCACCGGCGCGCACAGCCCGGCGCTGGTCGGTCAGGGCAAGGTGGCGGGCATCATCAACGCCAAGCCGCAGGAGCGACGGCAATTGCTCGAAGAGGCAGCGGGCATCGCCGGACTGCATGTACGGCGCAAGGATGCCGAGCAGAAATTGCGCGCCACCGAGACCAATCTGGCGCGGCTGGCGGATATCCTGACCGACATGGAGGCGCGCGCCGGACAGCTGAAGCGGCAGGCGCGGGCAGCTGAACGCTATGCGCGGCTGTCCGAGCAGATTCGCGTTGCCGAGGGGCGGATGATTTTCGCCCGCTGGCGCGACGCCGCTGCCGCTGCCGATGCGGCGCGAGCGGAAGCGATCGCTGCCGAGACGCGGGTGGTGCAGACGCAGGCGCATCAGGAGAGCGGGGCACGCGCGCAAGCAGAGGCGGTGGCCGCCATGGCGTCGGCGCGCGATGCGGCGACGGCGGCGCGCGAGACCGAGCATCGTATTTCCACCGCTTTGAGTGAACAGCGCGCCGAGCGGCAGGCGCTGGAACGCCGACTGGCCGACATCGACGCAGAACTGGCGCGCATCGCGCGTGACCGCGATGCCGAGGATTCACTGGCGCGCGAGGGCGCGGCGGCGATCGAGCGGCTCGATGCAGTCGCACGGGGCGCGGCGAAAGCGATTACCGAAGCGGAAGCGGGGCGACCCCGGCTGAGTGCCGACTCCGCACTCGCCGCCGACCGGCTGCGCGATGCCGAGGTGGCGCTGGCCGGGGTACGCGCCGAGGCGGCGAACGAGAATGCCGAGCTACGGATTGCCGAGGCAGCGGCGAGCGAGGCGCGGCGGCGGGTCGAGCGGATCGACGGCGAACTTACGCGGGTAGCACGGGCGCTGGCCGATGCTGGCGACGGCGCGGCTTTACAGCGCTTGGCGGTGGCGGCGCGCGCCGAGGCCGAAACGCGCACCGCAGCGATTGGCGAGGCCGAAGCGGCGATCGCGGCTGCCGGACTGGCGCGCGGCGCGGCGGCGACCGAGCTAGCAGGTGCCGATGCGGGGCTAGCCGAGGCGCGGGCGGCGGTGGCAGCGCTCGACAGCGAGCTCAGTGCGCTCGACCGGTCGCTCATTGCATCGGGGCGCGATGGCGGTGGGGTGCTGGCGCAGATGCGCGTCCAGCCGGGCTATGAGGCGGCGCTAGCGGCGGCGTTGGGCGACGATCTTGGGGCTCCGTTGCTCGGTTTCGGGGATGGTGGAGCGCGGGGGTGGGGGCATATCGTGTCGCCTTCGCATCCAACTACCCCGTCCGCTCACCCTGAGATTGTCGAAGGGTCGGGAGCAGCACCCTTCGACAAGCTCAGGGTGAGCGCAATTGGTGATGCCGGGTCAGAATTAGCAGCCGTGCCGCTCGGGACCGTCGCGCTTCTATCGTTCGTCGACGCACCCCCCGCCCTCCACCCTCGCCTCTCGCAGATTGCCGTAGCCGATAGCGACACCGGCCAAACACTCGCGCCTGGCCAGCGGCTGGTGACGCGCGAGGGACGGATGCGGCGGTGGGACGGGTTCATCTCCTCGGGCGATGGCGCTGCTGCCGCCGAGCGGCTGGTGCGGATCAACCGGCGCGCTGCAATTGCCGGACAATTGCCCGAGGTGCGTAACGGGCTGGAAAAGATCGTGAGCGCTCGTGTCGCCGCTGCCGAGCGGCTGAGCGAGGCCGAGGCGGCGTTGGTGGCGGCGCGGCGCGGGCTGGCGGCGGTCGAGGAGGCGGCGCGGACAGCGCGGCGGAGTGCCGATGCTGCCGATGCGGCGCTGGAGCGGTGGACCGCGACCTCGGCGCATCTGGGAGAGCGACAGACAGGGGTAGCCGGTGAGGCGGGGGACGCGCGAACGGCGCTGGGTGAGGCCGAGACGTCGCTCGCAGCACTGCCCGACGGCAGCGCGACGGCGGAGCGGCTGGGCGGGCGCGAGCGCGAGGCCGAAGCGGCGCGCGCGGCACTGACGGAGGTGCGCGATGCCATTGCCACGCTTGATCGGACGATCGCCCGCGAGCGCGAGGCGCAGGTCGAGGCACAGGCCGAAGGGCGAGGCTGGAAGGCGCGCACCGGCGAGGCCGTGCGGCGGATCAGCGGCATGGCGGCGCGCGAGGACGAGATTTCCACAGAGCGAGCGATATTGGCAAGCAAGCCCGAGGCGATGGACGCACGGATTGCCGAGGCAGAAGGCGCGCGCGATGCGGCCAATGTCGCGGTGTCCGAGGCGCTGGCGGCGGAGCGCAGCAGTGCGGACGCGGCGCGGGTGGCCGAGTCGGCGCTCGAAACGGCGCGCGAAGCGTTAGCCTCTGCTCGTGAGGCGCGGGCGGGCGCGGCGGCGCGGGCGGAGAATGCCGAGGGGCGGCGAATCGAGATGGGGCGAATTTCGGGCGAAAGATTCGAGTGTCCGCCGCCGCTGCTGCCCGGCAAGGTCGGGTTCGAGGGCGATTCGGTGAACAATCCGCAGGAAGAGAGCGCTGCGCACGAGCGTTTTAGCCAGGAACGCGAGCGGATCGGCCCGGTCAATCTGGTGGCGGCGCAGGAACTGGCCGAACTGGAGGCCGAGCAGGCGACATCCGCAGCCGAAGCCGATGAGCTGACGCTGGCGGTCAACCGCTTGCGCGGATCGATCGGGCATCTCAATCGCGAGGGGCGGCAGCGGCTGCTCGCCGCGTTCGAGCAGGTCGACGGGCATTTCCGGCGGTTGTTCGAGACGCTCTTCGGCGGCGGGCAGGCGCATCTGGCGCTGGTCGAATCGGACGATCCTTTGGAGGCCGGGCTGGAGATCATGGCGCAGCCGCCGGGGAAGAAGCTGTCGTCGCTGACTTTGCTGTCGGGCGGCGAGCAGGCTCTGACCGCGATCGCGCTGATCTTTGCCCTGTTCCTGACCAACCCTGCGCCGATCTGTGTGCTCGACGAGGTCGATGCGCCGCTGGATGACGCCAATGTCGAGCGTTTCTGCGACCTGCTCGACCGGATGACGGCCGAAACCGCGACCCGCTATCTGATCGTCACCCACAATGCGGTGACGATGGCGCGGATGCACCGATTGTTCGGCGTGACGATGGTTGAGCGCGGGGTCAGCCGGCTGGTGTCGGTCGATCTGGGCGCGGCGGAGGAATTGCTGGCGGCGGTGTGAGGGGCCAAGTGGAAAGAGGACTCACACAAAGGCTCAAAGGCACAAAGAAAATAGGGGGTTCACGCAGAGGCGCAGAGGAGAAGGGGTCTTGGCGGCGCAGCCGCTCCAATCCGTGAACCGCGTTGATGCGATGACGAGGCCGCTTCGCGGATAGGCGCTTCCTCCTCCGCGCCTCTGCGCCTCCCCGTAAACCTCTTCTTCTTCTTTCTTTGTGGCTTTGTGCCTTTGTGCGAGAGGAATCTCACGCGAAGACGCGAAAAGGTCCGTTCGATATGCAAACGGGGGGCCTTGGTGGAAGCGGTGCGGTTGGCGATGACGTCGCAGGGACAGCGCCGGCTCGCAGCCATACGCTCCATCTTCGCGTCTTCGCGTGAGATTCTGCATCGCTGGACGATGCGCGCTGCCGCGCGTTGAGGCACGATAAGGCAAAACCGCCACTCTTCTTAGAAAGAAGCCCCCCCATGCCCCGACTATTGAACAAGCACGCCCTCGTCACCGGCGGCGCACGCGGGATTGGTGCGGCTATAGCACGGGCCTTTGTCGATGAGGGGGCGGTTGTCACCATCGCCGATTCGGACTGCGTCGCGG
Source organism: Sphingomonas sp. (assembly GCA_043727035.1). GTDB lineage: Bacteria > Pseudomonadota > Alphaproteobacteria > Sphingomonadales > Sphingomonadaceae > Sphingopyxis. Next base: position 13,853 of record JAYSZB010000071.1, on the reverse strand, counting down.
GCGCGGCGATGGCGGCGGAGATCGGCGCGGACTTTGTCCATCTCGATGTGGCGTGCGAGGCTGACTGGCTGGCGCTGGCGCGGTCGCATCCGGCGATGGATGTGGTGGTCAATAACGCCGGGATTACGGGACTCGAGCATGGCAGCGTGGCGCATGATCCCGAACATGCCAGCCTTGCTGACTGGCGCGCGGTTCATGCGGTCAATCTCGACGGGGTGTTTATGGGATGCCGCTATGCGATCGGCGCGATGCGCGCGAAGCGCAGCGGGGCGATCATCAACATGTCGTCGCGGTCGGGGCTGGTCGGGATACCGGGGGCGGCGGCCTATGCCTCATCGAAGGCGGCAGTGCGCAACCATAGCAAAAGCGTTGCGCTGTGGTGCGCGTCGCAAGGGCTGGCGATCCGCTGCAACTCGGTGCATCCGGCGGCGATCCTGACGCCGATGTGGGAAGCGATGCTCGGCACCGGCGCGGAGCGCGAGACGAAGATGGCGGCGATGGTCGCGGGCACCCCGATGCGCCGCTTCGGCACCGTCGAGGAAGTCGCCGCGATCGCCGTGCTGCTCGCGTCGGATGAGGCGGCCTATATGACGGGGAGCGAGATCATGCTCGATGGGGGGCTGCTGGCGGGATCGGCGGCGTCGCCGGGGGGGTGAGGACAAGTTTAGCGGATGAGCCGCACCTCGACCTCGCAAACATCGGCTACTTCGAGCCAGCGGCGGTCGGCCGTCAAGGCGGGAGCATCGAGCCGGCGAGCCAGAGCGAGGCAACAGCGATCGCCGAGCGAGAGACCGACAGTTGCAGTCCGCTGCCGCAAAAATCCGGCATCGAGACCCTGTTCCTCATCGGTCTCCATGACGGGACAGCCGAGTGCGCGAAGCGCTGCGCGGGCTTGCGTCGGGCTTTTGCCCTTGGCGACAAGCCCGGCGGCGACCTCGGCGAGGTTGACCGCGCTGATCACCGCTTCATCGAGTGCTGCGACGACATAGTCGCGGCCTAGTTCGTTGTTGAATGCGGCCAGCAGCGCCGAAGCATCAAGTACAACGGTCATTCGCCTGCAGCCGCCGCGAGAGCCCGATCAGCGATCAACTCATCCGAACTCATCACGCCTTGGCCGGATTGGGCGAGGATCGCCATCGCCGCTGCAAAGCGGGCCGCGCCACTGGCGCGATCGGTTTTGCCATGACCCGACCTGCGATAGATGGTGCCGCGTTCAAAGAGGTGCCCCTGCGCAACCCGGCTGCCTGGGCGGTCCGGCACCCAGCCGCGAGCGGCAAGCACCTGTTTCACCCAGCGACCAACATGCTGTTTCTGTTGATTGTCTAGCGGCCCGGCGTTTCGCGCGATTTCCGCGCCGACCGCCTCAACTGCCGGTCGCCCGGCACGGCTCTTCTCTTCCATCGCGGCAATGTTGTCAGGATCCGAGAGGATCGGCGCAATGTGCATTCCGGGGCGGCTGTGTTTGAAAGTCTCTAGTGACACCACCCATCTCGCTCATAGATACCAGATGACTTCCTATAGATACCATGAAGGTGCCGGTCAAACACGAAAAAAGGGGCCGCATTGCTGCGGCCCCTTTCTCATTTCGTTGGGCAGAAGCCCGATCAGTCGTCCGACTTCAGAAATGCGGGAACATGGCCTGCATCCTCTGGGCCATCGCTGCGGGGGCCACGATCCGGGCGGGGACCGCGGTCTTCGCGGGGGCCACGGTCGGGACGATCGCCGCCGGGGCGACGACGGCCGCCACGATCACCGTCGCTGCGGGGGCCACGATCACCACGGTCGCCACCTTCACGCGGGCCGCGCCCTTCACCTCTGGGGCCACGGTCGCCGCCTTCGCGCGGTTCACGTGCAGGCCTCGTGTCTTCGAGCTCGGCACCGGTTTCCTGATCGACGACGCGCATCGACAGGCGGACCTTGCCGCGCGGATCGATCTCGAGGACCTTGACCTTAACGGCCTGGCCTTCGCTGACGACGTCGGCGACCTTCTCGACGCGCTCGTTGCGCATTTCGGAGACGTGGACGAGACCGTCCTTGCCGCCCATGAAGTTCACGAACGCGCCGAAATCGACGATGTTGACGACCTTGCCGTCGTAGATCTTGCCGATTTCGGCTTCCTCGACGATGCCCTTGATCCAGGCGATGGCGGCTTCGATCTGGGCGACGTCGGACGACGAGACCTTGACGATGCCTTCATCGTCGATGTCGACCTTGGCGCCGGTGGTGGCGACGATCTCACGGATGACCTTGCCGCCGGTGCCGATGACGTCACGGATCTTCGCCTTGTCGATCTGCAGCGTTTCGATGCGCGGGGCGTGCGCCGAGAGTTCGGTACGGACTTCACCAAGGGCCTTGGCCATTTCACCCAGGATATGGGTGCGGCCCTCCTTGGCCTGCGCCAATGCCTGACGCATGATTTCTTCGGTGATGCCAGCGATCTTGATGTCCATCTGCATCGTCGTGATGCCTTCGGACGTGCCCGCGACCTTGAAATCCATGTCGCCGAGGTGATCCTCGTCGCCCAGAATGTCGCTCAAAACCGCGAACTCCGAGCCTTCGAGGATCAGACCCATGGCGATGCCCGACACAGGACGGGTGATCGGCACGCCGGCGTCCATCATGCTGAGGCAGCCGCCGCAAATCGTCGCCATCGACGACGAGCCGTTGCTCTCGGTGATGTCCGACAGGATGCGGATGGTGTAGGGAAACTCTTCCTTGGCGGGCAGCACGGCGTGCAGTGCGCGCCAGGCCAGCTTGCCATGGCCGATGTCACGACGGCTCGGCGCGCCGAAGCGGCCGACTTCGCCGACCGAATAGGGCGGGAAGTTATAGTGGAGCATGAACGGCGAGTAGCTGAGGCCGTCGAGGCCGTCGATCATCTGCTCGGATTCCTTGGTGCCGAGCGTGGTCGTGCAGATCGCCTGCGTCTCGCCGCGGGTGAACAGCGCCGAACCATGGGTGCGCGGCAGGAAGCCGGTCATCGCCTCGATCTGACGAATTTGCGTGGTGGTACGGCCGTCGATGCGGGTGCCGGTCTTGAGGATGGCACCGCGAACGATCTCTGCCTCGAGCTTCTTGACCATCTTGCCGGCGGTCATCTTGGTCTGGCCATCGGCGTCGGCGAAAGCTTCCTTGCCCTTGGCGCGCGCGGCGTTGAGCGCGTCCGAGCGGGCCGACTTGTCGACGATGGTGTAGGCGGCGGCGATATCCTCACCAACCAGCGCGCGCAATTGCGCCTTGATGCCGTCATTGCCGTCGGTGGTTGCCAGTTCCCATGGATCCTTGGCGGCCTGTTCGGCGAGATCGATGATCGCGCCGACGACCTTGCGGATTTCACCGTGGGCGAACTGCACCGCGCCGAGCATCACTTCTTCGGACAGCTCCTTCGCTTCGGATTCGACCATCATCACCGCATCGCCGGTGGCGGCGACGACGAGGTCGAGCTTGCCTTCGGCGACTTCGGCGATCGACGGGTTAAGCTGATATTCGCCTTCGCTGGTATAGCCGACGCGGCAGGCGGCGATCGGGCCCATGAACGGCACGCCCGAGATGGTCAGCGCGGCAGAGGCGGCGACCATCGCCACCATGTCGGGCTCGGTGACGCCGTCATAGCTCAGCACCTGGGCGATGACGTTGATTTCGTTGTAGAAGCCCTCAGGGAACAGCGGGCGGATCGGGCGATCGATCAGGCGGCTGGTCAGCGTTTCCTTTTCGGTCGCGCCGCGCTCACGCTTGAAGAAGCCACCGGGGATGCGGCCGGCTGCGGAGAATTTTTCCTGATAATGGACGGTGAGCGGGAAGAAATCCTGCCCGTCCTTGACCGATTTGGCGGCGGTCACGGCGCACAGCACCACGGTTTCGCCATAGGTGGCGAGGACCGCGCCATCGGCTTGCCGCGCGATGCGGCCGGTTTCGAGAGTCAGCGTCTTGCCGCCCCATTCGATGGAAACGGTCTTGGTGTCGAACATGGTCATATTGGTATGTCACCCGCGCGCCAGATTGCGTTCGCGGGGCCTCTTCTTGGTCCCGGGCGATCCGGCCCGGGTCGGTGCGGGGCGCGATATGGCCCCTGGGGTTGCGCCCCCTCACCGGATTGCGAGGGTGGACAGCATGGCCGCCGCACGATTGTGCGACAGGCCGGATAAGCGAACGGCCCCGATGTCGGGGCCGTCCGGGAAACTCTTATTTGCGCAAGCCGAGCTTGGCGATCAGCGCGGTGTAGCGCGATGCGTCCTTGCGCTTGAGATAGTCGAGCAGCGAGCGCCGCTTGTTGACCATCATCAGCAAGCCGCGACGCGAGTGGTTGTCCTTGTGGTGGGCTTTGAAGTGGCCGGTCAGCTGGTTGATGCGCGTGGTCAGGATCGCGACCTGCACCTCGGGCGAGCCGGTGTCGTTGGCCCCCTGTGCATTATCCTTGATGACTTCGGCTTTTTTCTCGGCAGTGATCGTCATGTGCTTGTTCCACGGTATCGAGCGTCAGAAATTGAACCCGCGAGTAACCGACAGGATGCCGGCCTGAACGGACACCAGCGCGAGCGGCACGGGGCCGTCCAGCGCGAGGTAAAGTCCGTCGTCCACGGATTGCCCGGAAAGCGTACCGCCATGGCGGATCACCTGTGCCTCGCCGGGTGCGAGAGTTAGAGCCGGGATACCGTCCAGCCCTGCCTCCAACGGCAACAGATGCGCTTGTAGCGTGCGGGCCTTAGCGCTTTGCGCCAATAAGTCCAGCGATATTGCCGCGTCGAGCCCGAATGGCCCGGCGCGTGTGCGGCGCAGCATCGCGACATGGCCGACGGTGTTGCAGGCAATGGCGATGTCGCGAGCGAGGGAGCGGATATAGGTGCCCTTGGAGACGTGGGCGGAGAGAGTAATGTGTCTAAGCCCCTCCCCCTCAGGAGAAGGGTTGGGGTGGGGGCTATCGACTAGCCCTGCGCTAGCCGGAGAGCCCCCACCCCCTGCCCCCCCCCTGAAGGGGAGGGGCTTAAGTGAATATACCGTCACCCCCCGCGCCACCATCTCCACCATTTCACCGCGGCGCGCTCGATCATAGGCGCGCTCGCCATCGATCTTCAGCGCGGAGTAAGCGGGCGGCACTTGCTCGATCGGGCCGGTGAAGCGCGGTAGCGCGACGAGCAGTTGCGCGCGTGTCGGGCGGATATCGCTTGTCGCCACCACCGCGCCTTCGGCATCGAGCCCATCGGTCTGCGTGCCGAACGCAATGGTGAAATCATATTCCTTGCTCGCATTGAGCATCCGCCCGGCCAGCTTGGTTGCCTCACCCAGCGCGATTGGCAGCACTCCGGTCGCCAGCGGATCGAGCGTGCCACCGTGGCCGACCTTGACCTTGGCATAGCCGCCCTCGCGCAACGCCCGCTTGACGGCGCTGACCCCTTGCGTCGAACCGAGGCCGAGCGGCTTGTCGAGGATCAGCCAGCCGTGCAGCGCCGGTCCGTCGCGGTCGGTCATAATGTCCGCGCCGCCCACTCATCCGCCAGGATGGAGAACACCCCCGTATCGCGCACCCGGCCTGTCCATGTGATCCGTTCGGCGCGGAGCGCGCCTTCCTTGACCGCGCCGAGCTTGCGCGCCGCCGCCTGGCTGCGCTGGTTGATCTCGTCGATACGGAATTCGACGCGGCGGATGCCGCAGGCGAAGGCGCGGGCGAGCAGTAGCTGCTTGATGCGCGCGTTGAGACCGGTGCCGCGCACCTGCGGTAGGATATAGGTGTTGCCGATTTCGAGCGCCTGCCTGTCGAGCGCGAAACTGAGATAGCCCGACATGCCGATAATGCGCTTGCCGACGATAAGCGTGAACGGGCAGCGGCCGTCGTTGCGCAGCACTGCGTCGAAACAGGCGTCGAAATGGCCGAGCCAGTCGTTCGGGTACATCTGCCATATCTCGGTATCGGCAGCGCAAGCGGTGCGCAGCCCTTCGCGATGCGGTTCGGCCATCTGTTCGAGGCGGAGGTCGCCGTCCAAGATCGGCTGGAGGAGGTCCGCTTTATCGATCGGTTGCGGCACTGCGCGCCTCCGTAAAATGTCTTCGGCGCGCTTCGACAAAGTGCCTCCGGCATAGGGCAACATAGCGGTCATCGCCGCCAATCTCGGTCTGCGCGCCGGCCAGCACTGCTTTGCCTGCTGCATCGACGCGCAGGTTCATTGTCGCCTTGCGCCCGCAGTGGCAGACGGCCTTCAGCTCGACCAGCGCATCGGCGATGCCGAGCAGTACGGCCGAACCGGGGAACAGCGCACCTTGGAAATCGGTGCGCAAGCCGTAACAGAGCACCGGGATGCCGCCGGTATCGGCGACGCGCGCCAGTTGCCAGACCTGTGCCGGATCGAGGAATTGCGCCTCATCGACAAGCACGCAGGCCAGCGGGGTTTCGTCATGCTGCGCGAGAATCGCTGCGGCGAGATCGGTGTCGGCCTGATAGCGATGCGCATCGGCATTGAGCCCGATGCGTGACGCGATCGTTCCGAAACTCGGCCGCACATCGAGCGCTGCGGTCCACAGCATCGTCGCCATCCCGCGCTCACGATAGTTGAAATCGGCCTGCAGCAGGGTCGAGGATTTGCCCGCGTTCATGCTGGCATAGTAGAAATAGAGCTTGGCCATCAGGTCAGTGTTTCGATCGGGAGAGGGCTATCCGACCCGGCCTGCCTGATCAGTTTACGATCGAAAGTGACGAAAGCTTCAGCACCAGTCGACAAGGCCAAATGCATCATATCAGCGAAATCGGCGCCCGCGCCATATCGCTCCAATGCCCATCTGGCAGCATCTGGCGAACAATTCACGTCTGGCAGATCCGCAATTTCGGTCAGCGCCTGTTCGATCCTTTGACGTGGCCAGTGATAGTGAGAGCGCAACACCCATTCCGTTTCGAGGATAACGGTGGCGGCAATCATGCTGGGCTGGCTTAGCAGTTGTCGCGCTGTCGCCGATTGCGTTGGATCATCATCGACCAACGCACGGACCAGAATATTGGTGTCGAGCGAAACGGTCAGATGTCGTCTCGTGACATTTCAGCGAACATTGCATCGACAGAGGCATTCATCTCGTCAATCGTGGCGGGCGGGCCATTCCATTTTGGCCGTATTCTTGCGATTTCAGCAAAAATTTCATCAGCTGTCCGTCCGCTCTTCTTGTGCTGCGGTCGCAAGAACAGGCCGTTACCCGACCGGATCACGTCGAGCTTTTGGCCAGGAATGAGCCCGAGTGCATCCCTGACATCCTTCGGGATGACCACCTGACCTTTGGCCGAGAGAGATGTCGTAGCATTCATCCAGGTAAGATACGTCTTACCGCCGGTTTGTCAATCGGCTTCCGCATCCTTCGCCAAATCCCGCGCCACCTTCGGGTCGCGCAGCAATCGATCGACGTGGCTGCCCTCATCGAAACTCTCGTCGGCGATGAATTTCAGTTTGGGGGCAAAGCGCAGTTTGACGCTGTTCGCCACCTCGCGCTGGAGGAAGGCGGTGTTGGTGCGCAGCGCTTTCAGCACCGCATCCTCGTCCTTTCCGAGCAGCGGTTTGACGAAAGCGGTGGCGTGGCGCAGGTCGGGCGACATCCGCACTTCGGTGACGCTGACCATGTGGCTGGCGAGCACCGGATCATGCACTTCGCCGCGCTGCAACACGTCGGACAGCGCGTGACGCACCTGTTCGCCGACCCGCAGCACGCGGACCGAGGGGCCTTGGGCATTCATATCGCGAACCAACTCGTCGCTCCTACGCAGATCATCAGGGCGAAGCTCGACAAGCAGCCGATGCCGTCGAAGCAACCATCGGCTAAACAACCGGCACCATCCACGACGCGACGATCCATCGTCGCATCATCATCGGTATCGTCGTCAGCGATGACTGCCTCCCCAGCTTACAGCGTCCGTGCGCGCTCCTCGACCTCGAAGACTTCGAGATTGTCGCCCGGCTTGATGTCGTTGGTGTCGGCCAGCAACACACCGCATTCCAGACCGGCGCGGACTTCGGCGACATCGTCCTTGAAACGGCGCAGCGAGCTGATCGTCGTTTTCGAGACGATGACGTCGGCACGGGTGAGGCGGGCGTAGAGGCCCTTCTTGATGATGCCTTCGAGCACAAGCAGGCCGGCCGCCTTGTCCTTCTTGCCGGCTGGGAACACATCCTTGACCTCGGCGCGACCGACGACGGTTTCGATGATCTCCGGGCCGAGCTCACCCGCCATCTCCTTGGCGATATCCTCGGTCAGGTGATAGATGACGTCGAAATATTTGAGCCGGACTTTCCGCTGGTTGATCACCTCGCGCGCCTTGGCATTGGGACGGACGTTGAAGCCGATGATCGGCGCGTTCGACGCCGATGCCAGCATGACATCGCCTTCCGTGATCGCGCCGGCACCCGACAACAGCACCCGCACCTTGATCTCGTCGGTCGAAATGCGGTTCAGCGCGTTGACGATCGCCTCGACCGACCCCTGGACGTCGGCCTTGATCACCACCGGATATTCAATGACGCGCGCCTTGTCCTCCAGCGCCGAGAACATATTCTCAAGGCTGGCAGGGGCGATGGCAGTGCGCTTCGACAGCGCGAGTTCGGCGCGATAGGCGGCGACTTCGCGGGCGCGGGCCTCGCTTTCGACCACGGTCAGCGTGTCTCCAGCGGACGGCATACCGCCAAGGCCAAGCACTTCGACTGGAACCGATGGACCGGCGGTCTTCACTTGCTTGCCCTTGTCGTCAATCAGCGCGCGGACGCGGCCGCTCTCGGTGCCGACGACGAAGATGTCGCCGACCTTGAGCGTGCCGCGACGGACCAATACGGTCGCCACGGGGCCACGGCCCTTGTCGAGCTTGGCCTCGACCACGGTTGCCTCGGCGGCGCGGTCGGGATTGGCCTTCAACTCCATGATTTCGGCTTGCACCGCAATCGCCTCGACCAGTTTGTCGAGATTGGTACCCTTCAGCGCGGAAACTTCGACGTCCTGCACTTCGCCACCCATATCCTCGACCATGATTTCATGTTCGAGCAGGCGTTCGCGGACCTTCTGCGGATTGGCGCCTTCCTTGTCGATCTTGTTGATCGCCACGATCATCGGCACACCGGCCGCCTTGGTGTGGTTGATCGCCTCGATTGTCTGCGGCATCAGCCCGTCGTCGGCAGCGACCACCAGAATGACGATGTCGGTGACATTGGCGCCGCGCGCCCGCATTTCGGTGAAAGCGGCGTGGCCCGGGGTGTCGAGGAAGCTGATCACGGCGCCCGACTTGGTCGTCACCTGATAGGCACCGATATGCTGGGTGATGCCGCCAGCTTCGCCCTTGACCACATTGGTGCCGCGCAAGGCGTCGAGCAGCGAGGTTTTGCCGTGATCGACATGGCCCATGATCGTCACCACCGGCGGGCGCGTTTTCAGCGTTTCGGGAGCATCGACATCGTCGCTATGGTCGATATCGACATCGGCTTCGCTGACGCGCTGGATATTGTGGCCGAATTCGGTGACCAGCAGTTCGGCGGTGTCCTGATCGATGGTTTCGTTGATCGTCACGACCACGCCCATCTTGAACAGCGTCTTGACCAGATCGGCGCCCTTTTCCGCCATGCGGTTGGCCAGTTCCTGGATGGTGATTGCATCGGGCACGACGACATCACGCACCTGCTTTTCGCGCGGTGTGTTGTTGCCGCTGCCGCCTACCGCGCGGCGATGTTCCTTCTCTCTCGCGCGCTTGAGCGCGGCGAGGCTGCGCGCGCGCGCGCCATCGTCGTCGCCCAATGCTTTGGTGACGGTGAGCTTGCCTGACTGACGGCGGTTGTCGCCGGTGGTCGGACGCTTGGCATCGCGCGCAGGCGGCTTGACCTCTGGTGCCGGACGCTTCGGTCCTTCGACAGGTGTGAAGCGACGCGCCGGGGGGAAGCCGGCGGCGGGTGCAGGGGTTGCTTCCGCAGTTGCGGCGGGGGCTTCTGCTTCGCTTGCAGCAGCGGCGACCGGTGCCTCGGGCGCGGCAGGCTCGGCTGCTGCGGCAGGGGAGGTAACCTGCACGGGCGCAGACGCGGCGCGGGCAGCATCTTCCTCGGCGCGGCGCTTGTCTTCGGCGCGGCGGCGCTCTTCCTCGCCCGCCTGCTGCTTGGAATCATCGTCGCGGCGACGCGCCTCCTCGAGCGCGGTCAGTCGGGCGTCTTCGGCTTCGCGCAGCATCCGGGCCTGGCGTTCCTGACGGCTTTCGAGACTGTCGGCGGTCGGGCGCGCGGGTGTCGGTGCCGGGGTCGGCGCGGACGCACGGGCTACCGGTGCCGGGGCGGCAACGGGCTCAGGCGCAGCCTCGGCCTCGCCCGGCTTGCCGAGCATTCGGCGGCGCTTGACCTCGACCACTACGGTGTTCTTGCGACCGTGGCTGAACTGCTGCTGGACCTGGCCAGCCTCTACCGTGCGCTTCAGGCCGAGTGGCTTGCGCGTCAGGGTGGGCTTGTCGGTTTCGTTCGTACTCATGGAAACGTATCTATCCTTCAAACAGCAGCAAACCCATCGTCCGCACCGGGTGCGGTCGAAGGGGTATCTCGTGTGGTGGCCACCGGAGCGGAACCGCCCGTAGCCCATCCGGCAAAGGCTTGCCAGCGGTCGAGCAATGCCGACAGCCGTGCGCCCCATGCGGAATCGATGATGGCGATGTGGACCGCGTTATCGCGGCCCAATGCCACAGAAAGGGCGGTGCGGTCCACCGGCAGGATAATGCCCATCTTGCCCGAGCCTTCGGCATCCTCGCCCACGCGCCAGCTCTGGTCGCGTTTGCGGCGACCGTCTTCGGCGGCATCGGCGGCATGACAGAGCATCGCCACCTGTCCGCTGCGCGCAGCGGCATCGACTTTTTCTGCTCCGGTCAACAGCACGCCGGCCTTTGCCGCCATGCCGAACTGCGACAGGAACGTCCGCTGGAACGCCGTGTCGATAAGTTCGGGCAGGTCGGCAGGGATGGTCAGCGCCGCACCCTTGTGCGCCCGCGCCAGTGCTCCCTTGAGCTTGCCCTTGGCGAGCGCGATTTCAAGGGCAGTGCGATCGACCGATAGCCATACCCCACGCCCCGGCGCGCGCGCCAGCACATCGGGCACGACCATGCCGTCGGGGGAAATGGCAAGGCGGATCAGAGCATCGCGGCTGCCATGTGCGCCGGTCAGAATACAGCGCCGCTCGGCGGACGCCGCTTCGTCATCGGCAGCGCGTTTGGCGGACGCGACGGTGCCGGGACGCACGGCCTTAAGCCCCTCCCCTTCAGGGGAGAGGTTGGGGTGGGGGGTGTCCGACTGGCCCTGCTCTGACAGGACAGGCCCACCCCCGGCCCCTCCCGCAAGCGGGAGGGGGGTTAGTGGAGTCAGCGCGTGGTCATTGTGAGGACTCCGCATTGGCGGCCTCCTCGGATGCTGGCTCATCTTCGAACCAGTGCGCACGCGCAGCCATGATGATTTCGTTGCCCTGTTCGTCGGTCAGGCCATATTCGCCGAGCACGCCGCCCTTGTCCTCGGGTCGTTCCTTGCCACCGCGCCGCGGCTCGCTGCGCTTCTTGACGATCAACTCGTCGGTGGCGAGATCGGCGACATCGTCGAGCGTCTTGAAGCCCGCCTTGCCGAGCGTGACCAGCATTGCTTCGGTCAGATGCGGCAGCTCCGCCACAGCATCCTCGACGCCCAGACTGCGGCGCAGTTCGCGTGCAGCAGCCTCGCGGCGATCGAGCGCTTCCTGCGCGCGGCTTTGCAGCTCGGCGGCAAGATCCTCGTCGAATCCTTCGATACCGGCCAGCTCCTCAGGGGCGATGAAGGCGACTTCCTCCATTTCGGTGAAGCCTTCGGCGACCAGCAACTGGGCCAGCGTCTCGTCGACGTCGAGCTCTTCCTGGAACATGGTCGAACGTTCGATAAATTCGCGCTGGCGCTTCTCGCTCGAATCGGCCTCGGTCATGATGTCGATGGCACGACCGGTCAGCTGGCTGGCGAGGCGGACATTCTGGCCGCGACGGCCGATGGCGAGGCTGAGCTGATCGTCGGGAACGACCACTTCGATGCGGCCCTCGTCCTCGTCGAGCACAACGCGGCTGACCGTGGCGGGCTGGAGTGCATTGACGACGAAGGTCGCGGTGTCTTCGGACCAGGGGATGATGTCGATCTTCTCGCCCTGCATTTCCTGGACGACTGCCTGCACGCGGCTGCCCTTCATGCCGACGCAGGCACCGACCGGATCGATGCTGCTGTCATAGCTGATCACGCCGATCTTGGCGCGGCTGCCGGGATCGCGGGCAGCGGCCTTGATCTCGATGATGCCGTCGTAAATTTCGGGCACTTCCTGCGCGAACAGCTTCTTCATGAAATCGGGGTGGGCGCGGGACAGGAAAATCTGCGGCCCGCGCGTTTCGCGCACGACCTTCAGGATCACCGCACGGATACGGTCGCCCATGCGCACCATTTCGCGCGGGATTTGCGCGTCGCGACGGATAACGCCTTCGGCGCGGCCCAGGTTGACGATGATGTGGCCGAACTCGACCGACTTGACGACGCCGGTGATGATCTCACCGCCGCGATCCTTATATTCGTCATATTGCCGTTCGCGGTCGGCCTCGCGGACGCGCTGGAAGATGACCTGTTTGGCCGACTGGGCGTCGATACGACCGAGATCGATGGCGGGCAGCGGATCGACGATGAAATCGCCGACCTTGGCGTCGGCTTGCAGCTTTTCCGCCTGCCCCAGATCGACCTGCTTGAAATAATCCTCGACCTCCTCGACCACCTCGACCACCCGCCACAAGCGCAGATCGCCCGACGTGGGATCGAGCTTGGCGCGGATGTCGTTCTCGGCGCCGTAGCGGGCGCGGGCGGCGCGCTGAATGGCGTCTTCCATCGCCTCGATGACGATGGCGCGGTCAATCAATTTCTCGCGTGCAACCGCATCGGCGATGGCGAGCAACTCGGCCCTGTTGGCGGTCGGGCCTCCGGGAGCGGGGGCGCCGGCAGCTGCGCCAGATGCTGTCGTAGTGGCCATGATCAGATCAACCTTCTGTCTTGATGGTGTCGGCGCCGTCGGTGCTGAGCGGCGCGGTGGCGTGAATGAGCTTGTCGGTCAGCAAAAGCTTGGCCGAGGCGATGTTGGCGAACTCGACTTCGCGCTCGCCCTTGGGCGTGGTGATGCGGATGATGTCGCCGTCGATGCCTTCGATGATCCCGCTGACCTGTTTCGCAGTGTCGACCGGGACGGCATATTTGATGCGTGCTTCATGCCCGGTCCAGTCGGCATAGTCCGAACGGCGGGTGAGCGGGCGGTCGATCCCGGGCGACGACACTTCGAGCCGGTAGGCGCCGTCGACCGGGTCGCGGCCGTCTTCCTCGAGCGGGTCGAAGATGTCCGAAATCGCGCGCGACAGTTCGGCGCAATCGTCGATCGTCAGCTGACGCGTATCGGGCCGCTCGGCCATCACCTGCAAGGTCGGGTCTGACGTGCCGCCGATCATCGCCACGCGCACCAGGTCAAAGCCCAGCGCCTTGGCGGCGGGCTCGATCAGGGCAGAAATGGCAGTTGTGTCGGTCAACCTAGCTCCGAGAAATATAAGCTCTCGCGCTGCCGGACCGACCCCGGCCCGGCCCCAACGTCTGACGATGTCGAGGAGAGTGAGGGCGCTATAAGCGCGTCGCCAGTGAGTCGCAAGCGGCGAGTAGGGTCGCTTTTGCCCTAGCGAGAACCCCAGGGCGCAAGCGGGGGCGAAACCGGGCGGGTGAGGTCGAACTCGACCCGGAAAAAACGGCCGGGGCGGCGGAGTTCATATGCGAATAGGCGCCCGCGCTCGACTTCGACCGCCCAGATGTTGTTGGCGCCGGCGACGTTGCCCTCGCGCACCAGCAGCGCCT
>JAYSZB010000070.1:0-31795 GCA_043727035.1 Sphingomonas sp. | reverse complement strand
GCAGCTTCCATCGCCGCGATCTTGTCCTCGGCGCCGCCCTTGCCGCCCGAGACGATGGCACCGGCATGGCCCATCCGCCTACCCGGAGGCGCCGTCAGCCCGGCGATGAAGCCGACCATCGGCTTCTTGCGGCCGCGCCTGGCCTCATCGATCAGGAACTGCGCGGCTTCCTCCTCCGCGCTCCCGCCGATTTCGCCGATCATGATCATCGACGTCGTGGCATCGTCGCCCAGGAACAGTTCGAGCACGTCGATGAAATTGGTGCCGTTGACCGGATCGCCGCCGATGCCGACAGCGGTGGTCTGACCCAGGCCGACATTGGTCGTCTGGAACACAGCTTCATAGGTCAACGTGCCCGAGCGGCTGACGACGCCGACCGATCCCTTGGAAAAGATGCTGCCGGGCATGATGCCGATCTTGCATTCGCCGGGCGTCAGCACGCCGGGGCAGTTGGGGCCGATCAGCCGCGACTTCGAGTCTTGCAGCTTGGCCTTGACCTTGACCATGTCGAGCACCGGGATGCCTTCGGTGATGCAGACGATCAGCGGCATCTCGGCGTCGATCGCCTCGATGATCGCGGCGGCGGCGAAGGGCGGCGGGACATAGATGCAGCTTGCATCCGCGCCGGTCGCGGCCATGCCTTCGGCGACGCTGTTGAACATCGGCAGCCCGATATGCACCTGCCCGCCCTTGCCCGGCGTCACCCCGCCGACCATCTGCGTACCATAGGCCAGTGCCTGTTCGGTATGGAACGTGCCGGTCGCGCCGGTCATGCCCTGGGTGAGGACTTTGGTGTTCTTGTTTACGAGGATGGACATCAGTTTGCCTTATTCAATTTTACGTCACGGCGATGAACGAGCACCAGCATAGCTGCGCTAGCGGAAGAGCCTAAGGCTCCAATTGTCGCCGCAAACCAGACAAGCGACACCAACGTCTGACCGTCCCTTTTTGGCGAATGAGGATTCGTCGACCATTCAAAAAGGAACAAGCTGAGCGCAATCCATATGACGGCCACCGACAACGCAACGAGGGCTGCAGTACCGACCCGCCCTTGGGCTACCAGCCATAGCGGGGCCACGATCCAAATCGCGAGTGCTATCGCGACCCACGGCAACAGCTCTAGCAGGAAGGGCAAAAGCAGCACTTATGCCAGCGACGAATCGAGCGTCTTGCAGGCGTCGAGCAGTTCCTTGACCGCATCGACGCTGACCTGAAGCCCGGCCTTGTCGGCATCGTCGAGTTCGATCTCGATGACTTTCTCGACGCCGCCAGCGCCGATCATCACCGGCACGCCCACGTACAATCCGTCGAGGCCGTACTGGCCCTCGACAAACGCCGCGCAGGGCAGGATGCGCTTCTGGTCGGAGAGATAGGCTTCGGCCATGGCGATGCCGCTGGCGGCGGGCGCGTAGAAGGCCGAGCCGGTGCCGAGCAGCGCGACGATCTCGCCGCCGCCGCCGCGGGTGCGCTTGACGATCGCGTCAATGCGCTCCTGCGTAGAGAGGCTCATTGCCACCAGATCGGGAACGGGAATGCCGTTGATTGTGGAGTAGCGCACCACCGGCACCATCGTGTCGCCATGGCCGCCGAGGACGAAAGTGTTCACATCGCGCACCGACACGGCGAATTCATCTGCGATGAAGTGGCTGAAACGCGCTGAATCGAGCACGCCGGCCATGCCGACCACCTTGTTGTGCGGCAGGCCAGAGAACTCGCGTAGCGCCCAGACCATCGCGTCGAGCGGGTTGGTGATGCAGATGACGAACGCGTCGGGAGCGTTGGCAGCGATGCCCTCACCCACCGCCTTCATCACTTTCAGATTAATCCCGAGCAGATCGTCGCGGCTCATCCCCGGCTTGCGGGCAACACCGGCGGTGACGATGATGACGTCCGCGCCCGCGATATCCTTGTAATCGTTGGAACCGGTGATCTTGGCATCGAAGCCTTCGACCGGGCCGCACTGCGACAGATCGAGCGCCTTGCCCTGCGGCACGCCCTCGACGACGTCGAACAGGACGATATCGCCCAGTTCCTTCTGCGCGGCGAGATGGGCGAGCGTGCCGCCGATATTGCCTGCGCCGATCAGCGCGATCTTCTTGCGAGCCATGGACTATCTCCTGCTTCCGGCCGCGGCAAGGTATGCACGAGGCGGGTCCGGCCGACGGCCCCTCTACGCGCGTGATGCGGCGGCAATAGAGGAGTCGGGGGCGATTGCAACCCGCTAAATGGCGGAACTACGGGAGTTAGTGCTAATGCGGATGAGTTGCGATAAGAACCTCCTCGGAACGGGGAGAGGGACCGCCCGAAGGGTGGTGGAGGGGTTGCGAGCGCAGCGAGCTCCAGAGCTATAGGCACGGGCTGGTGCTCGCTTCGCTCGCAACCCCTCCGTCTCGCTTCGCTCGCCACCTCCCCGTGCCGGGGAGGTTCTAAATGGCCCCGTGCCCCTGATCTAGCCAATCATCGGACAACATCTCATTCAACCGAGAAGCCGTCCGCTCGAACTCGAAACTGCCATCGCCCGCGACATACAGATCATCGGGCCGCGCATCGGCGCTGGCCAGCAGCTTGACCTTATATTCGTACAGCGCATCGATCAGCGTCACGAACCGTGCCGCCTCGTTGCGCTTCTCCGGGCTGAGGCGCGGAATGCCGACCATGATGACGGTGTGATAGGCGCGCGCTATCGACAGATAATCCGCCGCTCCGCGCGCATCCCCGCACAATCGCTTGAACGAGAACACAGCAACGCCCTTCAAACTCTTCGGCACACGCAAACTGCGCCCGCCGCCGACATCCAGCTCCGCCGTCGGCACATGCTTACGGTCCTCCGGCGGATAGTCGGTCAGCTTGAAAAAGGCGGTCGACAGCGCCCGCGTTGCCGCATCGCCATTGGGACAATGCCAGCGCCGCACCCCCATCAACCGGTCGCGGCGATAGTCGTTGGGGCCGTTCAATGGCACCACATCCAGCCGCGTCTCGATCAGCGCGATAAACGGCAGAAAATGCTCGCGGTTGAGCCCGTCCTTGTACAGGTCCTGCGGCGCGCGGTTGGAGGTGGCGACCAGCGTCACGCCATGCTCGATCAGCGCTGTGAACAGCCGCGACATGATCATCGCGTCGGCGCTGTTGTTGACCACCATCTCGTCGAAGCACAGCGCGCGCTGTTCCTTCGCCATGTCGGCGGCCACCGCGAGCACCGGATCGCCTGCTTCGGTCGCGCGCGCGGCGCGCAGGCGCGCGTGGACCTCGGCCATGAAGGCATGGAAATGGACGCGGCGCTTTTCGGCGATGCCCAGCGCGTCGTGGAACAGGTCCATCAACATCGTCTTGCCGCGCCCGACCCCGCCCCACAGATACACCCCGCGCGGCGCCTCGGGCTTGCGGCCGAGCATCCGCCACAGGGTGCTGCCTTTTTTCGGTGCGGATTCGAGTTCGAGTTGCAAACGGTCGAGCCGTTCGGCGGCCCAGCGTTGTTCGCGGTCGGGGCGGAGTTCTCCGGCAGCGACGAGCGCGTCGTATCGGGCGAGGGTGGTGGTCATAAACTCCCACCCATCGCAGATGGGGGGGTGGCGAGCGCAGCGAGACGGGGGGGCCGCGAGCGCCAGCGAGCTCCAGTGCTATCGGTCCGCGAAGAGGCTCGCTTCGCGTCGCCACCCCCCCGACCCCTTTGGGGCCACCCCCCCATCTTCGATGGGCGGGGAGTTTGGTCGCGCATCACCTCCACGTCGGCACCGACGCCTTGCGGATCGTCCCCGCGTAGGTCGCGACGATATGCGCGTCGCCCTCCCCCTGCACGACCATGCCGCGCAGGAACACCAGTCGCCCAGTTTCGCGGACCAGTTCGGTCACCGCATCGAGCGGCTCGTCGATCCGCCCTGCACCGATGAATTGGGTGTCGAGATTGAGCGTCACCGACGGGCCGACGTTAAGCACGCCGAACTGGTGGCAAGAAGCGAACAGGGCGATGTCGATCAGCGCCAGCGTAATCGCACCATGGACCATGTTGCCAAGATTGCTGTGCTGCCGCGTCGGCATCATCCGCAACCGCGCGGTTGGGCGGCCATCGGACGTGTTGTCATCTCGTCGCACCTGCAAAGGCTCGATCGAGGCGTTGAACCGGGTCGAATCCTTGAGGTTCCAGGCAATCCAGCCGTCGCCGAGCGACTGGTCATGGAAATGGGTCTGCACGCGGGCATTGAGATCGGCGAGGGCACGAGTCATTCCGACAGGTGTAGCCTCACGAATGCGCGCCTGCGAGCGTCGATCGGCGGGCGCTCGCCTGCTTGCCCCACCAGGTCAGCAAAGCGAGAAATGCCATCAGGCCAAATGCCGCGGGACCTATCGGCAGCAGTTTGATCGCCGCATGCCAGCCCGACGCCAGAGCGAACCCGCCGGTCATGCGCCGTGTCGCAGCAAGCCCGAATGCACCGGCGATTATCGCCGGGACGAAGGTTGCCAGATAGGCCGGATCATAAAGTTCGCGCATGAAGGTGAAATGCCATGCAAACCACAGCACACCAGACAGAAGATCGGCATGCCAATCCTTCATCCAGGCAAGATTGGTCGTCAGGAATCCGCGCCAGCCCGCTTCTTCGCAGATACAATAGACAATGATCGACGCAGCGAAAATGAGGCCTGGCACTCCAGGCGATGCCATCGTGCCGAAGCCGGTAATGGCGGTCAAACCTACCGGCACCAGCAGCGCCAAGGCACCGATGAGAAATGTTCTGCCGAACAGCGAAGGAAATCGCTGCCGTAACAAGATCGCGCCAACCGCCGCGCCAAGCAGCGGCCCAAGGCCGATCAACAAACCGCCATCGACGCGAAACTGGCCGATATAGTCCGTTGCCGGAAACTGCGCTGCAATGAAGGAAACGCCAACGGCGACCAAATAGAATGCAGCAACTGCGACAATCACCCGCTTTGGCGCGGACCCCGCCGTGCCTGACACTTCGTTCACAGCGATTCCCCCCAGTTTGATAACTATCGGCTAGACATGCCGTTCGACCATCAGCTTCTTGGTCTCGGCAATCGCCCGCGCCGGATTGAGCCCTTTGGGACAGGCGTTGGAGCAGTTCATGATCGTGTGGCAACGATACAGACGGAACGGATCCTCCAGCTCGTCGAGCCGCTCGCCGGTCATCTCGTCGCGGCTGTCGGCCAGCCAGCGATAGGCCTGGAGCAGGATAGCGGGGCCAAGGAACTTGTCGCTGTTCCACCAATAGCTCGGGCAGCTGGTCGAGCAGCAGGCGCACAAAATGCACTCGTACAGCCCGTCGAGCTTGGCACGGTCTTCGGGCGACTGTAGCCGCTCCTTGCCGCTTGGCGTGGTGGTGACGGTCTGCAACCATGGCTTGATCGACGCATATTGCGCGTAGAAATGGGTGAAATCGGGGACGAGGTCCTTGATCACCTCCATGTGCGGCAGCGGGGTGATCGTCACCTGCTTGCCCTTACAATCCTCGATCGCGGTGGTGCAGGCCAGCCCGTTCTTGCCGTTGATGTTCATCGAACAGGACCCGCAAATGCCCTCCCGGCACGAGCGGCGGAAAGTCAGGCTCGGATCCTGCTCGCTCTTCATCTTGATCAGCGCATCGAGCACCATCGGCCCGCACGTGTCGGTGTCGATCTCGAACGTATCGAAACGCGGGTTCTGGCCACTATCGGGATCGTAACGATAGACTTTGAAGTCGCGGGTCTTGCCGCCAGTTTCAGCCTTGTGGGCCTTGCCGTCCTTCTTGATCTTGCTGTTCGCAGGCAGCGTGAATTCGGCCATCGCTCATGATCCTGTCTTGCGCGCTTCCCGCCCCACGGGAAAGAGTCGCCTCTGCCCTAACGCTGCTTGACGGGAGGGGCAAGCGCGGGGGGGGATGGAAAATTGCGATGGCGCTGTTCGCTTGCCCGGTCGCGACGTTCCTGCGAATGCTCCGCCGGTGACCGACGACCCTGTTCCCGCCGTGACCCAAGCGCATGTCGCGCGCAGCGTCGGCACCGTGCTGCTGGCGCGGCTGGGCGCGGTGGTAGAGATCGTCGCGCAGCCACTCTACGTGCTGATGTTCGGGCTGGCCGGCTATGGCCTCTACGCCGTGCTGTGGGCGGCAGTGAACCTCGCCGAGAACATCTTCGATTTCGGCATGACCAGCGCCTTGCAACGCACCGTGCCGCAGGCTGCATCCGAAGCCGAGGCGGCGGCGGCGTTGCGCACCGCGATAGTGTGGGGCGTCGGGCCGTGCGTGCTGGTGGCGGTGGCTGCATTCTTCGCTGCCGAACCATTGGCGGCGCTGGTCAATGTCGCGGCTGCGGACGCTCAGCGCGTTGCCCCCGCCATCCGCCTGTTCGCCTGGGCGCTACCGCTATGGGCCTTTGTCGAGATCGCCACATCGGCGCTGCGCGCGCGGCACCTGTTCGGCCCGGAAATCCGCCTGCGCATATTCTGGGAACAGATCATCCGGCTGCTGCTGGCGGCGGCGCTGTGGGCGGCGGGTTGGGGGGTAACCGGGCTGTTTGTCGCGCATCTGGTGTCGCTGGCGATCACGGCGGCGCTGACGCTGCGGTTGGTGGGCAGGCACTATGCGTTGAGTTTGGTGCTCACACCAATCGACAAGCTCGAGGTGAGCGCAGCACGGAGCCCAAAACTCCACAGCGCGCAGGCTGAGCCTGTCGAAGCGCCCTCGGACGCCCCCGCCGACATCGCCCGCCTCACCCTCCTTGCCGGCCTCTCGGTCCTCCCCGCCAACATGATCGCCCGACTATTCGGCGATGCTCCCGCGCTGATCCTCAACGCCCTCATCCCCGGCGCGGGCGGGGCGAGCGCGGCGGCGCTGTTCGTCATCGCCCGCAAACTCTCCAGCATCGTCCAGCTGGTCCGCACGGCCTTCGTTTATGTCCTCGCCCCGCTGGCCTCGTCGGCGGAGCGTCAGGACCGGGCGCAGGTCACGGAGATCTACGCTTACGCCACCCGACTGATCACCGTGGTCGCCCTGCCCCTGTCGCTGGTGCTCGCCGCCGGATCGGCACCGCTGCTCAGCCTGTTCGGGCGAGAGGCGCAGGCGGCGGTCGCGGCGGTGGCGATATTGTTCGTCGCCCGCGCGCTCGAAGCGATGCTGGGGATCGCCGTGCCGGTGTTTCAAGTGGTCGGCGGATTCCGCCATCAGCTGACCGGCAGCGTCATCGGCCTGATTGCCGCCGTCGCCGTTGCTTGGCCGCTGGCGAGCGCGCTCGGCCCGTTGACCGGTATCACCGCCGCCACCGCCATCGGCTTCGTCATCGCCGCCGCCGTGCCGATGGCCCAGCTCGCTAGCCACGAAAGACTCCACCCGTTCGGCCCCGACCTCGCTAGCGCCGCCTCGCGGGTTGGATTGATCGGCGCGGCGGCACTGGCAGCCAGCCTCGCGCTTGCCACCTTGCCCTCAGGCCTCGCCGTGCCGGCTATACTCGCGCTGGCGCTCGGCGCAGTGTGGTGTGCGCTGCGCTTCGCCCTGCCGCTTGCCGACCGCGAGTCACTAGGGCGTGTTGGCCGGACGCTGCGGCTGATCTGACGTCACAGCCCGCGCAAACGCCACCGCATCCGCCAGCACCGGCGCGCGATCCCGGAACGGGCGGGACAGCGCCATGACGATCTCGCTATGGTCGATGCCTGAATAGATTTTGCTCTCCACCTGTCCCCCCGCCGCGCGCTGCCGGGCCGTCAGACTCTCGATATTGCGGCGATAGACCAGAGTATCGGCATCGCCCCACAGCAGCAGCATCGGCGGCGCATCGGCGCGCACATAGGTCACTGGCTGGGTCCGGCTCAACGGGCGGACATGCCCGAGATATTTCTGCGCGCTGCCATCGGGCTTGAACGGCAAGAAGTCATAGGCCCCGGCAATGCCGATCGCCCCCTTGATCGCTCCGTCAGCTTGCGCCAGCGCGCCCAGCCATTGCCGGTCGAGCGCCGCCAGCGCGACGATATGCCCGCCCGCACTATGGCCCGCCAGCACGATCCGATCGGGGTCTCCACCGTACCGCGCGATATTGGCATGGGTCCAGCGGATCGCCGCCGCCGCATCCTCCATGAAATGCGGGAATTTGCCATCCTCCGCCAGCCGGTAGCCGACGACGACGGTAACGAAACCTTCACTTGCGAACGCCCGCCCGGCAAAAGCATATTGCGGCCGTCCGCCGTTGTTCCAGCCGCCGCCGTGGAACCAGACGATGACGGGTATGCGATCGTCAGTGGTATCGCCAGCAGGCGCATAGACATCGACCCGCTGGATCGGCGCGCTGCCATAGGCCACGGCCTCGGCCACCCGCTCCCCCGCCGCACCGCTCCAGAAGCGATCGAGGACATTCATCGTGCCGACGATTTCCCAGCGCGAAGCATAGCCCAACGCCACCCCGGCGACGACCAGCACCAGCACCAACCCGCCCAGCCATTTCAACATCGTCATTCTCCCAATGCCCATCGGCAATCCATAAACCCTTCCCCCGCACTCAGGGTGAGCGCACCCGCTCGACCCGCGTCACCCGCTTTGCGAACGCCACCGCCTCGACGAAACTCGGTGCGCGGTCACGATAAGGCAAGGCCACCGCCGTCATGATCTCGATATGGTCGACGCCGGGATACAGAATGATCTCCGCCTGCCCGCCCGCATCGCGCAGCGCGTTGCCCAGGTTGATGCTGTTGCGCGGTCGCACGGTCACATCATCCTCCCCTGTTGCCAGCCAGAACGGTGGCGCATCGCCGCGCGCAAAGGCGATCGGCTGGGTGAACAGCAGCGGCTCGGCATGGCCCATCGCCCGGTCGGCGCTGCCGCCGCGCTCGAACGGTAGAAAGTCCGCAGGCGTCGCCAGCCCGATCACCCCCTTGATCGGCCCGCCAACCAGCGCATCCTCACGCAGCCAGCGCATGTCCAGCACCGTCAGCGCCGCGATATGCGCGCCCGCACTATGCCCCGCCAGCACGATGCGTGTCGGATCGCCACCGAACGCCGCGATATTGTCGCGCGTCCAGCGCACCGCCGCCGCCGCATCCTCGATAAACCCCGGAAATTTCCCCGCCTCGCCCAGCCGATATCCGGCGACGACAGTGACGAACCCCTCGCCTGAGAAAGCCCGCCCGGCAAATCCGTAAGATTCGCGCCCGCCGCTGTCCCAACCGCCGCCATGAAACCAGATGATCACCGGCTTTCTATCGTTCGCGCCGGTCCCGCGCGGCACGAACACATCGACCTTCCGCTCCGCGCCCGAGCCATAGGCCAGCGCCACCGCGCGCCGCTCGCCGCTCTTGCCCGGCCACCAGGCGTCCGCGACATCGAGCAGCCCGAGCAACTGCCAGCGCGAAGCATAGCCGACCGCCGCGCCCAGCCCAACGACCAGCACCACCGCCAGCAGCAGCCATTTCAGCATCGGTGCGTTCCCCCCCTCATGCCCGCTAGGAAATCCCCGCCAGCTATGGCAACGCCCGCCTCATGACACGCATATGGCTCGTCGTGAACCCCGCCAGCGGCAGCTATGACGCCAGCGTCCCCGCGCGTCTGGCAGAGGCCGCGCGACAAGGCGGCGCAGAGCTGGTCGGCACCACCCACTTCCCGGACACGCCCCTGCCCGATCCCGCCGCGCTGAGCGCAGAGCGCATCGACATCCTCGCCGTGCACACCGGCGACGGCACGATCAATGCGGCGATGCACGCCGTTGCCGGCTGGGACGGCGCGCTGCTCGCGCTGCCCGGCGGCACGATGAACCTGCTCGCCCGCCATCTGCATGACGCGCGCGATGCCGCCGCCATCCTGCTCGCCGCGCTCGACCCCGCTGCCACCGCGCGCCCGGTGACGATGGTCGGCGGGGTCGATGCCGATTGCACGATCGACGGCCTCGTCGGCGTCTTCGCCGGGCCGACCACCGCGTGGGGCGATGTCCGCGAGACGCTGCGCCGTCTCGATTTCGCCGGCCTGGTCGAAGCCGTGCCGCGCGCCATCGAACAGACGTTCAGCGGCGCACCGGTGCGGCTGGCGGGCAGCAGCGAGGATTTCCCCGCCATCTACATCGAACCGCGCAATGGCCAGTTGCGCCTGATGGGCTTCACCGCAGACGACGCCGCCGCGCTGTTCGAACATGGCTTCGCCTGGCTCAACGGCGATTTCCGCGACGGCCCGCACGAGCCGTTGGGCATGGTCGACGAGGTCGAGATCGTCAGCACCGGCGAGATCGGCCTGCTGGTCGATGGCGAGCGCGGCCACTCCCATTCGCCGCTGCGGCTGCGCGCCATTTCCAGCCCGGTGCGCTTCATCGTCACCCGCGCCGATGCGCTTGTCGTCCATCCGCAATGAGCATCCGCCTGTTCCACGCCAGCGACCTGCATTTCGGCAAGGAAGATCGCGCCGCGCTCGACTGGTTCGCGCAGTGCGTCCGCGCCGAGAAACCCGACGCCGTCGCCATCACCGGCGATCTGACGATGCGCGCTCGCCACCATGAATTCGCCGCCGCCTGCGACTGGATCCTCAGCCTCGACGTGCCGGTGACGGTCGAGGTCGGCAACCACGACCTGCCATACTGGAACCTGATCGAACGCTTCGTCGATCCCTACCGCCGCATCCGCAAGATAGAGGCGCTGGTCGAGCGCGAGATCGACTTGCCCGGCCTCTCCATCGTCCCGCTCAAGACCACGGCGCGAGCGCAGATGCGGCTCAACTGGTCGCGCGGCTGGGTCGGTCGCGGCCCATTGAAGCGCGCGCTCGCCACCATCGACGCGCTCCCGCCCAACCACCTCGTCCTTGTCACCGCGCACCACCCGCTGGTCGAGGCGGGAACCAAAGGCCGCGCGCTGACCACCGGCGGCAACCGCGCGCTCGCCGCGCTGGCCAGGGCGGGCGTCGGCGCGGTACTCACCGGCCATGTCCATGATCCGTTCGATCTGGTGCAACACACGCCGCAAGGCCCCATCCGCATGATCGGCGCCGGCACCCTGTCGATGCGCATCCGCTCGACCCCGGCGAGTTTCAACGAACTGCGCATCGCGGGCGGCCAGATCGACGTCCGCGTCCGCAACCGCCAGAGCGTCGCCACGCTCGACATGATGATCGACGACGTCCCCCCCAACGCCGTCCCCCCCGGCGAAGGCGAACCCGTCGCCCCGGTGGGCGCGGTGCGCGATGCGGATGTAGGGATGGAGTGAGGGGGTAAATTCGCGCCCCCCACTGGCACCCCCGCCGCGCACCCGCTAGCACCGGTGCATGAGCCGCCAACTGATCAACGAATACCGCGCCGAACTCGACAAGCTGCGCCAAGTCTCCGGCAGCCGCCGCGAAAGCGTGTTGCGCGAGTCGTTCAAGGACTTGCTCAAACGCTGGGGCAAGAGCGCCGATCTCACCTTCATTCCCGAACATGAAATCGTCACCGCCAAGGGCAGCCGCATCTATCCCGACGGCGCATTGCTCCACGGCCTGCGCATTCCCTTCGGCTATTGGGAGGCCAAAGACGCCGGCGACAAACTCGACGACGAAATCGCCCACAAATTCCGCAAGGATTGGCGGCAGGGCACGCTCGAATGGATTGACGTCGTCCCTGTTCCCAGTATGTTCACAACAACAGGAGGCGCGTTGTGAAATTTATATCGCTGTTTTCGGGCGGTGGCGGATTAGACCTCGGTCTTGAACGGGCTGGGTTTGATTGTCGGTTCGCGACCGACCATGATCGAGATTCCATCGCAACCCTTCTGGCCAATCGTGGGCGTGTGCTAGCGCAGGGCCGTAAAGCCTTGGGTGACGCTATTATCGCGCTTGAAGACGTTCGACAGTTGAAGGGAAAGTATATCTTGTCGCAGATCGGCGGTGGGCGCGGAGAAATTCCTGTTCTTGCGGGCGGTCCCCCCTGTCAGTCCTGGAGCAGCGGCGGCAAGCAACTCGGCTATGCGGATCCCCGCGGTCGGCTGGTTGACGACTATCTGCGGATCGCAAGTGAAATAGATGCGCGCTGGCTCATCTTTGAGAATGTTCGTGGCTTGCTCACTGCTCGGGGTATCGACGGACGACCGGGCAGCGCGCTCGAATCCATGAGGTCGAGGCTGTTCGAGCGCGGTTGGCAAACGCACGTCGAATTGCTCAACGCGGCCGACTTCGGTGTCCCGCAACGCCGAGTTCGGCTTATCGTCATTGGCTATCGCAGCGGAGACGTGCCTTTGATGCCTATTCCGACTTTTGGACAGTCGGGCGGACAGCGTCAGTGGAAAACGTTGGGATCTTGCTTGTCCGAACTCGATCCGGTCACAGCTGACGAGGTAATCCGCCCAAGCGGAAAGATGGCTGCCGATATTGCCGGTCTACGCCCGGGTACGGGCGCGAAAAGCGCCGGCAAGGCCGAATCAACACGTCCAGGAGGCCACTGGGGTTACAAGCAAGGTGCCTTCGTCGCTGATCAGCGCCTACCGGCCCGCACGGTGACAGCCAGTTCGCAACAAGACTGGATTATTGATGACCGACATGGCTTGCGTCGGCTCACGCCGCGTGAATGCGCGGCAATCCAAGCTTTTCCGCCAGAATGGCAATTTGTGGGCAATCGCGCGTCTCAATATCGGCAGATTGGCAACGCTGTCCCACCGTTACTAGCGCTATCCATAGGGTCGGCCCTGATCTCACATGGACGCGTCGATCTAGGCGCTAAGAGACAATGGCACGAACCGGTGCCACTTGCACCAAGGCTACAGTCGGCAATTGACTATACGGCTCGAGAGGAACGCCGGAACGGCCACTCTCGTCGTCACCCTGCGACGCCGCGCATCTCTCCGGCGCGCGCTGCAAAATGACGGTTGCGATGACCGACGCACAAACTGCCGAAGCGTTATACGTCTCTAGTTTGGCTTTGGGCGCAGCGGATATCGACTGGGCAAACGCAGTAACTACTTCGCGCAAACGTGTTCTCAACGCGCTACGCGCATCCGAACATCTACAAAATATTGAACTAGCGCTGACGGCGGCGGGCGAACACCTCGGCGTATTTCGCCACATGTTCGGCCCTCCGTTAAGCCAAGATCAGTTTGCATTGATTTGCCCGGCGTACCGCAAGTCATGTGAGAAGCCTGGTAAGAAAATTGTGGGTGGCAATTCTGCCTCAGCATTAGCTGCAGCCATTCATCCGCTGCTGGACCCAAAAATCACGCCTTGGCTGCGCCAGTCTCGCGGCCCGACGCTTCGCGAAATTCGGCATCTGGTCGCGTCCGTAGCTCCCATGCTCAGCCTGCAGGTAGTCGCAACTGTACGGCGCAACCGCTTGTCTCTAACGCAGGAGACTGCAGTCACTGAACTTCTTGCGACAATGGGCTGGACGCGTATGTCGAGTGGATTTGTCGATCAATCTGCCGCACTTCCCGCCCGCCATTTCATGCATAAGACGCGCTTTGCTACGCAGACGCGCCCGCAAGAGGTGGATATTGCCTGCGGCCTTGGCACATCAATCGTACTCGCGATGGAGTGCAAGGTTACCAACGACCGCACTAACTCGGTCAAGCGTGTGAATGACATCCTCAAGAAGGCGACGGCTTGGCAATTGCACTGGGGCTCGTTTGTCCGGACGGCTGCATTGCTACAGGGGGTCATTGCTGAAAAGGACGTGCAGCGTCTTGTCGCCGCAAACGTTCAGGTGTTTTGGTCGCATGACCTCGAACGGTTTCGCGCTTGGTTGGGGGAAAATTGTCGCGGCGCGGCAAGTTAGAGTCCGCCTGATCCATGCCAGTCCGACTACGCTTGCGTTACCGTTTCAGCGGCTCGAAGGTGCGATTTAGTGAAGCCTAGTGCCAAGATGAACTGACCGACTTGATCCGTTCGACGCCACGTGCGCGGTGCTAACGGCCAAGCGACGCCAGATGGACTACGGACACGGTTTTTTCAGCAATAGCGGCTCGCTACCGCTACACCAAGTCCGGCGAGCGGGTGGACAATATCACCGACTGGGCGCTGGCGCAGTTCCGGGGGCATTATGAAGGAGAGAAAGCCGGACCCCGGCTCGGGGGCCGGGGTGACGGCATGATGGCACCGTCACGCCCACTCGTCACCCCGGGCTCGACCCGGGGTCCCGCTGCTTCTCCCGCCATAACCAAAGACGCGATCTTCGCCTATTGCTATGCCGTGCTGCACGATCCGGTGTATCGGCAAACCTATGCGCTCAACCTGAAACGCGAATTTCCCCGCATCCCCTTCTACCCCGATTTCACCCGCTGGGTGGCATGGGGGCAGGCGCTGCTCGACCTGCATATCGGCTATGAAGCCGCCACACCCCACCCGCTGACCCGCACCGATACCCCCAACCCCAAACGCGCCGACGGCACCCACCCCAAGCCCAAGCTCAAGAGCCTGCCCGAAACCGGCGTCGTGGTGGTCGATGAGGACACCCAACTCGGCGGCATCCCCCGCGCCGCATGGGACTATCGCCTCGGCAACCGCAGCGCCATCGACTGGGTGCTCGACCAGCACAAGGAAAAGACCCCGCGAGACCCGACCATTCGCGAAAAATTCAACAGCTACCGCTTCGCCGACTACAAGGAACCGATGATCGCCCTCCTCGCCCGCGTCGTCACCGTCAGCCTCGAAACCGTGCGCGTAACCGAAGAAATGAAGGCGCTCGATCGCACCGGCTGGTGAGCGCAAATTCGCGCTACGCCGCCCTTGTTCTTTCTATGTTCCATACCCATATGTCGGCGCACGAGCACCTCTCCCCTCAGGGGAGAGGATAGACTTGGCTTGGCGCGCAGCGCCTAGCAAGTCTTGGAGAGGGGAGGCGGCACAGCGCCATCCTCTGCTGCAAACCCCCTCTCCTGTAGACGGGAGAGGGCGTGAAGCGCCCGAAACCGCGAAAGGACATCACCAACATGCCAGCCCCCGCCTCCATCCCCGGCCTTGACCGGAAAATCCGCTCACCGACCAAGCATGATTTATACCCCTTGGGGGTCATCACTCTTATAACTCTTGCCGCCCCGTTGATCGACGCAGTCGATCAGTAAACGGATGTCCGCCCCCGCGTTGGTGCAAACTTTGTCAACTTCCGCGACTGTCAACTTCCGCAAAGAGGATGCTCCCAGCCCCTTGCCACCCCCGCTCTGTCCGTTAACGTCAACCGGCAACGCACCGGCGGACACAGCCGGGCGGTGGGAAATAGGAGAGTGCGCGATGTTGACCGGGGGGGACGAATATCCGCTCCACCAGATGCCCGAACCCGTGGCGCTGGTGACCGACCGCAACTTCTACGACCGCTTCTTTTACAACGGCTACTCCCCTGACGGCCGCCTGTTCTTCGCCGCGGCGATGGGCGTCTATCCTGCGCTCGACGTGATCGACGGGGCCTTTTGCGTGATGCTCGACGGGATCCAGCACAACCTCCGCGTCTCCGCCCGACTCAACGGCGAGCGGTTGGCGATGCAGGTCGGGCCGCTGTCTGTCTCAATAGACGTGCCGCTCAATCAGGTCACCCTGCGCGTCGCCGCCAACACCGCCTCGCCGCTCGCCGCCGAGCTCCACTTCACCGGCCGCCATTTCCCGATAGAGGAGCCCCGCTTCACCCGCCGCATCGGCACCCGCCTGTGGATGGACTATACCCGCATGACCCAGAACGGCCGCTGGTCGGGCTGGATCGATGTCGCCGGAGAGCGCCACGCCATCGGCCCGGAAGTCACCGGCACGAGGGACCGCAGCTGGGGCATCCGCCCGGTCGGCAAGCCCGACTCGCAGCCCGCCCCGCAAGCCATCTCCGGAGCGATGCCGCAATTCTTCTGGCTATGGACGCCCTGCAATTTCGACGGCCATTCGGTCTATCTCCACACCAACGACGACGGTGCCGGCCTCCCCTGGAACCGCCGCGCCGTCATCTGGACCGATGGCGGCCAGCGCGGCGAGGAGCATGATTTCGAGGCTCCCGAAATCTCGTACGAGTGGGACCCCGGCACCCGCCGCGTCCGCCGCGCCGTCTGCCAGCTCGGCCCCCACACCCGCCTGACGCTCACCCCCTTGCCACCCGCAGGCAGCAACACCCGCGGCCATTTCTACATGAACGGCCTCGGCTATACGCACCCCGAATGGGGCCATGGCATGGACCATGGCGCGCTCGACATCGGCTATGACAGCATCGACGCCACCACCGTCGCCGACGGCGATTTCGCCAACATGCACATTCAGGCCATCGCCGATGCCGTGCTTGAGCATGACGGCCAGACCCACCACGGACGCGGCGTCGTCGAACAGATGTTCGTCGGCCCCCACGCCCCCAGCGGCCTGACCGGCCTGTTCGATCCCGTCTCCGTATGATGGACTATCCCACCCACCCCGACGCGATGACCCCCGACTGGATCGCCAGCGTACTCGGCCAGCCCACTGGATCGCTACGCGGCTTCACCGTCGCGCCCATAGGTACCGGCCAGATGTGCGACAGCTACCGCCTGACGCTGGATTGGGCGTCGCGCGAAGACGCCCCCGCCAGCATCGTCGCCAAATGCCCCAGCCTCGATCCCTCCAGTCGCGATGTCGCGCAGCGGCTCGGCAACTACGTCCTTGAAGTCACCTGGTACCAGACCCTCGCCAACGAAGTCCCCGTCCCCCGACCGCACTGCCACTTTGCCCGGATAGAGGCCAATGGCATCGACTTCCTCCTCCTGCTCGAAGACCTCGCCCCGGCCCGCCAGGGCGACCAGCTCGCGGGTGCAACCGAGGCAATGCTCGATACCGCGATAGACGCCGCCGCCGCGCTGCACGCCCCGCTGTGGAACAGCCCGCGCCTCGATCAGATCGCCTGGCTGCAAAAAGACACCCGCCCCATCGTCCGCGCGCTGTTCCCCGGCATGGTCGCGATGTTTCAGGATCGCTACGCCGACCGGCTCGACGCAGATTGCCTTGCGCTCGGCACTGGCATCGTCGCCAAGCTCGACGCCTATCTAGACCGCACCCTCCACGCCCGCACCCTGAGCCACGCAGACTTGCGCATCGACAACATCCTGTTTTCGCCATCCGCAGACCAATGCTGGGTGGTAGACTGGCAAACCGTCGGCATCGGCAGCGGAGCGACCGACCTCGCCTATCTGATCGGCACCAGCGTCGCCGACCCTGCCGAGCGCGCCCGCGCCGACCAACACGGCTTCGCCCGCTGGATCGCCGCGTTGCAGGCCCACGGCGTCGATACCGACACCGACGCACTATGGACCGATTACCGCATCGGCGCGCTCAGCGGCTATTTCATGGCTGTCTTCGCCAGCATGAGCGTAGAACGCACCGAGCGCGGCGACGAAATGTTCGCGGTGATGGCCGAACGGCCAGCACAACAGGCGATTGCGCTGGGAAGTTTGGGATTGCTCTAAGGCGGAGCGCCTTCAGCCGCGCCAAGCCACCAGCGCTGACGCCAGCCATAGGAACCAGCCACAGCTTCACCCGCCGAGTTGCGCGCGGGATGAAAGCGGAACCGCCGCTGCACCAGCCGGCAGGTGGCGCTGTCGAGATCGCTGCGCCCCGACGAGCGCATCACCGAACAAGCGGTGACACGTCCGTCCACCGCTATGGCAAGCCGCACTTCCACTGTGCCGCCTGCGTTGGCACGACTTGCTGCGTCGGGATAATCGCTGTTGCGGATCGCCCCCGACCGCCAGCGCGGCGATCCCCCTCCGCCACCGCCGCCGCTGCCGTCCCCGCCACGACCCGCGCCGAGTCCGCTGCCGACACCACCGGCACCCGTGCCAGGTCCTGGCAGCGCCGCCGCTCCCGCGCTGCTGTCGGCACCATCGGACGTCACCAACGGCGCCGGAACGGTCAAAGGCAAAGGCGTGGGGGCGGCGATCACCGGACTGGGTTGAGCCCGTTTGTTCGCTGGCGCGGCGGCCCCTTCCGGTCGGGGAGCGGCGGCGCGTCTGGCCTCTTGCTGCACAGGGGCCGGTGGAACAGGCGCGATCTGAACCACATCGAGCGCATCGACCGGTCGCGCCGGGCTCAGCGACGGACCGAGAGTTAGCAGTGCTGCACCCACCACCACGACAATAGCGCCACTAAGCACAGCCGATGCCGCCCGCTCACGCCGATCGATACTGTCCCCATAAGCCATGACCGGCCCATGCGGCGTCCAGCCTTAACCGCTGCTGTAGCCGTGCATTGCATATTCAAGCAAAAACGGCCCCGGATCGCTCCGGGGCCGCCCTCGTAATTCCGCCTGTAACTGAACCTTAACGCTTCGAGAACTGGAAGCTCTTACGCGCCTTGGCCTTGCCGTACTTCTTGCGCTCGACGACGCGGCTGTCGCGGGTGAGGAAGCCTGCCGCCTTGACCGTGCCGCGCAGCGTCGGCTCATAGCGGGTCAGCGCCTGGGCAATGCCGTGCTTGACCGCACCGGCCTGACCCGACAGGCCGCCGCCCTTGACGGTAGCGACGACGTCATACTGGCCATCGCGCGCAGTGATGCCGAATGTCTGGTTGATCACCAGACGCAGCGTCGGACGCGCGAAATAAACGGTCTGATCGCGGCCATTGACCAAGATCTTGCCAGTACCGGGCTTCAGCCAGACGCGGGCGATGGCATTCTTGCGCCGACCGGTGGCATAGGCGCGACCCTGCTTGTCGAGGATCTGCACGCGCACCGGGGCGGGCGCGTTATTAGCCAGGCTGGCGTTGAATTCGGGGGCTTCGCCGCCCGCAGTGATGTCGCCGAGATCGGCGAGCGTGTTGACAGTATCGGACATCATGCACCCACCTTGTTCTTGCGGTTCATCGCCGCGACGTCGAGAGTAGCCGGGGTCTGCGCGGCGTGCGGATGATCGGTGCCGGTATAGACGCGCAGATTGCGCATCTGCTGGCGACCGAGCGGTCCGCGCGGAATCATCCGCTCGACGGCCTTTTCCAGCACGCGCTCAGGGAAACGTCCGTTCAGAATCTTGTCGGGCGTGGTTTCCTTGATGCCACCGACATAGCCGGTGTGCTTGTAGTAGATCTTGCCCTTCATCTTGTTGCCGGTGAAGCGGACCTTCTCGGCGTTGATGATGACGACATGATCGCCGCAATCGACGTGCGGGGTAAAGCTCGGCTTGTGCTTGCCGCGCAATATGCTGGCGACGATGCTGGCGACGCGACCGACGACCAGGCCGTCGGCGTCGATCAACACCCAATTCTTCTCGACAGTAGCGGCATTGGCCGACACGGTCGTCTTGCTGAGCGCCTTCATCGGGCGGACTCCTTTTGCAAAAAGGGGGCAGGCCCCCGTAAAACGAACAGCGCCGCCCCGATTGTACGGGACGGCGGTCGACCGGTCCAATGGCGTCGGATGCGGGCCAAGTCAAGCTGTGCGCGGCTTTGTTGACGGGTATCATGATACCTTAACGCGCGCGCCTTCGTCGGAGACAGATTTTGGTCAGCCGAAACTGTGTCGTAGCGACAGATAGATCGTCGCGTGCCGATTACGCACCCGATCCTCGACCAGCACCGGTATGGCTGATCTGCGATCAGGCGCGAAGAACAGGCGATTGCGGCCGGCTGTGGCATCGGTGAGATTTTCCACGGTCAACGTAATCGTCGTTTTTGCGGTCGCGCGATACTCGGCAAAGGCCGTGACGAACGGATCTTCGCCATCGAACGAATCGATTTCGTTGCGCCGGAACACCGACGAGCGCGGGTTGCCGTACAGGTTGAAGCCCCAGGCGAAGCTGCCGAGATCCTGACGGAAGCCCCCTTCCGCATACCAGCGCGAATTGCCGGAGAAAAAGCGGTCCATGCCCGTATAAGGATCGCGCACTGATGTGTCGCGCCAAGTGCCCGTCGCGGTAAGCCGTCCACCTGTGATCCCAAGCGCGGTCAGTGGGATGTCGACCGTGCCGCTGACGAAGAAGCGCCTGCCCGATCCCAGATTGCCAGGCGCGTCGCCGCCGGTTTCAAGCGGCACCCGATCCTGTAGCAAGCTGATCTGGTCATAGCCAATAGTCGCCTGCAAACGCCCGTCCCCCAGCACCGGCCGTTCGACCGAGACGCGATATTCCCACGCGCGTTGCGGCAGCAGATCGGGATTGCCGCCATCGACCCGATCGTTGGCCAGTTCCGCCGCACCGACGAAATCGCCGAAATCGAGTTGTGCGACGGTGCGGGTTATCGACGCCTGCACGCGCCAGTCATCGCCGGGCCGCCAGTCAAACGACGCTTTGGGCTTGAGGAACCGCAAAGTTCGCCGCGCCTGTGCGTCACCATCGACGGTCAGACGCGAGAGTTCATAGGTCAGGCCGAGATCCATGCGCAGTGTCGATGACAGGCTGCGTCCGGCATTGACGAACGGTTCGGCGCGATATTCGCTGACGATGGCCTCATCGACGGGCAGATCAATCGGCGTCGGCACGCCGCCCGCCGCCACGCCGAACAGGTCGACGTCGCTGTCGAGCCGGTTGAACGCACCCTCGACACCAGTCTCGACCTGCCAGCCGCCTAGGTTCGCTCGACTCCACACCAGTCGCGCCACCGCCTCGTCGCGACGATAATCGACGGTCTGGATAAACCCGCCCAGCACATTGTCCGCGACGATATTGTAGTTTTCAGCATAGTCATCGCCACTGGCGGTGCGGTACAGGCCGATCAGCTTGATGCCACCCCCTGCGAGCGGGCGGCTAATATCGCCGCCCAGTTCCCACCGCGTATTGCGGTTGATCTCGAACAGTCGGTCGTTGCGGGTGACGCCTGACGCCGGGCGGACTTCGTTGGTCTGGCCGAGGGTGAAGCGATTGCGCTCATAGCGGCTGTTGAGATTGGCGCTGCGGTTCTCGCCACCGTCGAACGCCCAGCTTGCTGTCGCGAACCATTCCTGATCGCGAATGTCATTCTGTTTGATGCGAAATTCGGTAATGGGGGCCGATGGCAAGGCGCGCAAAGTGTCGGTGCCTTCTTCGACAAAATCCTCATTCTCATACCCCAGCGAGGCATTGAAGGTGGAACGTCCCCGGCGCAGCAGCGCCGATATGCTGCCCTGCGGGGTCAGTGTTGCTGTGAAGTCCCGTGCCACCCTGAGATCGAGCGTGCCGGAAAGACCGTCGACATCGCTGAGCACCAGATTGGCGACGCGCGGCCTCCCGCTATACTCCGCCCCGAAAAGATCGCCCGACCCGACTTCGACCCGCAGCACACGGCTGGCGGGAATGCGACTGAGGATGGTCTGCAGCGAATCCGATTTGGCGCTGGGCCGTGCGCCATCGATCACCAGATTGCCCGCCGCCCCGCCAAATCCGCGAACATCGCTGTCGCCCGAATCGAGATTGAAGCCGGGAATGCGCTGGACGATGTCCAGCGCGGTCGATGGCGCGTATTGCGCGAAATAGCCGACCGGGTAGAGCAGTCGACCGTCCGCTCCGGTGGCGACATCGGTTGCGACCGCAGGTGTCGATACGACATCCTGTGCCAGTGCGGCATCCGCCCCGATTATCGTCGCGAGCGACGCTGCTGCGAGCCGTAACCGTGCCTTATACCGAAACTGACGCATACCAACCCCTCCCGAACGATCATCGACTACAACTGTCGTCGCGGTGTCTTGCTAGATTATGACAGGGGGTCAAACCGGCTGCGACGAAGCGACCCCGTAGGGCGACTACTCGTGTAATCGGCGGATCGGCGAGGATGGAGCGACGCGCGCCGGTATCGCTGTGCCGGCGATATGTTCAATAAGGGATAGCATCATGTGTATTGTATAAACAATACACTGACACAGTGCAAGCCGTCAGGCGATTGCTTGCGTTCGCACCCGTACCGCACCGCCGCGCATACTCGCCGCATGGCCGCACCATGCCGCTGCGCCGACCAGCAACGCGCCGACGCCCTGATGCGCCACCGCCACCCACAGTTCGACGCCGGTTAGCAGTGTGGCGATTCCAAGCAGGATCTGCACGACGACCAGTGCGTGCAGCACCATCCCCGCCTGCCGCGCGCCGCCGTGCATCGCCTGCACGCCGAGCCAGATCATCGCGCCCGCCGCGACGAACGCCCACCACCGATGGATGAATTGCACGACAATCGGGTTATCGACCAGATTGGCAGCCCAAGAGGCCAGCATCGGCGTATCCGACGGGAAAAACTCGCTGCCCATCAGTGGCCAGCTCGAAAAGGCGAAACCGGCATCGAGGCCGGCGGTGAACGCGCCCCAGAATAATTGCACGGTAAGGAGAGTGAGCGCGATCGTAACGCCGCGCCGCATCGGTGCGGGGCGGACGCTATCGTTGCGGTCGAGCGCGACGAGATCGCGCGCGGTCCACACCAGCGCGCCGAGAATGAACAACGCCAGGCACAGATGCACCGCCAACCGGTAGTGCGAGACATCGGTGCGCCCCGATAGGCCCGATGTCACCATCCACCAGCCGATGACACCCTGGAGCCCGCCCAGCGCGAGCAGCAGCAGCAGGCGCGGACCATAGCCGCGCGGAATGGCACGCTTCACAGCAAACCATGCCATCGGAAGAGCGAAGGCGAGGCCGATGACCCGCCCCAGCAACCGGTGCGCCCATTCCCAAAAATAGATGAACTGGAAATCGGCCATGCTCATGCCGCGATTTACCGTCTGATATTCGGTTGTGGCCTGGTAGAGCGCAAACTCGCTTGCCCAGTCAGCCGCATTCAGCGGCGGCAGCGCGCCGGTGATCGGCTTCCATTCGGTGATGGACAAACCAGATTCGGTCAACCGCGTGATCCCGCCGACCACGACCATCGCCACCACCAGCATGGCTACCGCATATAACCAGCGTGCCAGTGCCGCGGGCTGACCAAGGCCGACTATGCCGGTTTCGGCGGCAGATTTGGGCGGAGCAAGCATGGCGTGCATATCGGCCATGGCATCTGCCAGTGCAAGTGGAGCGAGCGAGCGGCGACCAGACTTCGCGATGAAATCTGTCACTTTCACTGATCGACCAGCCAGCGGCAGAAAACAGCGCGGAGCAACCGCCATCGAATATGGCCTCATCGTCGCAATCATCGCGGTGTCGGCTATCCCGATGATGCAGTGGATCGGCGACGTGAACAGCCAGCGCGTCTCAAAGGCCGCCTATGGCATGGGCGCTCCGGCGACGCCATGACGGCGGCGTCCCGGCGATCGAGACTTTGTGTTTGCCCGGCGTTGCCCGGAATTCGGCTTGACGGGGACAATGAATAAACTAAGTTCACCGGACTAAGTCCGATAGGATGTTGCGATGCTGACCGTCAATATTCATGATGCCAAGACCAACCTGTCCAAACTGATCGCTATGGCGGTCAAAGGGCAGCCGTTCATTATCGCCAAGGCAGGCAAGCCGCTGGTCAAGGTGGAGGCATTGAACGAAGAGATGCCCGTCGCCAGGAGTCGGCTGGGTGGTCTTGAGCATCTGGCCCCACCGCCCGACGATTTCGATACCATGTTCACCGATGAGATCGACGTGATGTTCAACGGCAAATCCTGATTATGTTGGCAGATACGCAGATAGTAATCTGGGCGCTGGTTATCCCCAGGCGGCTGAGCGCGTCATTGCGTAACCAACTAGAGACATTGGACAAGCCGCCGTTGTTCAGCAGCATTTCGATCTGGGAAATCGCCATCAAGTCGGCGCTTGGTCGCTCCGATTTCGCCTATGATCCATCGGTGATCAGGCAGGCCGCACTCGATCGCGACTGGACCGAACTCCCCTTCACCGGCGAACACGCCGTCGCCGTGCGCGATCTGCCGCCGCTCCACGCCGACCCGTTCGACCGCGCGCTGCTGGCTCAGGCGATCGTCGAGGGGGTCGAGCTGGTGACAGCAGACGCGGCGCTGATCGGCTATGGCGCGCCGGTGCGGGGGATGTGAGGTTTGACCGACGGAGCCAACTTTGTTATACATGTATGACAAAGGAGTAGGTGATGCTAGCGGTTCGTCTCGACCCTGATCTCGAAGAACGTCTTAGCTCCATGGCCAAGCGTACGGGTCGCAGCAAAAGCGACTTCGTGCGCCGCGCCATCGAGGATCGCATCGAAGAAATGGAATGTATCGCGCTGCTCGAAGAAGCCATGCGTGATCCCGATGCGGGCAGAGAGACGGTTTCGCTCGAGCAAGTGATGCGCGAACGTGGCTTGGACTATTGAGCTCGAGCGGGGAGCGCGACGAAGCTTTGACAAACTGCCCGACACCATAGCGATCCGGATCGCCGCCACGTTGAAGAAGATCGCTGAGGCAGGCAATCCGCGCGCGCGGGGTATCGCAATGGCTGGCGAGTGGGCTGGCCACTGGCGGTACCGCATCGGCGACTATCGCCTTATCGCGCGGATCGAGGAAGGCCTCATGGTAATTGTGGTGGTATCGGTAGGGCATCGGCGCGAGATTTATCGCTGAACCAATCAAGGATCTTATCGAGCCAACCACAATGATGCTTGCCTTGGGAGACTGGCGAACGTTGATGGACAACTTCCAGCAGTGTTAAAGGCGGGGCCTCCGTCTGAGAACCACACACCTCGACCGGATGTTAAATCCGCGCTATAGTAACAGACGAGACCGCTACCGTTTGGTTTGACTAAAATTGTCCAATTATGATCGCCGCAATTGTGAGATTGACATGCCGCTGCAAGTGCAACCCGAGAGCGCACTTCTATTGGTGACTCGGTTCCTGCGGTTCTTACGCGGTGCGACACGGCATCATTGAACATAGCGTTGTTCACGGCTCTTTCAACCAACGGATGGTTCAGGAACGAAACCCCTCTCACTGTGTCCGTTGGATAGCGCCCCGCATAGGCGGCAAAGGGGCTTGCTTGTGTCGAAGCTTGAACCAGCAGTAAAATCGCAAGTAACTTCATCACGCCACCCCCGCCTCGCTGACCCCCGCATCGTTCCACCGCAACGCGCGCAGCACCGTCTCGACGATGTTCGGCGCGTTCAGGCCCGCCTCGTCATATTGCTTGTCGGGGCTATTCTGGTCCTGAAACACATCCGGCAATCGCATCGTGCGCAGTTTTAGCCCGCCGTCGATCAGCCCTTCGTCGCTGGCCATGGTCAGCACATGCGCGCCCAACCCGCCGACGGCATTTTCCTCGATGGTCACGCATACTTCATGCGTGGTCAGCAGGCGGCGAATCAGCGCTTCATCGAGCGGTTTGGCAAAGCGCAGGTCGGCGACGGTGGTGCTCAACCCCTTGGCG
The DNA here is from genome assembly GCA_043727035.1 of Sphingomonas sp. Lineage (GTDB taxonomy): Bacteria > Pseudomonadota > Alphaproteobacteria > Sphingomonadales > Sphingomonadaceae > Sphingopyxis. Next base: position 6,707 of record JAYSZB010000070.1, on the reverse strand, counting down.
TCGAGCGCATCGGCAGCCTTCAGCGCCTCCGCCAAGCGTGTGCCGAGCGAGAGGATGGCGACCGTGTTGCCGTCACGCACCACCCTGCCCTTGCCGATCTCCAGCTGCTGCGGAACCTCCGGCAAGGCCACGCCGGTGCCGTTGCCGCGCGGGTAGCGGAAGGCGATCGGGCCGCTGTCGTGGAGCGCGGCGGTGTAGGTCATATGGACCAGTTCGGCCTCGTCCGCCGCCGCCATCACGACGAAATTGGGCAGCGTCGCCAGATAGGTGACATCGAACGATCCCGCGTGGGTCGCGCCATCGGCACCGACCAGTCCGGCGCGGTCGATGGCAAAGCGGACGGGCAGATTCTGGATCGCCACATCATGCACCACCTGGTCATAGGCGCGCTGCAGAAAGGTCGAATAGATCGCGCAAAAGGGCCGCATCCCTTGCGCGGCGAGGCCGGCGGCAAAGGTCACGGCATGTTGTTCGGCGATGCCGACATCGAAGCTGCGCGTCGGGTGCGCGGCAGCAAATTTATCGACGCCGGTGCCGCCGGGCATTGCAGCAGTGATGGCGACGATGCGCGGGTCACTGTCGGCGAGTTTGGCGAGGGTTTCACCGAAAACATTCTGGTAGGCGGGCGGTCCCGGCGGCGCTTTCTGCTGGACACCGGTGACGACGTCGAATTTCTGCACGCCATGATATTTGTCGGTCGCCGCCTCGGCAAAGGAATAGCCTTTACCCTTTTCGGTAACCACATGGATCAGGCATGGGCCTTCCGCCGCGTCGCGGACATTCTCCAGCACCGGAATCAGATGATCGATATTATGTCCGTCGATCGGGCCGACATAATAAAAGCCCAGTTCCTCGAACAACGTGCCGCCCATCGCCATGCCGCGGGCGAATTCGTCGGTCTTCTTGGCGGCCTTGTGAAGCGGCCCGGGCAGCTTGCGCGCCAGCCTCCTGAGCACGTCGCGCACGCCGAGGAATTCGCGGCTGGAAACGAGCCGTGCGAGATAGGCGGAAAGCCCGCCGACCGGCGGGGCGATCGACATGTCATTGTCGTTGAGGATGACGATCAGACGGTTACCGGCGGCTGCCGCATTGTTCATCGCCTCATAGGCCATGCCCGCCGACATACTGCCGTCACCGATGACGGCGATGGCCTTGCCCGGCTGATCGTTGAGCTTGTTGGCGATGGCAAAACCGAGCGCGGCGCTGATCGATGTCGAACTGTGCGCCGCACCGAACGGATCATAGTCCGATTCGCTGCGCTTGGTGAAACCGGACAGGCCGCCAGCCTGGCGCAGCGTGCGGATACGCTCGCGCCTGCCGGTCAGGATTTTGTGCGGATAGCATTGGTGGCCGACGTCCCACACCAGCCGGTCGCGCGGCGTATCGAACACATAATGGATCGCCGCCGTCAGTTCGACCACACCGAGCCCCGAACCGAGGTGCCCGCCGGTAACGCCGACCGCCGAGATCATTTCCGCGCGCAGCTCGTCGGCAAGTGCACGCAATTGATCGGGCTGGAGCCGCCTGAGGTCGGCCGGGTTATCGACAGTATCGAGCAGCGGTGTCGCAGGGCGTTCGGTCATGCCGCTGTAATTAGTGGTTGCACGCGATACTGTCGAACGGAAAAGCTGTGCAGTCGGCGTGCAGAAACCAAGGCTATGTCGATCAATCGCACTCGGCGCAGGTGCCGCGCACCTCGATCACCGGTCGTGCCGGCGCGAAGCCCGACGCAGTCGCGGCGGCACGGACATCATTGGCGATCGCATCATTGTCGATATGCGTGGTCTGGCCGCATGAATCGCAAATCAGGAAGATGCAGTCGTGAACGCAGCCCGGGTGGCTGTTGGCAATGAACGCGTTCGAACTTTCGACGCGACGGACCAGGTTATTGGCGACGAACAGGTCGAGGATGCGGTAGACGCTGTTCGGAGCGACGCGCTTTCCCCGCGACTTCGACACCGCATCGGCAATGTCATAGGCGCTGGTCGGTTTGTCGCGATCGGCGATTGCAGCGAAAATATCGCCGCGCATGTCGGTCCATAGCTCTCCGGCGGCTTCGAGCGACGCTTTCGCCGCTGCTTCCAGCTCGGGACCTATCTTGTGATGATGATGTGCTGCCATTGGCGAAATCTAGGCCCGCCTCGCCGCTGCGGCAAGGGCATGAAGGGTCGGATCAGTTACGGGCGCGTCCGTTGAGATCATGGCCCAGCGCCAGCACCATCACCCCTGCAAGCGTCGCGGCCAACTCGTAATCGTGCATCGATGCAGGCAGCGACAACGCGCCCGCCATCATCCCCAGCCCGAAGCAGCCGACGCCGAATGGAGCAATATAGCCATGGCGGATAGCCCCCTGACCCAGCGCGACGGCACCAAGCACGATGGCGACGGCGAGCCCGACTTCATGCACCCAATGCGACAGGAACACCCCGCCGAAGCTGGCCAGCGCGGTCACGACGATGGCGCTGGTCAGACAATGCGCCACGCACAAGGCCGACACCCAGATCCCGGCCTTGTCGAGCCAGGCGCTACGCCGATCGTGGATATGGGCAGAGGCAGAGGGCAAGAACGACTCCATGAACTGTCGGGGAGGCGTCTGACACAATAGCCGACAGGTTACAACATCACATTGCCGAAAAATCAGTTTTGTTTCGGATGGCGCCTTCATTCAGCGCCGCTTCATCGACTTTTTGACAAATTGGGCCTCGCGGTTATCTTACGCCGCCGGGACGCTCGCAATCCCGACCGTTGAAGCCGCAAAGGCACCGGTCGCCATGTATTTTGGGGAAATATCATGACCGATCGGTCACCAATCAATCGCAGATCGTTTCTCGGGCGCGTCGTCGGCGGCGCAGTGATCGTCGGGGGCGCCGGCGCGTTCGTGACCGGCACGGCGGGAGCACAAGTTACCGACAGCGACCCGACCGATACGGGTGGTCGCGGGCGCGGCACGACCGACAGCGACCCGACCGATGCCGGAGGTCGTGGACGTGGGACGACCGATAGCGATCCGACCGACACCGGCGGGCGTGGACGTGGCACGACCGACAGCGACCCAACCGACACCGGCGGGCGTGGACGTGGCGGGCGCAATAACGGTGTAACGGATAGCGATCCCACCGACGGCTCGGGTCGCGGACGTGGGCGGACCGGTACGACCGATAGCGATCCCACCGACGGCTCGGGTCGCGGGCGGGGCAGTAATACTGGAGTGAGCGACAGCGATCCCACCGATTCGGGCGGACGTGGGCGTACTGGCACCACCGACAGCGACCCGACCGATGGGTCGGGCCGTGGGCGCAATGGCCGCCGCTCTGGCACGACCGACAGCGACCCCACCGACAGCGGCGGGAGAGGGCGCGGCAATTCGACCGGCGTCAGCGATAGCGATCCGACCGATACCGGCGGACGCGGCCGCACTGGCACCACGGATAGCGATCCGACCGATTCGGGCGGTCGTGGACGCGGTGGACGGACGGTCGATAGCGATCCCACCGATCCGGCGGCATCCAGCCGCTTCTGACAACCCAAACAACGGGGGATGACCCGCTCGCCCGAGGGATCGGGGAGCGGGTCATTGCCCCGTACCATTGTGCGGGCGCAATGAAGCCTGCCGGAACAATGTTTTGACAAAACGTGCTCGGCATATAGTGTAGTCGCAGATCGCCGATCGATTGCTGGCACCGGAGTGGTGACAGACACGGTATCGGTGCAATTTTCGGGGGACGCATGACCGATCAATCACCACTCAACCGCCGCTCATTTCTCAGCCGCGTTGTCGGCGGGGCTGTCATCGCCGGTGGCGCTGGCGCGCTGTTGTCCGGCGTTGCCGCGCGTGCGCAGGCGACCGACAGTGACCCGACCGATGCCGGTGGCCGGGGCCGCACCGGCGCAACCGACAGCGATCCGACCGATGGTTCCGGCCGAGGCCGGGGTCGCCCGCAGACCACCGACAGCGACCCGACGGACGGCAGCGGACGTGGTCGTGGCAGCACCACCAACACCACCGACAGCGATCCGACCGACACCGGCGGCAATGGCCGCACCGGCTCGACCGACAGCGATCCGACCGACGGCAGCGGCCGTGGACGCGGCGCGCGGCCGGCGGACAATGATCCGTCCGATCCCGCCGGAACCAGCCGGTTCCGCTGAGTTCGGCTTAGCGACCGTAACGGGTGTCCCATAGCATGACGCTGGCCGATGCCTGGCGCCACGACCCGCTCGCCTTTCTCATCGGCGAGCGGGCATCGCGCTCTTTTATTGACAGCATTTACGAGCGTGAGGCGCTGGTCGCCGCTGCCACCGATGTCGGGCTGGCACGCGATCGCTTCGATGGCGTGGTGTCGATCGCCGGCATCGACCGTATCGTTACCGGCACCGATCTCAAATCGGGCGATCTTCTGCTGGCCGATTCGACCGCCGATCATGGTATCGACAGCTCCGCCTATCTCGACGATCAGGGCTATGTCGACCGCGGCGCGGTGGCGATCCATTACCGGCGCGGCGCGACGATCATCCTCAACCAGGCGCAGCGGATCGTTCCTGCGCTCGGGCGATTGTGCCAGGGCATTGAGCATGTCTTTTCCTGCCACACCCAGACCAATCTCTATCTGACCCCGGCCCATGCGCAGGGATTCCCGGTGCATTTCGACAATCATGACGTGTTCGTCATCCAGATCGAGGGCGAGAAGCGCTGGCGGCTGTACGACGTGCCGCTCGACACCCCCTACCGCGGCGAGCGATTCGTTTCCCGCGAACACGACAAGGGCGAGCTGCGCCACGAATTTCTGATGAAGGCGGGCGATGTCGCCTATGTGCCGCGCGGCATGATGCACGATGCGCTGACCGAGGGTGAAAGCCCCAGCCTGCACATCACCGTTGGGCTGATTTCCCGCACCTGGGCCGATCTGGTGCTGGAGGCCGTCTCCGAAGTGGCGCTGCGCGAACCGGCGTTCCGCCGCAGCCTGCCTGCCGGATTTACCCGCCATGGCTTCGACCGGTCGGACGCGCGCGCGACGCTGGCCGAACTGGGCGGCATATTGGCGCGTGAGATGCAGCTCGATCCCGCCATGGATTTGATGGCCGGCAGCTTCGTGCGCGCGCGGCCCGCGACCAATGGCGGCACCATCGCCCATGCGGGAGCGGCGATTGGCGATGACGAACTGTTCTGCGCCGCCCCGCTCGCCCCGTGGCGGATGGTGCGCGAAGACGGCGACGACGGTCGCACCTGCCTGATCGTCCCCGGCACCGATCTATGGTTCACCGTGGAAAGCGAAGCAGCATTGCACCGCGCACTATCGGGCGAACGCTTCACGCTTGCCGATCTGGCCTTCGACCATGCCGAAGCCGTGGTGCGGCGGCTGATGGCCTATGGGCTGGTCGAGCGGGTGGCGGGCTGAAGCACTGGCTCAATCAACGAGCATTACCTCTTTGTTCATTGTCATTCCTGCGAAAGCGGGAATCTAGGGGCGGCATAGAGCAAGGCTCCGTGCCGCCCCTGGATCCCGCTTTCGCGGGAATGACAAGATATCTGCTTCATCCGCCCGTGCGCGTCCCCGCCACGGCCTGGGCAAACTGCCCTGCCCCGCTTGGTGCAGCAAGGATATCGCGCGTCACTGTGCCCTTGTCGACCACAGCGGTCAGCGGATCGCCGACCGACGAGCGGATGCCATATTCGGCGCGCGCCGCACCGGCGCGGTTGAGCAGCGATGTCTCGGTCGCGCTGCGCGGCGCAGGGCCGCCGAACAGCGCGCGCAATGTCTGCTCCGCCGTCGTCTCGGCAGCCGGAGCCGGTGCGCCGGGGGTCGGCGGGGTCAGCGCATAATCGGGCGGGATGACCAGTGGGGCGGCGCGGGTGACGGCATATTCGTCGGGCCGGTTGCGGTCGAACAGGCCGGTCGAACCACAGGCCGACAGGGTCAGCGCCGAAGCGGCGGCAGCGATGATGAGGCTCTTGCGCATGGTCGTTTCACTTCCCTTTGGGGCATCGCCCCGAATACCGAACTGCTTTCCCCTTACCCGATCATCCTGAGCTTGTCGAAGGACTGTCCTTGTTTGCGGGCGTCGCAAAGGAAGAGGGCAGCCCTTCGACAAGCTCAGGGTGGTCGGAAAATGGTGGAGCGGAATTGCTCGCTAATCCTTCTTTTCGCGCACCAACAGCGCGCGTGCAACCAAAAGAAGCACGCCGATGGTAATCGCCGCATCGGCGATGTTGAACACCAGGAAGGGACGAAACTCGCCGAAATGCAGATCGGCATAATCGATGACATAGCCAACCCGCGCCCGATCGATGATATTGCCCAGCGCCCCGCCCAGCACCATGGCGAGCGCGACAACGTCGGTGCGCGCCTTCTCCCGCCACATCCACACCGCAACGGCGGCGGCGACGGCAGCGGTGAAGGCCACCAGCAACCAGCGCTGCATATCGCTGTCTGCCGTGAGCAGGCCGAAGCTGACGCCGTAATTTTTCACCCAGGTCAGCTGGAAGAAGGGGACGATGGGGAAACTGCGGATCGTCTCGAGGCTCAGCGGCACGGTGACGATCCATTTGACCAGCTGATCGGCGATGAGGATCGTCGCGGCGACGAGGAGGCCGAGGCGGCGATAGGGGTGGGGAGTGTTAGATTCGGTCATTGCGTCGCCTCTACCCACAAATTGCGTCATGCTGAACTTGAAACTTTTCCGTCATTGCGAGCGCAGCGAAGCAATCC
>JAYSZB010000069.1:0-1627 GCA_043727035.1 Sphingomonas sp. | reverse complement strand
AGGATGATCGTGAAACAGCGGCGCGTTTGCGCGGCGGCATCGCCGGGGGTGGAGGAGCCGTCCGGCTCGACCGGAGCGGTCCCGGCGACGAGGATGCGATCGCCAACCCGAACCGCGCGCCAAAAGCCATAAGCGGATTCGTAAGGGGAGCAGCCCGATGCGCGCTGCCGGCTCATGCCTTGGGCTCGATCAAGTCCCAGCGGTTGCCTAGGGGATCGCGGAACACGGCCACCGTCCCATAGGCCTCGTGCCGCGGTTTTTCCTCGAACACGCCGCCAGCAGCGGCAATCTTGTCATGGGCGGCGGAAAAGTCATCAACATGCGCGAACAAGCCGACGCGGCCGCCGAACTGGTTTCCAATCGCGCCCAGTTCGTCCGGCTTCCTGGCTTTCGCAATCAGCCGCGCGCCGCCGCCCTCGCCCCCGATCACCACCCAGCGCTTGCCGTTGCCCAGGTCGCTGTCTTCGATCAGCGGAAAACCCATTGCCCCGCAGTAAAAGGCAATCGCCTCCTCATAGTCACGCACCAGCAACGCCGAATAAGCCAGCTTCACGCTCACCCGAGCTTTTCGATCACGTCACCAAACAGTTCCTCGTCGCTCGGCAGCGTCTTGGGCGTGGCCAGCGGCTTCGACACCCAAGTCTCGTTGATCAGGTCGCGCCAGGTGATGTTGTTGTTGGTGCCGTTGCCGCCCCAGCTGCCGCAACCAAGCGAAAAGGTCTGGCGCATGCCGTTCCACAGATTGCCGCTGTTGGACGCTGCTTGCGGCTGGTTGACCATTACCCGGCTGGTATTGGTGCCTTCCGCCAGCTTCATGATGTTGGCGTCGGAGCGCGAATAGATGCCGCAGCTGTGGCCCTGGCCCTGATAGGCCTGGATGCGGTTGGTGAGCGCGATCGCATCGTCGATGTCCTTCGCCCGATACAGCGCCATCGTCACCGTCATTTTCTCGCCCGAGAAGGGATGATCGGGGCCCGCGCCGGTTTCGGGGACGATGAAGAATTGCGTATCCTCGGGGATGTCGAAGCCGGCATAATCGGCAATGAACTTCGGCGTCTGCGCCACCACCTTGGCGTTGATATGGCCATCGACCCAGATCACGTTCTGGAGCTTGGCCTTTTGCTCGGCGTCGAGCACCAGCCCGCCCTTGGCAACCAGCTTGGCGAGCATCGTGTCATGGATCGCATCAACCAGGATTACCGCATTGTCGGCGCTGCATGAGGCGGCGAGGTCGAGCGTCTTGGACAGGCGGATCTTTTCGGCGGCGTCGTCCAGATCGGCGGTCTCGTCGACCGTGATGACCGCATTGCCGGCACCGACGCCAAGCGCCGGCGTCCCGCTCGAATAGGCCGCGGTGACCATGGCCGCGCCGCCGGTGGCGAGGATCCGGTCGCATTGCCGCATCAGCTCGTTGGTTTTCTCCAATGTCGGCGTGTCGATGCCGATGACGATGTCGGCCGGCGCGCCCATCTTGACGATCGCGTCGCGCATCAGGTCGCAGATCAATTTGTTGGTCAGCTTGGCGCGGGGGTGCGGCGCGACGATGATCGAATTGCGTCCCTTGACCGCCGCGATCGCCTTGATCACCGGGGTTGCCTCGGGATTGGTCGACGGTGACAGCGCGCCG
>JAYSZB010000068.1:0-1646 GCA_043727035.1 Sphingomonas sp. | reverse complement strand
CGAGGTTGTTCATCAGCATCCGCACCGCCGCCTCGGTGGTCCAGTGCTTCGCTTTGATCTCGCTGCCCCGTCGGGCGCGAATGCGGCGGCTATTGTCGCGTCGGTCGGTCATTTCATAAAACCCGTTTGTCCTGAGCCTGTCGAAAGACTGCTCTTTCTGATGCGTCGTTAGAAACAGGACAACCCTTCGACAAGCTCAGGGCGAACGGTGGAGAGGGAGCCGGACGGTGGGCCTAGGCAAGTCGCACCTTGTGAGTCTCTCTGTCATCCCACCAAGTCGAAAACTCGATCTCGGTTCCAACCACTCGCAGCAGTCGCATGTAGCCGAAGCCTCGGGTCAATCTGCGGATTTTCAGTGTCATCGGGTCGATCCGCACAAGGTAGAAGCAAGTTGCTTCCCAAAGCGGGACCAAAATGTCGCCGCTAAACTCCAATGGTGTTGGATGGAACCGCAGCGTGCGCGGCTGACCCCAGAGAAATTTTCTTGTGACAGGTTCGCCATTGATGCTCATCGAGCCGGTGACCGGTCCGGCTTGGCCGATCTCTCGGCAGTCAGCAAACTCAACTAAGTGATTTGCAACTGAGAAGCTCGTCATGTTCAGCTGTCCACCCCGGCAAAAATCCGTCGCTCAGGCCCAGGCATGCCGATCCAGTAGCCGAGCTCGCTCAAGTCTTCGACCCGCCACGCGCACAGGTCGGCCGCCTTGCCCGCTTCGACGCTGCCGATATCATGCGCCAGCCCGAGCGCGCGGGCGGCGTTGATGGTCATTCCGGCGATGGCTTCCTCGGGCGTCAGGCCGAACAAAGTGCAGGCCATGTTCATCACCAGCTGCGGGTTGAGCATTGGCGAGGTGCCGGGGGTGCAGTCGGTGGCGATGGCGATCGGCACTGCGTGATCGCGGAGTAGCTGGACCGGCGGTTTGCGGGTTTCCTGAAGTGCATAATAAGCGCCAGGGAGTAGCACCGCGACGGTGCCCGCAGCAGCCATCGCCTTCGCCCCGGCGGCGTCGAGATGTTCGAGATGGTCGGCCGACAGCGCTTTGTATTTGGCGGCGAGCGCGGCGCCGTTCTGGTTGCTTAATTGCTCGGCGTGGAGGCGGACCGGGAGGCCGTTGGCGCGGGCGGCGGTGAAGATGCGCTCGACCTCGGGGGGAGAGAAGGCGATGGTTTCGCAGAAGGCATCGACGCTGGTCGCGAGTCCGGCCTTGGCCACCGCCGGGATCATCTCCTCGACGATCATGTTGACATAAGCCTCGCGGTCCACGCCCGGCGGCAGCGCGTGAGCGGCGAGCAGGGTCGGGACGATCCGCACTGGCTGGTCGCGGCCGATCGCGTGGGCGGTGTTGAGCAGGCGGATTTCCGACGCGGTGTCGAGGCCGTAGCCCGACTTGATCTCGACCGTGGTCACCCCGCCGGCCATCAGCGCGTGGAGGCGGCGGCGCGACTGATCGCGGAGTTGATCGGCGGAGGCGGCCTTGGTCGCGGCGACGGTCGCGGCGATCCCGCCCCCGGCGTGGGCGATCTCCGCATAAGATGCCCCGGCGCGGCGCATCGCATGTTCCGCCGCGCGGGTGCCGCCGAACACGAGGTGGGTGTGGCAATCGACCAGCCCGGGAGTGACCCACGCACCACCCAGCGCGATCACT
>JAYSZB010000067.1:0-1679 GCA_043727035.1 Sphingomonas sp. | reverse complement strand
GGTCGCATTCGCCGCCCTGGTCGCAGATCGGGCAATCGAGCGGGTGGTTGATGAGCAGGAACTCCATCACCCCTTCGCGCGCCTTCTTGACCATCGCGGTATCGGTGCGGATCGCCTGGCCGTCGGCGGCCGGCAGCGCGCAGCTCGCCTGCGGCTTGGGCGGCCCGGGCGCGACCTCGACCAGGCACATGCGGCAATTGCCGGCGATGCTGAGGCGTTCGTGATAGCAGAAGCGCGGGATTTCCTTGCCCGCAAGCTCGCACGCCTGCAGCACGGTCGCGCCCTGCGGAACCTCAATCTCGACGCCGTCGACGGTGACTTTAGGCATTAGCTGCGACCTCCGCCGCCGCCAGCGCGGCTGCAGCCGGAACTTGATGCATGGATCGAACCCACCGTCGTTGCAATCCTCGCGTCGCTCGCCGAGCGCTTGGCGACCGGTCGAACGCGCATCGACCGCCGCATGACGATCCTGACGATAAAGAGCTGCACGGCGATGCCCAAGGCGAGCGCAAACTGGAAGGGGTTCACTGCTCCACCTTCCGCATGGCCCTCGCCGCTGGCGGAATCGCCGGGCGCGGGGTGTGCGTGAGGCTGTGATAGACGGCCTCAGCAAGATAGAGCCGAAGGATCGGCAATGTGAAGTTGATCTTAGCACCGTTGGCGAGGCAAAATTCGAATTTCGGCGCCAGCGCCGACATGGCCGCCCTCTCCTCTGCGGTGCCGCGCGCCGTGCCGACCAGTGCCCGTGCCTCCGTCCAATAATCGTCTGCCAGGCACGCCGCGAACTGATAGGCGACAAGTGCTGGACGATCATATTTGGTGGCACTCGGGAGCGCAGCTAGTCCATCGCTTAGCCACGACGTCGCCGCGCCGGCAATGCGCTGTCGTTCGCCGCGAGCGGAAAGTTCAGTCGTGACATAGTAGCGGGCCAACTCGCCACGCATGCTTTCCGAGCTGAATGCAAGCGAGCGTCCGGACATCAGCAACCTGCTGTCGGTCAGGCAGCGATCGTCCCCACCGTAACGCTTGGCGATCAGCGCCTTTTCTGCGTCAGTTGATGGCAAGGTTTCGAGCACGCCGCGCGCCCATTTGGCATCGAGCCCAGCGACGCACTCAATCCAGATCTTGAACGCCTTCGCGCCGTCAGCCGGCTCGGCATATTTGGTGAGGCGTGAGCCACCGACCTGTGAGTGCGCCGGGATTGAAAACAACAGCAAAACCATCGCCGCAACGGAGCTCAACCGGTTCATTCCGCCGCCTCCCGCATCGTGCCATTCCGCTCCGCCATCCGCCGCTCCATCTCGGGGCGGAAGTGCTTGATCAGGCCCTGGATCGGCCAGGCGGCGGCGTCGCCCAGCGCGCAGATGGTGTGGCCTTCGATCTGTTTGGTGACGTCGTACAGGCGATCGATCGTGGCGGGGGTGCCGTCGCCCTCGCGGAGGCGTTCCATGGTGCGCCACATCCAGCCGGTGCCCTCGCGGCACGGGGTGCACTGGCCGCAGCTTTCATGCTTGTAGAAGTAACTGATGCGGCTGATCGCGCGGACGATGTCGGTCGATTTGTCCATCACGATCACGGCGGCGGTGCCGAGGCCCGAACCGAGCGCTTTCAACCCGTCAAAATCCATTGGCGCGTCGATGATCTCGGCGGCGGGGACCAGCGGCACCGAGGAGCCGCCG
>JAYSZB010000066.1:0-4089 GCA_043727035.1 Sphingomonas sp. | reverse complement strand
TTGCCGATGATGCGGTTGCCGATCGCATTGCCGGTGCCGTTGATCGACGCCGCCCCGGTCAGGGTCAGATTCTCGATATTGTCGCCCAGCACGAACGATGCCGACGCCTCGACCAGATCGATCCCTGCGTTCAGTCCCTCGGTCACCACATCGCCGCTGCTGTTGATGACATAGGTGTCGTTACCGAGCCCGCCTGCCAGCACATCGTCGCCCGCACCACCGTCGACCCGGTTGTTGCCAGCGTTGCCGGTGATCTGGTTCGACACAGCATTGCCCGTGCCGTTGATGTTGGCGGAGCCGGTCAGCGTCAGATTCTCGAAATTGGCGGCCAGCGCGAAGCTCATCGATGATTCGACCAGATCAGTCCCTGCATCCGCCTCTTCGGTGATTACATCGCCCAAGCTATCGACGCCATAGACATCGTCGCCCGCACCGCCCGTCAGCACGTCGTCGCCTGCGCCGCCGTCGAGCCGATCGTTGCCCAACACGCCGAACAGCATGTCCAGACCTGCATCGCCATTGAGCACGTCGTCGCCGTCGCCGCCTTGCAATAAGTCGCTCTCAGACCCTCCGTTCAGCGTATCGTTGCCGAGGCCACCTGTGAGCTGATTGGCGGCGGCGTCGCCAGTCAGCGCATCTGCGCCGGAACCGCCGCGGACGCTCTCAATATTGACCAGTGTGTCCTCAGCGGTGCCGTTCAGTGATACAGATGCCGTAGTTGCACCATTAAGCGTGACCACTACAGCTCGTGTATCATTGCTATAATCCGCTGTATCCGAACCAGCACCTCCATCGATTGTATCGTTTCCGGCACCTGCATTCAGCGTGTCATTGCCGTCGCGCCCATGAAGCTCGTTGTGCCCGGTTCCGCCGCTGATGATATTGTCACCGGCATTGCCTATGCCAGTGAAGTTCGCGACACCACCGGTGAAGACCAGATTCTCGATGTTCGCGGCGATTGTGAAGCTCGCGAGTGCGGTCTCGACGGCGTCGGTTCCTTCGTTGCCTAATTCGATCAGCGAATCGAGGGCGTTAGTGACGATGAACCGATCATCTCCGATGCCGCCATATGCTGTGCTGCCGCCAGTGGTGGATAGGAAAATGACGTCGCTCCCCGAACCGCCGTCGATGACGTCCGTTCCAGTGCCGCCGTTGAGAAAGTCGTTGCCATCGCCACCGAAGATCGTGTCGTTGCCGGTCTCACCGAAGAGCGTGTCGCTGCCCATCTCGCCGAAAATCGTGTCGTTGCCAGGGCCGCCATAGCCAAGGTCGTCACCGTTGCCACCTTCGATACGGTTGTTGCCCACACCGCCAGTCAACCTGTCGTTGCCGTCGCCGCCCAGCAAGGTCGAAGTGCCGCCGCCGAACATATCGTCGTCGCCGCCAAGCCCGGAGATCTGGTGCGCGGCGTCAGCAAAGCCACTGATCACATTGTCGAGATCGTTGCCTGTCAGAAGGGCAGCGGTCGCTCCGGTGTATTGAAGCCATTCGACATTGGCGGGAAGCGTGAAAACCGGCGTCGTTGTTCTGATGGTGTCAATCGTGCCCTCACCGGGCAGTTCGATGATCGTGTCGAAAGCTGTGGCCAGATACAAGTCGTTACCGGGTCCGCCGGACAGGATGTTCGAGCCTGCGTCGCCCTGGAGATAGTCGTCGCCAAGCCCGGTTGAGATCGTGTCGTTGCCCCCGCCTCCGAGAGCTTCGTCACGAAAGGCATTGTCGGTGAAAATCATGACGTCGTTCGATGCGTCGCCAACCGAAATGCGGGCAACTGTAAAGCGGGCTATCGCCGGCACGGATGCCGACCCGTTAAACTCATCGTAGGCAACGGCAATGGTGCCGCCATCGAGCCAGACGATGTTTCCGACCGTGTCGTTATTACTCCCGCCGGCGAGAACGCCAGCATTGGCGACGAAAGTTATTGGCAGCGGGCTCCCGTTCGGAGCGATCAATTGCGCCACGACTTGAAGATTGTTGGCTGACGCAAGAACGTTCCAGGCGACCACGGCGTAGCCGTCAGGAGACACGGCAGCGACAGGACTGCGACTTGGTGTGTTAGGCTGGCCGACGAACGCGCCGGTTGCTGACGCCGGCGTCGTGAGCGTCGTCGAAACTACAATACGGTCATTGTCCCTGAAGGCCACGGTAAAGCCACCGTCATTGCGCGCGATGACATCCACGTCGCGGCTAACAGAGGAACTGGACGGATAGGGAGTGCTCACGACGCGGACGCTGTTGTCACTGTTGAAGACGGCAGCGTGGGCGGTCGTTGAATTCGATTGAAGTCGCGATTGAAAAGCGACGGCATAGGCTCCGTCGGTCAATGCGGTGATTGCGGGATGCTCTTCGATGACCGTCGGCGTGACGGCGACAGTGACGGTGCCGAGGTCCGCGCCGGCCGAGGAGCGGCGAGCTACGCGGACGTCCGAATCGCTGGCGCTGAACTGATGCTGATAGGCGACGACGAAGTCGCCATTCGGCAGCGCGGCAACATCGGGTGCGAGCGAGCTCTCGAATGCGGACTGCCGTGTGGAGATAGGGATGCCGCCCGTGATCGGGTTCAGCTCAGCATCGAAGATGCGGATAAAGATCTCACGACTCCCGCCGGCATCGGCCCAGACGAGGACGATATTGCCGTTCGCAAGGCGCGTCGCGCTGGTCGCCTCGGGATCGTTGCTGAAATTGAAGCTGGGCACGACCGAGGTCGTACTGACAACGATCGGGATGCCGAGGACGTTTGTAGAGGACAGAGTTCGGCCGATGATCTGGCCCGCGTCGTTCTGATAGAAGACGACGCTGTTGCCATTGTCGGTCTGGACGATCCCGCCGAAGCGATTGAAACTGCCCAAGGGGGACAGCTGCACCCGCGCACCCAACGGCTGGAAGTTAAAGGTCGAGGTGAACGACATGGTCTCGCTCCAAATTGAGCGCAGCGGGGGACAGCCCAACCGCGATTCCGAGAGACGACCGATGGCGAATTTATAACTCGCTCGTTGCGAGCTTAGTCGCAGTTAGTTCTCTGTCAAGATAGTGCCATGGTGCTGTCAGGCCGACCTCACCTTGTCTGGGTTTCGCGCCATTATCCCCACAGCCCATGTGCGTCGTTCCGCGAGCCAGCGTTAGTTGAGCAATGCCATCGACCCGGTCCTTTAGCATGTTTGACGATCACGCAGCGAATGCAAGTGGGCTTACAGCCCCAAGTCTCCTGCTCCCACGGTGGCCGTGCCATCGAGCCTGAACCACAAGTCCGCTACGCCATCGCCATTGGTGTCGGCCATGAGGTAGGTGTTGCCCGAGATGACCTCGGAACGCAGCTGCCCCGCGACGTTGCTGAACGCGGCACCTCCGATGAAGCTGAACGCCTCGTTGGTGCCCGCGCCGTTCGCCGTGTTGGCGTCGATGGCGGAGAGGTCGATCCTGTCGCCTCGGCCGCCCGCCAGCCCGCTCCAGTCGGTGATGCGGTCGGCTGTGGCCTGGGATGTGCCCATGTCGCCAGCAGCGAACACGAACGTGTCGGCCTCGCTGCCGCCGGTGAGGATGTCCTGTCCTACACCACCCGTCAGCCGGTCGCGGCCCGCTCCGCCGTCGAGGGTGTCGGCTCCTGCACCGCCGAGCATAGTGTCATTGCCGCCGAGCCCGAGGATGGAGTCATTGCCATTGGCCCCGTCGAGATAGTTGGCCCCGCTGTTGGCGGTGATCGCATTACCCAGATCATTGCCATAGACCGCCGCTGCCGCCGTGCCGGTCAGCGTGACATTCTCGATGAACCGCATCCCGTTCGATTGGTTAAGGTTGACCGCGAAGGACGAGAAGATCTGATCGATGCCGCCCGCGTCATTGGTGTCGGTCACCGTCGCGGTCACCGTCTCGATCGCACGGTCGCCCGAGCTGTCGAAGATGTAAGTGTCGTTGCCCGCGCCACCGATCAGCGTATCGGTGCCGCCGCCGCCATCTAGGCTGTGTTGACAAATTCACGCATCCACAGGCGTGTTGAGACGATGTGGATGAAGCCGAGGTAGCTGTCTGCGGTTTTATCGTATCGTGTCGCCAGTCTGCGGGCGTTTTTGAGTTTGTTGAAGCAGCGTTCGA